>CAMWON010000002.1 GCA_947175875.1 uncultured Alphaproteobacteria bacterium | reverse complement strand
TTAAAGGCGGGGCTTAGCACATCGGTATGGAAGAACAAGGAAGGTAATTTCAACACCTCTCGCCTTGTGTCGGATTCGGTTGCGGGCGTGGTACTTGGTACGGCTGGCGGTTTAATAACAAGTAACGTAATAAAAAAGAATCAGATAAAGGGCGGCTTTGAGGATATCAACTGCACCGTCCGCGGCCAGGTTGTCGCCGGATACGGTGATGATTTCCAGGTCGGCATTCAATAAAAAGCGCCCCACCCGGGGCGTTTTCTTATTTGTATTCCGCAATCATCTGGCTTATCTGGGCGGCCAAGACCAAATCCGTCTGCTTTGCCTTTTCAACCTGGGCAATCGCGTACAGAACCGTCGCATGATTACGGTCGCCGACCAGGCGGCCGATTTCCGTCAAAGACATCGATGTCGCACCCTTTAACACCGCCATCATTGTCTGACGCGCCAGTACCAGACCGCGCGCGCGGCTGGTCCCGCATACCGCCTCATATGAAACGCCCAGCTTTTCGCACATGGAACGCACCATTGCAATCGGTGTCTTGGATTTCTGCAAAGTATCCGCCAGCAAACGCTGTGCAACGTCCATATTGACCGGCGCGCCCATCAATTCGGCATATGTTTTGATTTTTGTAACCACACCCGCGATTACGTGACCGTCGGCGGCCATGCGCGGCAGAATCGCATCAATAACATCGGCGGCAACACCGGCGCGACGCAGCATTGTGCGCTTTACATGTGCATTCGGCGCCGCAATGTCCGCAACCAGGCCGGATGCCAGCACAGACTGGGCACGACGGTCGAAACCGGTCAGGCTGCTCGGCGCGCTGGACGCGGTCAGAACAACGTTCTTGCCGGCCGCGCGCAAATCCATAACCAGCTGCAAAAATTCGTTTGTGGACGCAACCGCGCGGGACAAAGCCTGAACGTCGTCCAGAATAAATGTGTCACAGTTGCGGCAGAAATCTTTGAACGCAAAAACACTTTTGTCATGCAGGCTGCGTGTGAATTCGGAAACGAACTGGCCCCCGCTCATCATGATTGTGCGGCCTGCGGACGCATCGCGAATGCACTGCACCAACAGGGATTTGCCCGCACCCGCCGGCCCGTAAATAAACAGCGGCGAGAAAGAAACCGCACCCGCCGCAATCTTTTTGCAGGCAGACAAAACAAAGGCGTTTTCATCGGACGCAACAAACGCATCAAACGCCGCCGTATTTGCAGACGCCGCCGACGCAACCTCGGATGTCGGCGCATAAGACGCAACCGCATTGTCGTTTGCAATCGGCGAGGCAACAGTGGCCGCACTGCGTACACATACGCGCACCGCCAAGCCGAAACCGGCCGCGACATCGGTTAAAACATTACTGTATACGCTGGTGATGAAATCAGCCGAGAACTGGTTCTGTGCACCCAGAACCAAAACATTGTCAACAACATCGAAATTCAGCGGAGCAATCCAAGATGTAAACGCAGCAGAATCTATTTTTGCGGCAATGGCCCCCTTGATTACTTCCAAGTTTGTCATTTCTTTTTTTGCCGCTGTCTGCATGCTGTTTCTCCTTTCCTTCCCTAAAAGAGTTTCCTGCCCGCGCAAGAGTGTAAAAACCACCTGCACATAAACGCTAAATTTTACTCAACCCTGATTTTTGGATTCATAAAAATTTAGTGTTTATGTCTGCCCTACTTTTTACTCTCTCGCATTTGTTTTTTGATGTTCTCACATCGTTGGATACGTCAGATAAGTTATAAGATAAAATTCTATTTGCAACCGAATGTTGAACAATTTTTGAACATTTATTTTTTGACAACGATTCGTTTTTTTGCCAGATTTCCGCGCTTTGTATATACACTGTATATACAGGATTTGATTCACGCACGGACATATCCGCCGTCTGTTTTTTTGACTAAACCCTGCAATTCCAAGATAACCAAATCACGTTTAATTTCCGAAATTGATTTTTTGACAATCTGCGTCAATACAGATTCGGATACCGCAACCGTCCCGATTGCATCCAAAAGACTATTTTCCGTTTGCGATTTTTTTTCGCCACGATTGCTTGTTTGGGCCGGGGCAAAGAAATCGGACACCCCGCTGCATAATTTCGCGGCCCCCGACGCAATCAGCGAATTTGGCCCGGCGGCGCGGGAATCCGCCGGATGCGACGGAATCGCCCAAACATCGCGCCCATATTCGGCGGCGAATCGGGCGGTTGTCATACTGCCGGAGTTTATATCGGCCTCGCCCAGGATAAGTTTTTCGCCCAATCCCGCAATCCAGCGGTTTCTTTGCACAAAGTTTGTGGGATTCGGCACAAAACCGACCGGCATTTCACTGATTACGGCGCCCCGCTCTATTATTCTGTGATACAACGATTCGTTTTCAATCGGCCACACGTAGTCGACCCCGCCGGCCAGTACAGCGATTGTCTGCGCATCACCGTCGCCCCCCAGCGCCCCCGAGTGCGCCGCGGTGTCTGTTCCCATCGCCATACCAGATGCGACAACAATGCCGCGCGATGCAAAAGCGCAGGCCATGTCGCGAACAAATCCCATGCCGGCCGCCGTCGCATGACGCGTGCCGACAATCGACACCATGGGCCGGCGCAACGTTTCCAAATTTCCGCGCACGGTTATAACGGGCGGGTGATTTTTTACCCGCCCCAGGGCCTTTGGATAAATATCGTCGTCATCGGATATATAATGTATGCCCCGGGCCCCGGCGGCGTCCATTTCACGGCGCACCATGTCAAAATGCGCGGCGTCCAAATTTAACGCGGCCACCGCCGCCGCGGGCGAGCCAAATTCCGCGACCAGCCGTGCATAACGTACCGGCCCGATACGCGGCGCCCGCAAAAGGCATAATTTATCAAACAATTCGTTCATAATATATATACTATAGGAAAATTTGTTACATCGGCGAAAGCAAAATATGCATTCATAAAAAAATCCCCATACGGGGATTTTTTTACAAAGCGGAATCCAGACCCAATAAATAAGAGTAATTGATTTGGATACATTCCTCCGGCTGCTCGGCACCCTGCCAAACGGTGCTTTCGCACTCTTTCTTCAGGCTGCGCAACTGTGCCATAATCTGCTGATACTTTGCCGGCTCGTTCTTTTTCAGCACCGCCAGCTGAGAATACAGCAATTCGTTATCCTTTAGTGCCTTTTGTCCCTGAACAGAGCCGCCAATCAGCTTGTTCCCGAACAATTCCATCGCACCGACGCCGACCGCCGCGCCACCGACCGCGCCACCGACCGTGCCCCATGTGCGCGCGGATTTTTTCGCGTCCAGGATGCGTTTTTCCAGTGTCTTTTCATCCGCCCACGAGCCGCACGTTATCGTCTGGCCCATTTCAAAGTATTTTGCCGGGATGTCGGCGACACTTATCTTGGAATCGTCGGACTTTACCTCCACACGAACAAAGCATGTGTTGTTGGCCGGCTCTTCCACGTCTTCGACCATGGATGCATAGTTGTTTATATTGCTATAACGGGACGCCCACACAAACGTGTTGCCGACGCCTATATTATTATTGATACAGGCCGCCTTTTCTTTTTCCCGCATGTCTTTCTTTTCTTCCTCTGCCGGCCCCTCTGTCACCGGCGGGTCAACCTTTATGCTGGGTTTGCTGGGTGTTGTTGCGCCCGGATTTGTCTGACCAACATTCATCGATGCCATTGACGCCATTGCGTTCAACTGATTAACAGACGCCGTCGCACGCGGTGCCGCCGCCATCTGTGATGCGGTTGCACGACGTCCCTGGCCCGCCGGGGTCAACGCCAGCGCAGGCGTCGCCGCCGCGCATAATACAATGAAAGGCATGAATTTTTTCATCATTCTCTTTTCCCTACTTTATATGCGCATTATATCACAAAATTACACATAAATAAAGCATAAATAAAAATACGCGTTTATATTACGCGTATTTTTTATCCCGGCCTATTTCTTCCACTTCCATTGAATCTGCGACTCGGTCCCGCGCAGCAGTCGCATTATATTTTCACGATGCCGCCACATGCAGAGCAACCCGATTGCCAAAAACGCCCATCCGACCGACGTCGCAATACAGAACCCCAGCACCGGCATAAAACAGAACACCACAACCGCCCCCAGCGATGAAAAACCGGACGACAACGCCACCAGCAGCCACATTATGCCGCAAACACAGAAAGACACGGGGCTTATCGCCAGCAAAACACCGAACAGCGACGATATCCCCTTGCCGCCCTTAAAACGCAGCCATACGGGATAACAGTGCCCCACAATTGCGGCAAAACCGCACCACGCCGCCAGCGCCCCCCCGCCAAGAGCCCCGCCTAAAAAAACCGCGGCAATCGCTTTTGCCATATCCAAAATCCATACCAGTCCCGCCAAGCGCAAGCCGCCGACACGCATTACATTGGTGGCGCCGATGTTCCCGCTGCCAACCTTGCGCAAATCCCCCTTGCCCGCCAGGCGCGCCAGCAACAGCCCCATCGGAATGCTGCCCAGTAAATAAGACACTATCAACGCAATTGCAAATACCATTTTATTTTTCCTTGATTTTGTGTTTGTTTTATATAAAATAGCAAAAAACATGACTAAATAAAAGGAAAATAAAGTGGCAAATCACAAGTCATCTGAAAAAAGAATTTTAGTAACGGCCAAAAAGAACGCCGTAAACACTGCACGTCGCAGCTCTGTTAAAACCGCGACAAAAAAGGCGATTGTTGCAATTGAATCCGGGGACAAGGCCGCGGCTGTTGCCGCCACCCGTGCCGCGGAAAGCAAAATCATGAAGGCCGCCGGCAAGGTTATGCCGAAAAAGCGCGCCGCACGCAAAATTTCCCGCCTGACAAAAAAGGTTGCGAAAATCGCGTAAGTGCTCATGCAAAATAATTGGCGCGCATTCTATGCGCGCTTTTTTACGCATTCATAAACAAATCCCCATGCTGGGATTTTTATCACTCTGCGACGTGATACTTTTCGCCGTCAATATTTACATTCATGCCGCCGACCGCCACAAATTATATGGCATTGCGCGTTTTTTCCAAATATTTAAAATATAAAAAACAGTCCGGGTAATCCGGACTGTTTTACAAACGCACTTTTTTAGTTCAACGGTGCGCCCCAATGCTGTTGTATCGCACGCTCGGAATCCATCGGGCTTACCAGCACCTGCGGCGTCAGGATTACAACCAGCACGTCACGCTGAGACGATGTTTCACGCGAACCGGACAACGCCATAAAGTCGGGGTCGCCCAAGCCGTATCTGGTGTCGGACCCGGTCTGCTTTTCAAAGCCCGACACAACCAGCATCTGACCGGATTCCATAATGATTTCCTGCATAAAGCTGCGCTCTTCAACCTCCGGCAACTGCAGTGTCACCTCGCCGATTGTCTGGGTGGACATACGCAACAGTTCACGGACGGAAATCTTGAACAGCAACAGTATCTTGCCATTTTCCAGAACATTCGGCAGCAGCTGCATTGAAAATCCTGTCTCCAAATCGTCCTGGTCAACGGTACTGGATTCAACCGTTGTAAAATTACGTGATTCAAATCTCTTTATATAGCCCGTTGTGCGGGTGTTCGTTACCGGCGCCACACGGTTGTTTCGTGTCGTAACACCGACATTCGTTACCAGCGACACCTTACCCTGCTTTGCCAGCGCCTGAATCAACGCGTTACTGCCGGCGACACTGGACAGACTGCCGTTTGCAATCTGGTCGGCCGTGTACGCGCCGTCAACCGCAACACCGTTTTCCATATGCGTCGCACCGGTCAGTGCGGAAACGGCGTTTGACAAAACCGCAATGTTCATGGAGCTGGCGTCCTGGGTCGCCAAATTGTTCTTTGGATTCGCAACGATGTTCAGCCCCGATGTCGAGTTAATGGCCGCGGCCAGATTCAGCCCAAACGCAGAATCATTCGACAACGACACCTGCAGCACCTTGACATCAATCGTCACCAGCTGCGACAGACGTTTGTTCTGGCGGGCGATGTATTCGCCGACGCGGCTCTGCACCGACGGCGGCGCGGTCACGGTGATTGTACCCAAACTGCGCGACACGGTGAAATCGGCGTTGTCCGCCTTGCCGATGATTGCGGCAATCGCCTGTTCAACCTCGTCCCATTCTTTTAATGTGGATTCCAAGGACACCTGGTTTCCGTCGTCGGTCTGAACCGATGACTGATAGGAAACGTCCGTACCCAATGCATATAATGTAAATGTCTTGGTCTCTGTTTCATAAAATACTATGGCTTCCTTGTCGTAATACCACAGCAAGTCCAGATCCGTCGCAATCTGGCTAAGCAGCCCCGACAGCTTTCCGGTATAGGCGATGTTCATCGTCTTTTTTAATTTTTCCGCGTTTACCTGGCTGTCGATTTTAACGGGTATTCCGGTGATGGAGTTGATATCGTTCGCAACAACCTGCAGCCCGACCGGCTCGTTCAACAAAATAGTAACGCCCGTGTCCGTTTCAAACTTGCCTGGCAAATTGTTTCTGTGTTCCAGCACCGTCGATTTGTTCCCCAGCCATACCCCCTCTGACATAGAGACGGTGTCACTGCCGGCAACCTTGGCGCGCGGTGTCTTGGACATTTCAAACGCATCATACGCATTGATAAAATCCTGGTCAACCGCCGCGGACATCTTGGCAGATTCACGCGTCGCACACCCGGCCGCCAACGCGCATACCATACCGCCCGCGATAAAAAGTTTTATTGGATTTCTCATCTGTCTCTCCTACGTCGCGCCATGCGCTTATTCTTCGTTGGTCGATATTACCAAAACGCGGTTGCCTTTGTAAAATTTCGCATACGGCACCGGTGTCGCGCGGCCGAAATTACGCACCAAGGCGGACGCCACGTCAACAAAGCGGCCCTTGAATACAGCGCTGGCCTCAATCGGATATTCACGCGGCGTGGTCCATACCAGGTCCCAGCCCTCTTTGTCACACCATGTCTGCAACACTTCACGCAGCGTCTGTCCGTTTGCAACGACCCAGGAACGCACCTGATCCTGCAGTGCAACCGGCGCCTCCGCATCGGCGGATGCATCGACCGCAATTTCACCGTCCGCCCCTGTATTATCAGACGACGCATCGGACGAACCGTCGCCACCGGTCGGCGCAAAACCCATCTTTGCCGCATACGCCGCATAACCGTCGGCATATCCGCCACAATTCCTGCGAGAACTGCGCGACACGGCCAGAACATTGCCACCGTCGTCCTCCAAAACCTCGCGATGCAGCAACGGCATCTCGGATCCTGAATTGCATTCGTCGTCAAATCCGACCGGAATCTGCGTCCCGTGCAGCATGTTCGCCCCGCCGGACCATCCGCCGAAATCGCCGCGCGTGCCCATGTTGAAATTATTTTCCACAACCAAATCCGCACCTATCTTGGAAACGATGCGAATATTGTCAGACTGCTTGTCCTTGGCGCACAAACCGGATTCGCACGCAACCTCTACGTCCGCGTCAGAACCCGCCAGCGGCCACGCCGGAACAACCGCGGGCGCCTGATAATACTCCTGCACCTCTGTCTGGGTGACGTCTTCGTATTCACCGCCCTGCTCTACCGCGCGGTCTTCGGAATAAAACACCTCTGACGTGACGACCTGAGGCAAACCCTGGGCCGCAAAGCAATAGCCGGCCGCCGTTGCAAACATGGCAAAAATCAAAACCTTGCGGAACATGTTTATTTTCCTTTCCTGTATTTTACATATATTTTATGCTTATTATAACAAGTTGACCGAATCTGTGCAAGACCTAAAAACAAGCCTCAAAGATAAAATCGCACGAATCGGCAAAAGATGCTATACTGCACTGCAGCGGAAGCAAATTATTTAATTTACAGGGACTTGTACAAATGCAAAACAACATGATTTTGGTCGGAATTATCATCACATGCATCGTATCGTGCGCCACGGCGGCAATCACCGTAATGATGGGCATGCACATGCGCGAAATAAAAAAGACACTGGTCCTGCAGTACAATCTTATCGTCAAGATGCAGGCCATCCTAAAAAACAAGTCCGCCACAAACGCGGTTGCCGAAAACGCAGAGATGATATACCAGGACCTGCTGCAGAACTTAATCCCCGTCATGGCGGCAATCGACATCATGCCCCGCAACACGACCGAGCATCCGTTGTGGCGCGCCCTGGGCGGGATAATGGACGAATACGCAAAAAATCCGTTTGCGTTGGAAAAACTGCGCCGCTGCATAAAACTGGACAGTGAAATCAGCCGCTACATAGACAACTATATACGCCGCGCGGACAGCTTTCTGCAGCATCTGGCCGCAACCGAGCCTGACGGAATCCTGGCGGCGACGTTCACGGATGGCCTGCTGGGCCAGTCCTTGACATTCTTTACCCAGGCGAAACAGCTGGCCGCACAGGGATAAGATGCCGAAATTATCCGAAAATCTTGTACGCGAAATATCCGCCGCCCGGGGCGAGCCGGAATGGATGCTGCAATGGCGGCTGAATGCACTGGCCGCATGGCAACAGATGCGCGAACCGCACTGGGCCGACTTTGATTACGCGCCCATTGATTACGACAGTTTGAACTATTACAACGAGCCGTCCCAGATAGACAACTCGGACCTGGCCGAAACATATGAAAAAATGGGTCTGCCGGAATCGGAACGGCGGGCGCTGCTGGGGATGGCGACGGACACCGTAATCGACAGCCGCTCCGTCCACACATCATACACGGACGAATTAAACAAACTCGGCATAATATTTATGCCAATGTCCGACGCGGTGCGCGAATATCCGGACCTGGTACGCACGCATCTGGGCTCTGTCGTGCCGGCGGCCGACAATTTTTTTGCCGCGTTAAATGCGGCGGTGTTTTCCGACGGCACGTTCGTGTATATTCCGCCGAACACCAAGTGCCCGATTGACCTGGCCAGCTATTTCAGAATCGAGACCGCCAAAATCGGCCAGTTTGAGCGAACCCTTATCATCGCGGACAGCGGCGCCGAACTGTCGTACATGGAGGGCTGCAGCGCACCGCGCCGCCCGGGGCACCAACTGCACAGCGGCGTTGTTGAAATCGTCGCGATGGCGGGCGCAAAGGTAAAATACGCAACCGTTCAAAACTGGTACGCCGGCGAATATAAAAACGGAAAAAACACGGGCGGAATATTGAACTTTGTCACAAAGCGCGGCCGCGCGGAAACAGGCGCCGAAATACTGTGGACCCAGGTGGAAATCGGTTCCGCATTAACGTGGAAGTATCCGTCAACCATTCTGGCGGGCGACGGCGCGCGCAGCGATTTTTATTCCCTGTCCATAACACGCGGCGCCCAGTGCGCGGACACCGGCACAAAAATGATTCACATCGGTGACAACACGGTGTCAAACATAGTCTCGTACGGTGTCGCCCTGGACCGTTCGCGCCAGACGTTTCGTTCGCTGGTCTCGTTCACGGGCCGCGGCGGCAAAAACGCATCCAAATGCGACACGCGCATAATCGGCACAGACGCGACGGCGAACACTCTGCCGACAATTATTCATGCCAACCCGGACAACGAACAAAGCCACGAGGCGACCACCGGCGCGATAAATGCGGACGCGTTGCGATATCTGGAAATGGGCGGCATTGCGACCGACACGGCGACGGCCCTGATTATAGGCGCCGCCGCCGCACCGGTTATTTCACGCCTGCCGATGGAATTTTTGGTTGAATCGAAGCAATTGATACAAATGGCGCTGGCGTCATAAGCACCATGCCGCGTCGCTGTCATCGGGCTCGCCCATTTCAGGCTCCGCCCCCGAATAGCAGCAGTCGGAATTAAAATCAAACACACCAGTGTCATCGACATATTTTTCGCCAGGCCTCCGCAGCGCACAGCATGACGCCACCCCTTGATAGTGATGCTCCGCATTAACCACGGACGGCCTTTCCTCACCCTTTGTGCCATCGTAATTGACTATAAAAATACCACTGCTTGGACACTTTAAACACGTGTATGCACCCTCGTGCATGTACTCTGTAGACTTACAGGAATAATCCTGACGCGCCTTGGTCCATCCGCCGGAACGACAGTTATAGCCGTAATATCCGTCCGCGGTATAAAGCACATCGCCGCCGTTTGGCGAAATGATGTAAGCCTCGGATGTGCAGCCGGCATAGCCCTTCTTGCAATTTCCGGGCGGCGGCGTTGTACCGCACCAGTAACAGACATTGTCGTCAATAATACATCCGGCCAAAGCGTTTGTCACACACCTGGCACTTAGGTTTACTGTAATCGATGCATGCGCCGCACCATGCACACAAGCGACACAAAAGATGAAAGATATGACTTTTTTCATTTTTCCCCCACAAAAAACGTTCGTTTTTTTTAGGCGATTTTTGACATTGACAAAGCTTGGAAATACGGTCTATATTTTATGCCGATAGGAAACGAACCCTTTTTTTAGGCAATGACTTCCGGCCTATTTTCCCCTATAAACAATATGGTATTTACATAACGGCTAATTGTGATATAATCCCGTGGACATAATGGAATTGAACATGCTGGAAATTAAAAATCTCTCCGTTTCAATGGACGGAAAAACATTGCTGTCGGACATAAACATGACCGTCGCGCCAAGCGCACGCCATCTGTTGGCGGGCCATAACGGCAGCGGCAAGTCAACACTGGCCGCAACAATCGCGGGCGACGAACGGTACCGGATAGACGCCGGAAAAATCATTTTCGATGGCCGCGACATAACAAATGAAAACGCAACGACTCGCGCACTGCTGGGGATATTTTTAGGCGCCCAGAACGTGCCGGAAATACCGGGGCTGACCTGGCTTAGCTTTTTAAAGCACTCCGCCGCCGCGCATGCACATTTTCAAACCGGGCGCGATTTGTCCATGGGGGAATTTTTAACGAAACTGGAATCCGCGCGCACGGCTTTAAACATTCCCAAAGAGTGGCTTAACCGCAGTGTGAACGTAGGTTTTTCCGGGGGCGAGCGCAAGCGAATGATGCTGTTGCGCCTTGTGATGACGGCACCGCGCCTGGCGATTTTGGACGAACCGGACTCCGGTGCCGACGCCGACACCCAGCGTTTAATCGCCCAGACGATGCACGAAATGAAAGACACGGCGTTTCTGTTCATCAGCCATCAGCCAAATTTTACCGACCAGGTATGCCCCACCGCCCGAACCGTAATCGGCGGCGGGAAAATAGCCGAATAGGCACACGGGGGCGCCGCCCCCGTTTTCATTTTGTCATGCGAAAAAGTTGTGATAAAATATGTGGGATAAAAACAAAGGAAAGCAAATGCCCAAACAACAAAACAACGGACTTTTATCATGGCTGGTCACACGCCCGATTATGTTTGCAATAATCGCGTTTGTTACGATGACCGCGGCAACACTAATCGCCGGTCTGGCCGGCGCACGCATTGCCGGACCGCTTACGAACATATTGGTGGTTGTCGCGTTCCTTGGGGCGGCCGCATGGCTGGTGCGAAAACTGCCCGGCGAAAACATAAACCGCCGCGGCTTTATTGAAATAAACAACGCCCAGATGTTTATAACATCCGTCGTATTTATCATTTCAACGCTTGTCATCATATATAACGCCCAGACTCTTATGATGCGATTACTGCTGCTGGAATCACAATTCACGCCGGCGTTTATCGCACTGATTATCGCATTGGCGATGTTCTATCTGTATCTGTGCGGAATATTTATCGCAAATCTGTATGCGAAATACCGCCGCGTGCGCGCAATGGGTGTCGGAATGTGGAAAACACTGGCGACCGCGCCGTTCGGCTTTGCCATGCTGTGGATTCCGGGTTACCTTATGCCCGACGCATCCGAAAAAGACACCGGCCGGAAAAGTGACCGCGGCTGGTACGGGCGGTTAACCGACTGGATTATGTCGCGCAATTACCGCACGGCCGGCGTACTGGTTTTACTAATAACAATGTCCGGATTTACATTCGGCTATCCGGCATTATTGCTGACCCTGGGCCTGGGATTGGTGTTTGCGATATGGACATCCGTCGTCGGCACGGACCGCATGCGCAAAAACATCGGCGGCGCATATGCAACAACCGCGATTGTTATAAACGTTCTGACGATTGTCGGCGTATTGACCTACGCATCGCTTGTCAAACGCATGCCAAAGACAATGGTTGAAACACCGGAAATCACGCAAACACAACAGCAGTAAAAAACGCGCTATGTGCATGATTTCAAAGGCTACAAGGATTTTACGATTATGTTGAACGGTCTTATTTTGTTTGTCGGAATAGTATTCATACTGTGGCTGGGGCGTTCTATATTCATCCCCCTGCTGGTCGCAACATTCATGTGGTATTTAATAAATGCAATCAGCGCATATTACCGCAAGGTTTTCCCGTTCAACAAATCACGCGACATCCGCTATCCGGTGCCCGCCCGCGTATTTGACTGGACGTCGAACATACTGGCCGCTGCAACAATCGCCGGTGTAATATACCTGTTCATAACACAAATTCGCCCGATGTCGTCAGAACTGATTGCGGCCCTGCCGGCGATGCAGACGCGAATAATAGACTTGGCGGAATACCTGTCCGCACAGATGGGCGTGAAACTGGATGCGTCGCTGATACCGAACATCAGCAAAATCGCAACGAACGTCGGAATATCCGCCGCATCCATCGCGACTACAATCGGGATGATTGCCGTATATATGATATTCATGTTTGTTGAACAAAGCACGTTCAACCGCAAGTTTGCCGCAATGTTCCCGAACAAGCGTCAGTCAAAAAAGATGCGCTATATAATATCCAGCATCGACACCAACATGAAGAAATACCTGTTCGTAAAAACATTCATATCGGCCGTGACGGGTATTCTGTCGTATGTATGGCTGCGCTCGCTGGGGCTGGAATTTGCGGGTGTCTGGGCATTCATTGTATTTATCACCAGCTATATCCCGACCATCGGCGCCATTGTCGCGTGCGGCCTGCCGATATTGTATTCCTTGATTAACGCCCCGACATTACAGCAGCCGATATTGGTTGCGTGCGGTCTTATAGGCCTGCAAATAATATTCGGCAATATACTGGAACCGAAACTGACCGGAAAAACACTAAATCTGTCCACGCTGGCCATACTTATAAACCTGGTATTCTGGGGAATGATTTGGGGTGTCGCCGGAATGTTTTTCAGCGTGCCGCTGCTGGTGGCGACATTTATAATCACCGCACAGTTTGACTCCACGCGATGGCTGGCGGTGCTGCTGTCCGCGGACGGTAAAATTCCGGATAAAAAAGAAGAATAAAAAAACGCGCTATGTGCATTGAATCCGGGACTTTTTAAGAATCGCCCCGACGCATTACCGCAATCGCGTTTTCCAAAATCACACGCGCCGCCTCTGAATCCAGACGCTGTTTTATATCCGCGCGGCGCACCTTGCCCATCGATTCCTGGGCGGCAACACTGGTTAAATTTTCCTCTATAAAACAAACTGGCAAATCGACGTATGTGCACACCTGCGCGGCATTCGCGCGAATGTCGTCACAAATTTCGGACGGCGTTCCATCCGCGTGGACCGGCATGCCGATTACGATTCCGACCGCCTTTTCCACAGCCGCCAATTCAGCCACGCGCCGCGCCCACGACGTGTCGCCGCGCGGTGTCAAAATTGCGGGCCGTGTAAAAACAAATTCCCGCGACGCATCGGATACGGCAACCCCGGTGCGACGCGCGCCCCAGTCAAGTCCAATTATGCGTCCAACGCGCGGAAAAGCCTTGAAATCTGGCAGAATCATTATATAATCCTTTGGTAATTTTAACATAGGATAAAACATGGCGTTTAGCAAGCAGCAATTGCGTAAATTTGCAGACCTGATACGAATTGAAATCCCGGACGACAAGCTGGAGGAAATGAACATTGACTCTGTCGTGGAATGGCTGGACAAATTACAGAAAATCGACACCACCGGCATAGAGCCCATGATATCCCCGGCAGAGCATGCGATGCCGCGCCGCGCGGATGCGGTCACCGACGGAAATATCCGTGACGCGGTTCTGGCGAGCGCCCCGGACAAGTCGGGCGTCAGCCGCGGTTATTTTGCCGTGCCAAAGGTTATGGACGAATAATAAAAACATCAGGAACAGACAATGATTGATTTAACGATTACCCAGGCTTTGGAAAAATTGAAATCGCGCGAGATAAGCGCAACCGAATTAACGCGCGCATATCTGGACCGCATTGAAAAATACGGCGCCGATTTGAACTGCTATATCACCGTCACGCCAGAGCGCGCGGTTGCCGACGCGGCGGCGTCCGACGCACGCTATGCGGAAAACGGCGCCCTGCCCCTGGACGGGATTCCGATTGGAATGAAGGATTTGTTTGCCACGCGCGGCATTCGCACAACGGCGGCGTCACGCATGCTGGAAAACTTCATACCGGAATATGAATCCACGGTATCACAAAAATTTATCGACGCCGGCACGGTATTGCTGGGCAAAACAAATCTGGACGAATTCGCCATGGGCACGTTCAGCAAGACCAGCTATTTCGGCGCGCCCGTCAATCCGTGGCAGATGGAAAAGCGTTTAACGGCCGGCGGCTCGTCCGGCGGTGCAACATCTGCAATCGCGTCCGGCCTGGCCATTGGCGGCACGGGAACGGACACCGGCGGTTCAATTCGTTTCCCGGCGGCGATAACGGGCCTGGTCGGCATGAAACCGACTTACGGTCTGTGCTCGCGCTGGGGATGCGTTGCGTTCGCATCCAGCCTGGACACGCCGGGCCCGATTGCCCGCACGGTGGACGACGCCGCACTGCTGTTGTCCGCAATGGCGGGCCACGACCCAAAAGAGTCGACCAGTGCAAACGCCGAATTTCATGCACATAGCGCCGTTTCGCCAATTCTGGGCGATGGCAAAAAATTGCGCGTCGGCGTGATAAAAGAATTTGCGAATGTGGAAATATCCGCGGACATGAAACGTATATTTGAGTCCCGCATCGCCGACTTAAAATCAATGGGCGCCGAAATAGTCGAGGTCTCTATTCCGAATATCCTGGACGCGCTGGCGGCGTATTACATCATCGCCCCGGCCGAGGCCTCATCAAATCTAGCCCGGTATGACGGAATGAAATACGGTCTGCGCGTTGACGGCGCCGATTTGATAGACACGTACAAGAAAACGCGCGCCGCAGGATTCGGCGACGAGGTAAAGCGCCGCATGATTATCGGCACCGCCGTGCTTAGCAGCGAATCGTACGACGTATATTTCATGCAGGCCGCGCGCGTTCGCCGAATGATTGCGAACAGCTTTGCCGCCGCATTCGAGCAGTGCGACCTGATTGTATGCCCGTCATCCGCTGGAACGGCGATGCCGCTGGCTTCCGACCTGTCGCCACTGGAATACTATGCGTTGGATTTGTTCACGGTTGCAATGAACCTGGCCGGCGTGCCGGCGTGCAGCGTGCCGGCGGGACTTGCCGAAAACGGCCTGCCGCTGGGTCTGCAGGTTGTTGGTCCGCGCTTTGCCGACATGCGTGTTCTGCAATTGGCAAAGCATATCGAGACCGCTGCAGGCATTGACAATCGTCCGACAAAGATAATGGGGAAATAAAAAAATGGCCGCAGCCATTAAAAATAATCTGGTGGCTAGGGACGGAATCGAACCGCCGACACAGGGATTTTCAGTCCCTTGCTCTACCAACTGAGCTACCTAGCCAACGCGAGACGCATAATAAGATACCTAATACAAAAAAGCAAGGAAAAAGAAAAAATGTTTACAATAAAGGGCAAAACGACTGACTGGGAACTGGTTATTGGGTTGGAAACACATATAGAAGTACTGTCAAATTCCAAATTATTCAGCGGCGCTTCTGCGGATTATAACCCAACTGTTGCCCCAAACACCCAGGTATCGATGGTTGATTGTGCAATGCCTGGAATGTTGCCTGTGTTAAACGAATACTGCGTGGAACAAGCGATAAAAATGGGCCTGGGGCTGAATGCTGAAATCTCAAGACACAGCACCTTTGCGCGTAAACAGTATTTCTATCCCGACCTGCCCCAGGGATACCAGATATCACAGCCGGCGGACCGCCCGCCCGTTGTCGGCCGCGGTTGGGTTGAAATTATGTCGGACGACGGCAAACCCAAAAAAATATTTATAGAGCGCGCGCACCTGGAACAGGACGCGGGAAAATTAAAACACGACGTCCACCCGACAAAATCCTTTGCGGACTATAACCGCACGGGTGTCGCACTGCTGGAAATCGTAACGTTTTTGGACGTCAAGAATCCGGAAAACAATTCATATATATCGTCACCCGACGAGGCGGAGCGCTATCTGCGCGAAATACGCGAAATCGCGCGTGCACTGGGCGTGTCCAAGGCGAACATGGAAGAAGGCTCCATGCGCGCCGACGTGAACGTATCGGTCCGCCCCGTGGGTTCCACAGAGTTCCGTACGCGCACGGAAACCAAGAACATGGTTTCGTTCAAGTTCATCAAATCGGCCATTGAATACGAGGCGCGCCGCCAGATAGAACTTTACGAATCGGGCGCCGCCGTATCCCAGGACACGATGCGCTATTCTCAAAGCGACGGCACAACATCCGTAATGCGCAGCAAGGAAGACGCGCTGGATTATCGTTATTTCCCGGACCCGGATTTGCTGGAACTGGTAATTGACGACGAAACGATTGAACGCGTGCGCCGTACAATGCCGGAATTGCCGGCGGCCACACGCGCCCGCTATACCGGCGAACTGGGGCTGGCGGAATACGACGCCGCAAGACTTACCGAAAGCACCGACATATCACGCTGGTTCGACGCGGCCGTGGGCGACAAAAAATCACGCGCAAAGGCGATTGCGAACTGGATGATATCCGAGCTGTTCGCACACCCGGAAAACTGGGATGTAAAAAACGCTGTGGATACAGCTGAGAGCGGCGCTCCGCGGATTATCACACCGGCGAATCTGGCCGAATTGGTCGATATGATTTCTGAAAAATCCATCAATGGAAAACAGGCAAAAGAAATATTTATAAAAATGCTGGACGGGGAAACCGGCACCCCGCGCGAGATTGCCAAAAAGTTCGGCATGGAGCAAATCACCGACACGTCCGCCATTGAAAAGGCCGTTGACGATGTAATCGCCGCCAACCCGGCCCAGGTGGAACAATACCGCAGTGGCAAAACGGGCCTGCTGGGATTCTTTGTCGGCAATGTCATGAAGGCGACCGGCGGCAAGGCAAATCCGGCAGTTGTAAATGAACTGCTGCGTGCGAAACTGGCGTAACAAACAAAAACCAGGCGAACGGGATATGAAAAAGTTTTTTATAAAAACATTCGGCTGCCAGATGAACGTATATGACGGCCAGCGTATTGCGGCGATGCTGGCCGCGCGTGGAATGACGGAAACGGACGACGTATCGGATGCTGACATAATAATTTTAAATACATGCGCCGTCCGCGCCAAGGCCACCGACAAGGTGTTTTCCGCCCTGGGGCGTATTCGACGCGCAAAAAAGCCCGACGCCCTTTTCGGGATTGTCGGCTGCGTCGCACGCGAGGCCGGCGCCGACGCCTTTCGCCGAATACCGGAATTGAATTTTGTTTTGGGCCCGCAGAGCTATCACAAACTGCCGGCACTGTTGGAAAATCCCGACAGCAAACTATTAAACATAGATTTGGGCGGCCTGGAAAAATTCGATGAAATGCCGCGCATGTCCGTATCACCCGCCGTCGCGTATATCCCCATACAGGAAGGCTGCAATCACTGTTGCACTTACTGCATCGTTCCATACACACGCGGCCGTGAAATATCGCGCCCATATGCGGACGTGGTCCGCGACTGTGCGCACGCCGCAGAGACCGGCGCAATCGAGATATGTTTTCTTGGGCAAAACGTTAACGGATACAAATATACGGACGACAGCGGCCATACTTTCAGACTGTCCGATTTAATCCGTGCGGCCGCCCCCCTGCCCGGCGTACGCCGCATACGATTTACATCCAGCTATCCGACGGAAATGACGGACGACCTGATAGACATGTTCCGGACAGAGCCGAAACTGCTCCCTTTCCTAAACATGCCTATACAAAGCGGCAGTCCGAATGTATTGACAAGAATGAATCGTCCGTACAAGCTAAATCTATATATAGATATAGTTGACAAATTACGCCGCGCCCGCCCCGACATACAAATCTCCAGCGACTTTATCGTCGGTTTCCCCGGCGAAACGGACGCGGACTTTGAGCAAACGATGGAAATCGCAAAGCAGATAAAATACATAAATTCTTATTCGTTCAAATATTCACCGCGCCCGCATACCGCCGCCGCCGTAATGCCGGACCAGATTCCGGAAACGGTCAAAGCCGCGCGCCTGGCAAAACTGGACGCGGCATTGAATGAGATTCAGCGCGAATTTAACGAAGGTTGCATCAATCGCGAAATGGATTGCCTGTGCGAGGGACCAGACAAGACCGGCCGACATCTGGTATATCGCACACCGTATATGCAGCAATGTATTGTTGCCGCCGCACCGAACGCACCCGCAATCGCGCGCATACGTATAACCGCGGCAAACAAGGCGTCGCTGCGCGGGGAATTTGTCGATTAAAATTCTATCTTAACGGAAAAAGAAAACATGCCGGCACAACCGTTGTCGGCATGAATTATATCCACCGCCACGTCTCCGCCAATCATGTCATCGGCGGAATAAAACCCGACAGACGCGCCGCCCCTGGTATCTTGACGCGAATTTAATCCGCCGCCTGTTTTGAATTTATACGTTCCCGTCTCACCCCGCCATGACAGAACCGCGTCAACACCCGCACGAAGCGAGGTCCGGTCCCGGCGCGCATCCAATATATGCATCCCATGATATTCCGCCCCGACATACGGCGTAAAAATCCCCAGCACAAATCCGATATCCGCAACACCATACACGGACACGGCGTGCACATTATTACGAATACGCCCCGCATCAAAAATATACGGAACATCGAAATCGCCATACGTCGCACCAACCACGCCGCGCGCCCACATCCGGTCTGTATCATAGACGGCATGAATTTTACCGCCAAGCATCCGCGCACTGAACGCATTTATTTCATCATCCGATTCCGCCATGGCGCCGTACAGTGAAGCACCAATCGAAAATCCGGAGCGCGTCGGCGCGCCAACATCAATCGACAGACCATATATGTCATAATCGGAATCAGCGATATAAAACGGGCGCCCAGCAACAGTCCATGCAGACAAGGCCATATCGTTGACCGCAACACCATCGGCCATAAACCGGTCCATAATACGAATGGGGCGCCCCAATATTCCGGGATTAAAAACAACACTGCGCGACATTATGGAATACAGTTCCGACAAACTTGTGGCCGCATCCAGGCGACGCAACAACGCATCATCCGGCGCCCTTTTGCGAACAAGGTTTAAAAACGCACCGCGGCCGTCACCCAGAATTTTATAGTAATCCGTTTCACGCACGGTTGTTATATACAGGTCGTTGTTTTCAATTTTCGCGGCATACGCATACAGCTCGCCCGGCGACGGCGCATCGACGACGACACTGGCGTCACCCGACACATTGTGCATCAGGGCCACGCCCTCTTGCATTGCATACTGTTCCGACAGGCGCAGCGTGACAACACCATCCAAAATAATTTGTGACGCGGCGCCCGCCGCATACGGCATCACCGAATCGGAAAACACGACGTCGCTGTCACGCAGAACCAATGTTCCAGCACCCATGCCAAGCGCGAACAAATCATCCCACCGCGCATTCCGCACACCGTCGGCCAGAACGACATACGGCGCATCTGCGTCAAGAAACGTTATATCCGCGGCGCTGCGGACAATCTGTGTCATTTCGGCGCCGTCGCCCAGATGTATGCGCCCGTAAACCTCGCCGGAATTTTGTATATGAAAATCACAGTTGTCGCACACGTAAATATCACTGAACACGGTCGCCATGTTTTGCATTTTAATAGACGCATCGACATACACGCCGTCAGAGCGCACCGCAACACCGGGCGCCAGAAAAGAGTCCCGGCTTAAATGCAGTTCACCGCCATATACGTCCGTCCCAATATAATCGGCCCATGATGCCGAATGCGGCTGCAGCACACCGCATATAACAGCGAACAAAGCAATTGCTTTTCCTCCCATCCCCATCAAGATTACAAGATTATCAGATAGGATTGTATTCACAAAGAAAAAATATATAAAACACGTCCCGGAAAAATCCGGGACGTACAGACTATGAACTTAATTTACATACCGAACAGATATTACAGCATCATGCCGCGTTCAAACGTGCCCCATGCCGCCTTGTATCCGCCGTCACGTTCCAGATAAATCTTGGCGTTGTTCAGCTGGGCCGCCGTCAAGCCGCGGATGATAAAGGATTCTTCCAAACGACCGCGCTGTTCAACCTTCAGTTTCGGCAGGCTTATCGGCATGCTGGATTTGTCACAGCACATGCTGTCGTTGTTGCAGCTGCCGCACTGATAAATCTTTACGGTATAGGACACGCCCGGGCGCAGGTCTTTCAAATCGACATTCATTTTCAAGCCGCCGTCTGTTTCAACAAACTTGATATAGCCCATCTTGGATTCGCCGCCGGCGCTGCTGCGCGTGTACATCTTGGCGGCAACACGGTCGATGTCGCCGGTCGTTTCATAGCTCTGATATACCACGACAGTCTCCTGCGCAGCCGGCTTCACATGACGGCGCGCTTTCTTCTGGCCGCACATTGTGCTGCACCCGCTAAGCACGGCCGCCGCACACAGCACTGATGTGAACATGAACATTTTTTTGATAAGTTTTTGCATATAAGGTCTCCTTTTTCCTTGTGGTTACGCAAATCATTGTACAATATTTTTTTTACATTTTCGCCAGGTTTGAATTCCCAAAAAATCCCGGATTTCATGCACATAGCGCCCGCATATTATCCTATAACTATGATGCGCCCGTATTGGTAAAATCCAGATACGGAGGAAATGAAAAATGTATGAGCTAATACAAAATCTAATCGCGTTCAAATACGCATGCAAAATAAACCACTGGTCCACGAACAGCTATTCTCAGCACCTGTTGTTCGACCGATTAACAGAGGACGTGGACACATGGGCGGACAGCCTTGCCGAAAGTTATTTCATGGCGCGCGACGAAAAGAAAGTGTTTAAGGCCGACATACTGGCGCCGAAAATGATAAGCCGCGATTTGGTAAAAATGTGCGAGCAAATAATATCCCGCACCGAAGACCTGCAGGAAAACGACGATTTGGACGAAGGCACGAAATCCCTGCTGGGCGATATAGAGGCGGCGTTCCTTGGCAAAATAGCATTGGCGCAACTGTCTTAAAAAAATCCCGCATTGCGGGATTTTTTATTTCACATTCAGACGCCGCGCACGGTCCAAAACAAACAGCCCCAGCGGCAAGGCAAAAAACAGCTGCAGTATCAAGGCCGCCACATAATTGCGCGGCGCCGCCATTATGTACTGGTGCGCGGAAATAACCGTACCCGATTCGATAATCGGCGCAACAAACGTCAGCGTACCCGCCATTATCGCAACGCGTATAAACGGCATCGCGCGGCCGATATTATATTTTCTGACAAGGCGCGCAACCATCGGCCCCACGATAAAAAAGTCATACGTAAACGCGACGACAAACATCAGCGGCACCACAACGGCAAAATGCCCCCAGGTCAGCGCACCGTAAATCCACAGGTTCAGCGTCACCATACCGACAACCATCAAAGCCGCGTTCGGCACGGACGCAATTAGCGCCTCTTTCAAATTTTGTGGAAACTTATTCATTTTTTCTACCCCTTAAAAAAACACGCGCGATGCAACTGGACTTATGTGCATGCACCGCGCGTTGTGTTTGTTTTCGTTAAAAATCCGGCGGGCATTATAATTTTTTTGCCGCCGCGCCGCAAGTGAAAAAAAACAAACCGCGGCCATCGCGCGGTTTGTTTTGGAAACACCGACAACCCTGCCGCGGGGCCCCGCGGCAAGACCGTCGTTAGAACATAAAGCGAATACCCAGATCGCCGCCAAAGTTATGCAGGCCGGACGCGATGTCAACATAGGTATAGCGCGCGGCCAAATCAACGGCCAAGCGCTGCCAGTCGAACGATACACCCAACGTACCCATGGCCGCGACGCGTGTCTTGTCGTCATTTGAGCTGCCAAAGCCTTCAACATGCTTGTCCAGCTTTGTGAACGCGGCACCGACACCGGCACCGATGAACGGGCGAACAATTTCATAGGAGCCGAATTCCATATAAGAATTCCACAGCAATGTCTGCATCTTGGTTTCAACCTTAACCTTCTGGTCGCCGTAATGCTTGGTATCCTTTACCTTGCTGAATATGGACCATTCGATTTCGCTGCGGACAGTGTCACAAACTTCCAAACCCAACGCTGCACGGCCCTGGAACTCATGATCCTGGATGGACTTTTTGTGGCCGTTGTGCTTTACGTTAACATTTGTATAGCCCATACCGCCGCGCAAGCCGATATACGGGTCCAGCCCGAACAATTGCCAGCTGCTGTTCTGATTCGGCCCCGCAAATGCCGGGCATGCAATCAGCACCGCCAATGTCGAGATAACTATTTTTTTCATTTTTTCTCCTTTTTTAGTTGTGGTTGTGTTCTTTGTGTTTTTCATGTCAACGCTATAATTCTAGCAAAGCATTTTAAAACTTTGCATAGGTAAGGATTCCCGTGCCCGGCGCGCCTTTGGGCGCGGAAAAGGCACAAAATAAAAAGAAATAATAATTTCTTGCAAATAAGATAAAAAGATATATAATTCGCGAGTATTCGGAATGAATGACCCATCGGGTGCGTAGCTCAGTTGGTAGAGCAACTGACTCTTAATCAGTGGGTCCAGGGTTCGAGTCCCTGCGCGCCCACCAAAATATAAACCGTCCTTGTGACGGTTTTTGTTTTGGTCTATGGCAAGCCGGACGAGAACCCTGCATTGGGTTCGTCTGCGTAGTTGGTTTGAACAAGCCATTGCGCAGTTCAAACCTTACGAGCGGAAAGGGGCCCGCCGCAACTGCGGTGGGAATTACAGTCCCTGCGCGCCCACCAAAATATAAACCGTCCTTGCGACGGTTTTTGTTTTGCAGTTATCACCAAAATAAAAATCGCCGCAGAACGGCGATTTTTATTTCTTCAAATACTGCGACGGATTGTATGCCTTGGTCCCCTTGCGGATTTCAAAGTGCAACTGGGGGCGGTCAACCTTGCCGCTGGCGCCGACGGTGCCGATTTTCTGGCCGACATTTACGCGTGCGCCGCGACGCAGCGCCATTGAATCCAGATGCGCATAAACCGTCATCCAACCGCCGGAGTGCTGAATTATTATAAGGTTGCCCATACCCTTAACCTCGTTCCCGGCATATGCGACGACGCCGTTTTCCGCCGCCTTGACCGTGGTGCCGCGCGCCGCTGCGATATTGATTCCGTCGTTAACCAAACCATTGGGCTTTGTGCCGAATGCGGACAAAATCTTGCCGCGAACCGGCCACGAGAATTTCGAAGACGAGCGCGCCGCAATCACCGGCAATTTCTGTTTCGGGTCGGACGATATCTTTGCCTTTGGCGCGGCGGCGGTCTTTTGCGACTGCGCCGGCGTCTGCTTTTGCGGCTCCTTTTTCAGATTAGTTTTTGCCGCCGCGTCGGATTTTGCCGGTGTCGCGTTGCGGGCAGAATCCGCCTTTTTGGGCGTACCGTATTCGGCCGATGCCGACGATGCGATTGCGGGCGCCGCCGGAGTCTTGGCCGCGGCCGCCGCCTGCAGATTCGGCACACGCAGTTTCTGTCCCACCGTCAAACGGAACGGCGCCACCAAATCGTTCATAACCGCCAGGTCGTTAACCGGAACGGAATACTTGCGCGAAATGGAATACAATGTATCCCCCGCCCCGACCGTCACCGTCTGCAACTGAACGCGCGCCGGCGTCGGCGGTGTCGCACTGCGGGCGGGCGCGGGCGTTTCCGTTTTTGACGCGGGCGCCGACGGCTGACGTGCGGCCGCGTCAACCGATGCCGCGGACGCCACGATATCACCGTTGCCCGGCACACGCAGGGTCTGTCCCACACGCAACGAATACGGCGCCGACATGTTGTTCATTTTGGCGACCTCTTCAACCGTGGCGCCATAACGCCGCGCGATGTTGTACAAAGTATCGCCGGCCACAACCTTTATCTGATGCGAATCACGGGCGCCGCCATACATCGGCACAACCAGATATTCATCCGGCGTCGAATCCGCCGCGGCCGCCGGTTCATCGTCCGGTGCGGAATACCGGGCTACAATCCGCGCTTCTTCCGGCGCCGCGGTTGCGGCGGGCGCATCGGCGGCCTGGGCCGGGAACATATAGTCGTTTATGTCGGCATACATGATGTAATCGTCGCTTTCCACGGAACCGTACAGTTCAGGCGACGCATAAACACCATAGTCCGATGCGGCCGAATTATAAATTTCAGGCTGCGTTTCAGGGTCGGCCAACAATGCGGGGTATCGGTCTGAAATAAAGTCGCCCACCGAATCCGGCAACGACATAATTTTGGGCTGTAAATCACATGCGGCGACCAATGCGACGCATGCGCTTATCATAAAAAATCCACAGATTTTTTTCACAGAAAAATTATATCATAAAAATGGCTGTAAACAAAATCTAATCAGTCGCGGCGCATAAACATAAGACTTATTTCAAACAACGCCCACATTGGAACGGCCAAAACGACCTGGGACACGATATCGGGCGGTGTTAAAACCGCGGCGGCGGCAACAATGATGACAATGGCATATCGCCGCATGCGCACGGCCACACTGCGGCGCAGCACCCCGACACGGTTAAGCAGCACCAGCACCAGCGGCAGCTGAAACGCAATGCCGAACACCTTTAACAACCCGATTGCAAACACCAGATATTCCCGCGCCGCCGGCATCAGCACACTGGGGACCGGCGCCGCCAGGTTCAAATCGACAAAGAATTTAAACGCAACCGGAAACAGGATATAAAAAGCAAACGCGGCGCCCGCCAAAAACAAAACCGGCGACAGGACCATTATCGGCCAAATAATTTTTTTTTCATTCGCCCGCAGTCCCGGCGCCACAAACGCCCACAAATGCCACAGCGCCGCCGGCGCCGCCATCATCAGCGCCACGCCCGTCGCCAGCGAAAACTGTATCATCAGTCCGTCCGCCAACCCCGTGTACAGCATGGTTCCGTTCGGCCACACGGCCATCAATGGCTGTGATAAAAAAGCCTGCAGCGCGGGCGCGCAAAACCAGCCCAGCGCGAACCCGGCGACAAAAATCAACGCAACCCACAAAATGCGCCGACGCAGCTCAGCAAAATGTTGAACCAGTGTCATTTTCATTTTTTGCGTTTCCCCGCCACCGTATTTTTCTTCTGCGCTTTTTTCTTTATCGGCACGGAAAATTCATTCAGCACGTCGCGCGCCGTATCGCCGATGATGTCGTCAATCGGCGCCTCCAAGTCCAGGCGGTCTTTTATCTGTTCCGACGCGTCCGTTATTTTCCATATGACCGCGCGAATCATTTTAACCGCGCGCGCCAGCGCACGCGCCACATCCGGCCAGCTGCGTGCCGGAATAACCACAACGGCCACCAATAAAATTACTGTTAATTCGGCCCAGCTTATCCCGAACATCGCACGCCCTTAATCGTAAAACGCGTCACCGCCGCCGGTGCCGACCGTCTTGTGGCGCTGAATCTGAAAATAATCCTTGCCGAAATTGGTCTTGGGCTTCATATTTTGAAACGCAACCTCTGTCTTGGCGCCGGTCGCATCGACAACCGTCCATGAATTTAAGGCAACCGGGCTGTTATCAAACACAACCGTCATATGCCCCAGCCCTTCCTGGCCGCGCATGTTCATCTTTAAAGAAAAAGTATCCTTGCCCTGGGCGGTTTCCGTCACAACAATGTCCGCATTCTGCAGGTCTATGTTCTTGCGCACCAAAATGCCGGCCGGCGTACTGGTCAGCGGCACCGTCGTAATCTGGTCCAGCGACTTGTCAAAAAAATACAAGTCCTTGCCGTCGGCAATCATCTGAACGGGCATGCTGTCATAGTCCAGGCGAACGCGCCCCGGGCGCAGCATTGAAAACGTCCCTTTTGCACGGTGACCGGCGGCCGTCTGAACAAAGTCGCCCGACAATCCTGTCACGGAATTAAGATATTTTTCCGCACGCTGAACCAGCGCCCTGTCCGGCGCGCCGTATGCCGCGCCGCAAACCATGCACACCGCAAAAACAAAAATTTTTCTAAACATTTTCATGCCCCCCTGAACAATTCGACAACCCTGTCATGAACATTTTCCAGCGAATCACGCAGCACCGCGCCCGCCGCAAACATATGACCGCCGCCGCCCAGCGCCTCTGCAATATGATTCACCGGTTTTGTGCGCCCGCGCAGCGACACGCCTATCTGATTTTCCTTTTGCTGTTTCAACAGCGCAATGTATTCCACGCCCTTTATGCGCGCCAATATGTCCAGCACGTTTTCACCGCGCCCGTCCATATTGCGGTAATCGCGGTTGGGAATCGTCGCCACCGCCAAACGGTCGCGATAGAAAAATTCCGCACCCGCCGCCGCACGCGTTTCCACCAGTATCGCTTTCTTGGGCTGGTTGTTCAACATGTCGTAAACACTGCGTATGCGCACGCCGGCGTCAATCATTTCCGCCATTATCCGCATCACGCGCCCGTTGCGCGTAAACTTAAAATATCCCGTGTCCGTCACAATCCCCAGCGCCAGCAGATTCAATATGTCCAAATCATATTTCCATCCCATCGCGCGCATCATCTCGTAAATAATTACCGCGGTGGCGTCCGCCGCCTCGTCGTCGATGCACAACGACGCAATCGGCGCATCGTTTTTATGATGGTCTATCTCTATCAAAAATCCGGCGCTTTGTATAATCGACGTGGCGAATTCCAAATGACGCGCGGTGCCGTAATCGACCAGAATCACAACATCAAACGGCGCCGTCACATTCAGATGCCCGAAATACCGCATGCGCGGGCGCAACGGCACGTCGGACAAAGTTTCGGGAATATTTCCGTCATATGTGCACACCGGCGATATTCCAAAGTTCAGCTCAATCAGCCGCGCCAGCGCCAGCGCACTGCCCAGTGCGTCGCCGTCGGGATTTTTGTGCCCGATAATCGCGACCGATTTCGCCGCCTTTATCTTTTCTATAAAAATCTGTGCTTTTTCATTCATCTTATTAAACCGCGATATCTTCCAAAAAGAACTGCGCGCTAACACGGCCGTTGTATTCGTTTTCTTTCAGTCGCCCAAGTACGGTTATTGTAGTGTTTGTATTCGCATCGTCCAGCAAAAAATCACCGACCGGCGTACCGACCAGATTAAATCCGACAAATGCCAGTGTTGTTCCCGCACTGGTCGCAAGCGTTCCGCGCAGATGCGCGCCGCCGCCCATTACAACCGCGCTTTTCAGTCGCCCCCCGCGCAGGACCAGCGTCGGTTCCGGATTTCCCTGGCCGAACGGTTCCAGCGCGCCCATTAAATTTACCAGCCGCATGTTCGCACCGCCCGCATCCAGCTCCGCGTCAACCATAACCTCGCACGCGGGCGGCTGCCCGTCCAGCTGGGCGCGGGCCGAGCGTTCCAGGAATTCTCTAAACGCATCCTCTTTGTCCGCCTCCAGTGTGAATCCGGCCGCCGCCGCATGGCCGCCGCCCTCTTTTGCAATTCCCGCCGCCAGCGCCTCATGAATAATCCGCCCCAGATCGACGCCCGCAACGCTGCGCCCCGAACCGTTTATAACACCGTCCGACTTTGTCGCGACGCATGCGGGCAAATTGTATTTGTCCTTCAGCCGGCCCGCAATAATCCCCATCACCCCGCCGTGCCAGTTTTCACCGCACACAAACAGACTGCAGTTTCCCGGCGCCGCGGCCGCCGCCATTTCATTCGCCCGCAACATTATCGCGTTTTGAATATCGATTCTGTCCTGGTTCATTTTATGCAGCCGGCCCGCCAAATCATACGCAATCAGCGTATTGTCCGTCAGCAGCAGTTCCAGCGCAGGCGCCGCGGAATCCAGACGTCCCGCCGCATTCAAGCGCGGTCCCAACGCAAATCCGGCCGCATAAACAGAGGGCTTTTTAATACCCGCAACATCCATCAGCACGCGCAGGCCCAGATTCTGGCGCAGGCCCAAAACCTTTAACCCCGTCGCCACAAACGCGCGATTCAGCCCAACCAACGGCATCGTGTCGCATATCGTGCCCAGCGCCACAAAATCCAAATAATTCAACAGATTGACCGCGGCTATCTTTTCCTGCATCGGCGCCGGCGCGCTCTTTTTCAATTCGCGGTTCAACGCGACCAGGGTCAGAAACGCCACCCCCACGCCCGCCAGATACTGCATTCCGGCCGTATCGTCCGCGCGCTTGGGATTAACAACCGCGTCCGCCGCGGGCAGTTCGCTGTCAGGGGAATGATGGTCCGTCACGACAACGCGCATGCCGTGCGATTTGGCGCGCGCAACCTCTGCCGCGCCACTGATGCCGCAATCCACGGTTATCAGCAACCGGGCGCCCGCGGCCGCAATTTCATCCACGGCCGCCGTATTCAGGCCGTACCCCTCGCCCTCGCGCGTGGGCAGATGCCACATCACGTCACACCCTATCGCGCGCAGATACTTTACGAATATGGCCGTCGATGTCACACCGTCAACGTCATAATCACCATATATCGCGATTTTATCCCCGGCGACGACACAGTCGGCAATCGTGCGCGCGGCGGCGTCCATGTCGCGCAAAACCGACGGGTCCGGCATATATTCCTTGATTGAGGGGTTTAAAAATTTTTCCTGTGCGGCCGCATCCGCTATGCCGCGGCATCGCAATATTTTTCCGATTAAATCATCGGGGCTAACAAAAACTTCGTCCTGCTCTGCGTATGCTGACACCCATGCCCGCCCAAGCATGGATTTTTCCACTATCTTTCTCAACTTCTACTCTTTCTTATTATCAGCTGTATTATAATCGAAAATTATTCAAATAGCAACGGCAGTATGCTGTCAAGAATCTTTCCCGTGGTCGGAACCGCGTTCCACGCGGCCGTGCGCAGGCCGAACGTTTCCGCAATCCCTTTCGGTTCGTCCAAAACGACCAATATCGTGTACTGCGGCGCCGCGGCCGGGAATATTCCCACAAACGCGGTCAAGTTCTTTTTATGGTCAATCTTTCCGTTCACGCGCTTTTCCGCGGTTGCGGTTTTACCACCGATTTGAATGCCCGCAACGCGCGCCTGTTTACCGCTGGTCTCCTCTGACACGCGCAGCATTAACTCACGCAGTTTTGCGGATTTTTCCGCGGCCAGAACACGCTCGCCCCGAACGGCGCCGACTGTTCTTTTCTGTATCGTCGGATATATGTATATCCCGCCGTTTGTCATCGCATTGACCGCCAGCAACAGATGCATCGGCGTGACCGATATACCGTGTCCGAACGACACCGTCGCCTTTTCCACCGGCCCCCATTTCAACGGCATCAGCGTTCTTTCCGTGCGTCCGAATTCCAAATCCAGCGCCCGGTCCATATGCAGTCTCTGGAAAAATTCCTTTTGCGTACCGTCCGGCAGGTCCAACGCAATCTGCGCACTGCCGCGGTTACAGGAATGAACCATTATCTCCTCTATCCCCAGATATGGCCGCGGCGGCTTAAAGCTGCGCACGTCGTCAATCGGCTTGCACGCCAGACGGCCGTTTTTGTCGTATATCTTGAACGGCTCCGCGACATAGTATTCTTTTGTAACATTGTTCTCCAGCGCCATCGCCGTATTGAAAATCTTGAATATGGAACCCATTTCAAACACACCGCGCATCGGCATGAACGTGCGGTTTCCGACCGGGTCGGCGCCGCGGTTTTCCGGGTCAAAGTCCGGCAAAGACACCATCGCCACCATTTCGCCGGTACGCGAATTCATAAGCAGGCCCATCGCCCCTTTGGCCTGATACTTGCCAATTGCCGCGGACAGCTGGTCGTAAAACACGCTTTGCACGCGCGAATCCAGCGACAGACGCAGCGGGTCCGAATTTTCGCGCAGGTATTCGTCGAATATGCGCTCCGCCCCGTCCATGCCGCGCCCGTCGACATTTACATACCCGACAACATGTGAAAACAGCCGGCGCTTCGGATAACGGCGCGTTTGAATATCCTCCACCTCCAGTCCGACAAGTTTTGCACGCCGCACCTTGTCGCGGGCCGTATCAGATGCATATTTTTTTACATAAACGAATCGGCGCGACGAATTTACCAGCTTTAACGCATCGGCCAACGAATATTCATACGGCAGCATTTCATGAATCAGCGCCGCCACCGCGTCATGGTCGCGCACCTGGCCGGGGCGCAGCGTTATGTGGCCCGACATAATGTTCTTTGCCAATATGTCACCGTGCCGATCGACAATGTCGGCGCGGCTTACCGTCCATGCACCGTCTGCCGGACCGCGGCGCGAACGGTCCGTCCCTTGAATCCCCAATTGCAGCGTGCGCGCAATAAACAGCGCGAACGCCAAAATAAATAGAAAATGAATAAAGCGCAACCGGCCCCGGCCGGCGACATTCGATGTCCCGCCGCGAAACCCGTGTTTAAAAATGTCGCGTCCAACCTCAAACATCTGATGCCTTTCGCGGTAATTCCTCTATCCCGACGGATTTGTGAAAACTAATCACCTCGGACTTGGGATATATGCTAACAACAACATTGCGCAGAATCTCGGGCCGGACATATGACGCAAAATTCGCCGCCATCTGGGCCGTTTTCTGCTGGGTCGCAACAATTTCCCGGCGCACGCGGTCACGGGCCTTGTTTTGTGTGCGATAGCATACCTGCAACACAATCGTCAGCGCCAAGACCGAGCCAAACGCCCACATGCCGATATGAAACATTTTCTCGTCTTCCGTCATACGCGCCCCGTCCTGTTATATGGTAGATATTCCCATATACTTTATCACAAATTTTCCAAAAAACTAATCATAGAATTAACGCCGCCCAGTCTGCCCGTCCCCAATTGCAGGTGCAGTGACGCAAATTCTTCCCGCAGGTTCATTTCACGAATCTGGTCCGGCGTTTTCCCGTCAACCATCGATGTCAGAATCGCCACAATTCCGCGCACCAGCGCCGAATCGGCCGCACCGTAAAACCGCCGACCGTCGCGGCATATCGCCGCCCATGACGCGCACCCGGCAATGTCGTGGCAAACGGCCGCGTCCGGCGGCGGCGGCATATGCGCGCCAAAATCCATAACCAGCTCCAGCTTGTCCGCCGCATCCGGCGTCATATCCAACAGCCCTTTCATTTCCGCATATGTCATGTGTCACCACCCCTGCTCTGTCAAATCCAGTTCCAGACGCGCCGTCTCGGACATGCGCGACAAATTCCAGGGCGGATCCCACACCAAATCCACGCGCACCGGCGTGGCGCCGGCAACCGCCTGGACGGATGTGCGCACCATCTCCAGTAATTCCTCCATCATCGGGCACGTCGGACTGGTAAAAGTCATTGTTATAACGACGCCATCGTCTTTTATAGATATGTCATATACCAGACCCAAATCCCAAATGTTGACCGGAATTTCCGGGTCATAAACCGTCTTTAATGCGTCTATTATCGCCTGCCTGTCCGTCATGTTATTTCACAATCCCGTTTATTATATCCGCCGCGCGCGCCGCATCGTCCGCCGTGTTCCAGGCCCCGGCCGACAGCCGCGCCACACCGCCCGCCGGTGCATTGATTAAACGCATCGCCCACGTCGCGCACATGTTCCCCACGCGCAGGCACAGCCCCCGCGCCCCGCACAGCGCCCCGAAATCCAGCGCATGCATTCCGTCCACCGAAAAAGTCAGCACCGACGCCCCGGGCGTGGTATAAATTTTTATCCGCGGATTTTTCGCCAGCGCATCATACAGCGCCCGCATAACCCCGGCGCCCGCATCCGGCCGCCACGAATCCAGCGCCGGGCGCAATCCCGCAATCTGGGTCAGCGGCAGTGTTCCCGCCTCAAACCGTTCCGGCGCATCGTTGAAAATCCATTCGGCGTCGGTTATTTTATTTACCATCCCACCGCCAAATTTGTCGGGCGCCCATCGCAGCGGCTCCTTTACATACATAATCCCCAGCCCCGTGTCGGCACCGATTTTATGCCCTGAAAAACAAACAAAGTCCGCATCCCACGCGGCCGCATCCATTCGCATGTGCGCCGCATACTGGGCCGCGTCAACCACCGCGATTACGTTCGGATTTTTTTCCCGCGCCGCCGCAACCACCGCCGCCACATTCTGGGGCCGTCCAAAAACATTCGACATGGCGGTTATGACGATAATGTCGCATTCGGGAACACAGCCCAAATCATAATCATGATTTTCATCCAGACCAATGGTCACGATATCCGCCCCCGACGCAGCCATCGGCATGCGTGCGCTGTGATGGTCCAAATCGGACACTGCAACGCGAACACCGCGCCCCGCCCCGGCCATGCGTGCCACGCGGTTCAGCCCGTCGGTCGCACCGGCGGTAAACACAATTTGCGCCGCCCTCGCGCCCATAAATTCCGCCACCGCCGCGCGCGCGGCCGAGACCATATCATCCACCGCCGCCGCGCGCGCGCATATGCCGCGCCCGGCATTGGCGTATTTATTGCGTAAAAAATCAACCTCTGCCTCTATTACCGCCTCCGTTTTCAATGCGGACGCGGCGGCATCTAAGTATATGATTTTATTCATTTTCCGATTTCTCTTGCTTTTTATCTCGATTATAATACACTCGCTTAAAATATCAACAAGGAAGGAGAAAAAGATGGCTTTGAATCACGCAAACGACGCGAATTTTTCAGAATTGGTAGCGAGCGGTATCACCCTGGTGGATTTTTGGGCGTCTTGGTGCGGTCCGTGCCGCATGTTTGGCCCGATTTTTGAACAGGTGTCAAACCAGATTCCGGACGTAAATTTTGTAAAATTTGAAATAGACGAATCAAACCGCCGCACACCGGCCAAATACGGCATCCGCAGCATTCCGTCAATCATGGCGTTTAAAAACGGCGAATTGGTTGAGGCGCGCACCGGCGTAATGGACCCGGAAACGTTAACAGATTGGATTATGGAATTAAAAGGAGCCTAAAAGTGGCTGCAAAAAATTATAAAACAATAGAACTGCCGCCAAAGTACGTTCCGAAAAAATCGGAACCGTATATGTGTGAAAACCAGCTGGCATATTTTTATCAGCTGTTGTCGGCCCAGAAAGAAGAACTGGTCCAGGACAGCGACAGCGTGCTAAGTGCGGTTCGCATGGCAGAAAAAGCGGAAAGCGCCGGTGTCGGCGACGATTCGGACAACGCCACATTTGAACAGGAAATCACAATGAACCTGCGCATGGCGGGCCGCGATAACAACCTGTTGCGCAAAATAAACGCCGCGCTGGACCGCCTGGAAAACGGCACGTTCGGATACAGCGTCGTGTCGGGCGAAGAAATCGGCCTGTCCCGTATGCTGGCACGCCCCCTGGCGACCATGACGGTTGAGGAACAGGAAGAATACGAAAGCCGCAAGAATTAAAACCACCCGCCAAACGGCGGGGTATTTTTTTGCACATTTTTCTTTACAGCCCGCATACATTATGCCAACATAAAAACGCCGCGGGATATTCCTGCGGCGGGGCGTCGAAACCCGTTATAGAGTGTCTTGCATCAAGACAAGAAAAAAACACCACTGACAAATTGACGCTGCCGGGCAACCTACGTTCGCACGGCACTTTCATTTGATACGTGGTGCTATTCCCCCAACCCCGCGGTTGGAGGGGGGTGATATATATAAATAAGCCCGCAATTCTCTATAATTGTTTCGAACCTCCAACCACTTGAATTTATTTAGTGGTTTTCTTTTTAACCAAGGAAAACGGGGGATCAGAAATGATAAAGAAACTTTTTATACCGGCAATATGCCTGTCAATTGCCACACCAAATGTAACCGATGCAGCCACATATCGGCTGATTGCGACCACAGCATCAACAATAGGTTCATACTGCTATGAAGGCAGCAGCGGCCCCGGCGATTACATACTCGGAAAATGTGATTGCAAACATATTGAATGCAGTAATACGACTCACTTTTCAACCTGCCCGCCAACAACTGATGACTATAACAGCAACCTTAGCGACTGCCTTATCGGTACAGATGCAAACGGCGCAAAATATTTCTGTTATTCCGGGGGCGAATCCGCATGCAGCGCATGCGGCATACAACAATCTGAACCCATGTACAGTAAATGGTCGACATATTCCGGTTATGTTGTACACAGACAAGTCGCATCGTTTAACGGCAGTGATTCGCGCAATTATTATTACTGCTCGCAAGAACGCCCGGCAACAACAGAATACGGCTGCGCAGCCGGTTATTACAAGTCCGGCGGCAGTGGCGCATCCACTGTATGCACACTATGTCCGGGATCAGGCAGCACACGGGGCACAAATGCAATCGGCACAACAGATATAACGACATGCTGCATACCAGCCGGCACATCTTTTTCTGATTCAACTGGCTCGGGGACATTCAATAAAGAATGCTGCTACACAAAGTAAAAACACCCGCCAAACGGCGGGTTTGTTTTAATTAGAATAATAACAATCCTGGGTATATTGATACGTACCGGTGGTGTCTTTAATCAATAGACCGGCCGGAAAATAACAATCGGTAATTTGCGTACTGCCCTTGCCGCTGGTCAGCCCGTACGTACCGCCGGACGCAGGACACCGCGTACAACCCGTGGTCGTTGTTCCATAGTATCCGACATCACAAACACATGACGTTTTCGCATCGGACGCAACCATCCCCGTCTTGCATGATATAACGTAACAACCCGTCGCGCCTCCAACCGCTTTGCCATCAGAATCGCAACACGGCGACATGGTATATGCGACATTCGCCCCAACAGATGATGCCGAACAGGTTTTAACCCCGTTGGTATCGGCCCACAGGCCGCAATATATTTGACCGTTTATGGTCACATTCGGCCCCTTGCACATTGTGCACAATGAACCCTTGCTGCACGTTTTGGTTGTTGTGCCACCCCCGCCACCACCTGTTTCTGTTGCTTTATTACAAGAATTAGACATATAAAAATAATCATTTTTATAATATTTATATTTACTTGAACCGTCATTATGATACCCGGACTCGCATTCTGCGCATGAACAAATATACATTTCCCCCCCATTCCCCATACCGGAAGTAAAAAAATCCCACGATATGCATTCCGGCGCTTCGGTTGCAAAAGCTTCTGCGCACGTTTCGACTGTTGGGGTTGCCGCGCGCCCCACGCCCCCCAGGCCAATTATTATTCCGATTGCGACAAAACACGTTTTATGCTTTCTTTTCATCTACCCGCTCCTTTTTCGGTTAAAAAGAAATACCGCCAAAGAAATGGCGGCCGGGGATTTGAAAAATCATAAGCAAAAATGACCCTGTGACCTTCGGGCGCGTTCGCGCCCTTATAATCACAGATCCCCGGCCAACAGCCGGGTACAAAACATGCAACGTAAAACACGCCGCATTTTCATGTCGGATTACGACGCATTGCGCCGTTTGCTTATGGGATTTTCAAGTCCCAGAACCAACATCCCTGTTGAATTCACGTTCAGTATAATTTAAGCGGATAAAAAAAACAAGTGCGACCGACACCGGTCGCACTTTTAATAACAGCGTTATCGATTATTTTTTTGCGGTCTTTTTGGCCACAGGCTTTTTAGCCGCCGCCTTTTTCACGGGCGCCTTTTTAACAGGGGCTTTTTTCGCCGCGTTCTTTACGGCCGCGGGCTTCTTTGCCACCGTTTTGACCGCCTGCGCTTTCTTTGGCGCCTCTTGCGATTTGTCGTCTTTCAATTCTTTCTTAAAGACGTTTATTCCACCCGCCAGATTTTTCATCATGTCCGGAATCTTGCTGCTGCCGAACAGAATGAAAATCAAAACGATAACCAATACAATTTGCCACAATCCGGGTCTCATTTCGCCATCTCCTTATTTTGCGACATAGCAGTCAACACCGTCGGATTTCGCATTCCGACAGAAACTGTTTGCATCCGCCGACGTTGCGAACGGAACGCGCAGACGATACAGAGTATTGCCGTCTTTCATCACCGCGGCCAGAACAACAAACTGGCGGCCATTGAACAGACTGCCATGGCCGGCGCGCAGTTTTTTACCGGCGCTTTCCGCCAGCGCGCGCGTACTATATGAACCGAACTGTACATACCAGGAACCGTTGGCCGTCGCAACCTGCTTTTTCGGTGCGGGCTTTGCCGCCGGTTTCTTTGCCGCGGGTTTCGGCGCAGGCTTGGCCGCAGGTTTTGCCGCCAGGGCCGGCTTGTCCGGATTAAACGTCACGGGTTTTCTATCCTCTATCACGCGAACGGGCGCACCAACATTTTCAGGGGCCGGCGCAGGTTTTGCCACCGGGGCCGGTGTCGGCGCCGGTGCGGGCGCAACCTGAACAGGGGCCGGCGCGACCGGGGTCGGCATATCCACTGGCAACGGGGGCACATCTATCGTATCAACGGGTGTATCAACAACAACCGCGGGGGCGTCCAAATCCACCTCTATCGAAGAAGACGAATCGCCGCCGATTGTGCGCACAATTATATATGTCGCCAGTATGATGACCAGCACCCCCACCCCCAGCAGCAGCCAAGGCTTTTTCGGGCGCGGCGTGACAAACGGCGCGGCATCCGGCAGTGTGTCCACAGACGTGCCGTCATCCAAATCCAATAAATCCAAATTGTCGTCATTATTCATGAATACTTCCCCCATACAGTTACGCTTATTATATCATAAAAATATTCCCATAACAAAGAATATCTGAATACAACGCGGTTCCGGGCGCCCAGAATCTTTTCCGATTATTTGGGCATCTGGCCAAAGTTCGGCGGAACAATCAACTTATGATTTTCAGCGACAATCGGTTCCGTCTCGCACTTGTTGGCGCATGCCGCCAACAGCGGCGCCGTAACAACCATCAGCAAAATGACTTTTTTCATATGTTTCTCCTTTTCTTTGCATTCGGGCGGGCCCGTAACGCCCGCCCGGAAATATTACAGAGGCATCTTGACCGCCGCTGCCATGTCGGCAACAAACGCGTCCAGCGGCATCGAGGTCTGCTTTTCCTCGCCCAAACGTCGCAGGGTCACGGATTTGTCCGCGGCCTCTTTTTCACCAACGACCGCAATAATCGGTGTTTTCGCCAGCGACAGTTCGCGAATCTTGTAATTGACCTTTTCATCACGCAAATCCGCGCGCGCATAAACACCCACGCCGCGCAAGGCGCCAACAACCTCTTCTGCGTACTCTTTGTGTTTTTCAGAAATCGGTGTAACGACAACCGGTTCCGGGCTTAACCACAGCGGCAGATTCCCGCCCGTCGATTCCAGCAGAACGCCCATAAAACGCTCAATGGACCCGAGCAACGCACGATGCAGCATAATCGGACGATGCTTTTCGCCGTCTTCGCCGACGTACGACAAATCAAACCGCTCCGGCAGGTTCATATCCAACTGAACCGTGCCGCACTGCCATGTACGACCGATTGAATCCTTCAGATAAATGTCGATTTTCGGCCCGTAAAACGCGGCATCACCCTCGGCAACCTCGTATTCTATCTCGTTTGCGTCCAGCGCATGGCGCAGACCACCCTCGGCCTTGTCCCAGATTTCATCCGACCCGATACGAAATTCGGACTCTTTGCGTGTCGCCAGTTTCATCCATACGCGCTCGAACCCGAACTTGCTGTAAATATCTTTTACAAAGCGCAGTATTTTTACGATTTCCGTTTCAAACTGCTCCTCTGTGCAGAAAATATGCGCATCGTCCTGGGTAAATTCGCGAACGCGCATCAGCCCCGCCAGGCCGCCCGCCGCCTCGTAACGGTTAACCTTGCCAAACTCCGCCAGATACATCGGCAAATCTTTATAAGACTTGATACCCTGGCCGAACACCAGCATGCCGCCCGGACAGGACATCGGCTTTACACAGAATGTCTTGCCGTCCTGGGTCTTGCCGGAATAGTTATGCTCGCCATATTTCGCCCAGTGGCCGCTGCGCTCCCACAAAGAACGGTCCATAACGGACGGGGTCGATATTTCCAAGTATCCGGCCTTTTCCTGACGGGCGCGGATATATTCAATCAAGCGACGATAAATCTTGTACCCTTTGTCATGCCAGAAAACGGCGCCCGGCGCAAATTCCGGTTCAAAATGAAACAGGTCCATGTCACGCCCCAGCTTGCGGTTGTCGCGCGCGGCGGCCTCTTCCATCATTTTTAAATGCGCATCCAGGTCTTCTTTTGTCGCAAACGCGTCCACATAAATGCGCTGCAACATTTTGTTTTTCGCGTCACCTTTCCAGTATGCGCCGGCAACCGTGCGGATTTTAAACGCGTCGCGCGGCAGGTCCTTGCTGCTTTCCACATGCGGCCCGCGGCACAAATCGGTAAAATCGCGGAAAGTATAAATCGACAACGCCTCGCCCGCGGCGTCGTATTCGTTCAGCCATTCCATCTTATACGGCTGGTCCGCAAATATTTCCTTCGCCTCGGCCAGCTCTACATCGCGCTGTTCGAAACGTCCGTTCGACTTGATTAAATCACGCATTTCTTTTTCAATTTTTGCAAAATCTTCTTCGGAAAATCTGTGTTCCGTATCAAAGTCGTAATAGAATCCGTTTTCAATCGCGGGACCGCCGGCAAACTTCACGTCGCCGTACAGTTTCTTAACAGCCGCCGCCATAACATGCGCCAACGAATGACGAATTGTTTCAATAGGATAAGACATAATATATAACCCCTGGTGATATGTGTTTTATTTTAAGTTGTTTTGATTATATCGCGCGCGAAAAAATCCGCAAATAGAAATTACACCCCCAAAGGGGTCGTCGTAGTGATGGTAAAGAACACGATTTTTTTCATAACGATGAAAATTTTAATACTTTTTTCCATAAAAATCAAGGGGCGCTTTTCCGCGCCCCCCATATTTGTTTTAGAAATCTATTATGCATCCGAACAGCACGGCAAAAAAGAAGCACACACTGCCGCCGATAACGAACAGATGCCATACGGCGTGCGAATATTTCATCTTGCGCCACAGATAGAATATCACACCCAGACTGTACGACAACCCGCCCGCCAGAATAAACCACATTCCGCGCGCCGAGATATGACGCAGCATCGCCGGCAGAATAAATATCAGCGTCCATCCCATGACCAGATACAGCGCAACCATCCATTTCGGCTGCTGCTTTGGACGCGCAATTTTCATTATCGCACCGAATATCGTTATCGCCCACAGGATTCCGAACACAGTCCAGCCCAATCCCCCGCGCAAATTCACCAAACAAAACGGCGTGTACGTTCCGGCAATCAGTGCATAAATCGCAACACTGTCCCACACCTCAAAAAAGCATTCCGATTTCTGCCCTATCATCGCGTGGCACATGGTCGAACCGAAATACAGCGTGAACATGGTTAATCCGAATATCGCGCACGATACAATCGCCCACGTATTGTGCGCCAATACCGCAAACACCACCAGCAGCGTCAGCCCCGCCATCGCCAGGCCGATGCCGATGCCGTGCGTCAATATATTCAAAACCTCTTCGGATTTGGTGCTGGGCCGTTCCCAACGGAACAGTCCCGTCGCACGCAGCGCGCGCAACACGCGCGACGCATGCGAATCGCTTTTTACCTCTTTTAATTTCTTGCGGACAATTTTTTTGTTCTTTGTCATTTAAGCGCCCCCTCTATTCTGCCGCGCACGCGCGCCGGTCCCATAACATTTATTATTGAATACAAATCGGGCGTGTTTGTACGTCCCGACAGCGCCACGCGCAGCGTCATCGCCACATCGCCGTTTTTAATCCCAAGCGTCTCGGCAATCGCGACCATCTTTGCCCACCATGCGTCCTTGTCGTCGGCCGGGTCGTATACATTCAAAAATTCACGCAACACGTCGCGGTTGTATTCAAACTCTGTATTCGGCACGAACAAATCGTCCCAGAAAAACGCAACCGTATCCAGCGTCTGGCGCCAGGTAATAAAATCCTTGCGGATGCGTTTCGGATTGTCGCGCTCTATCCCCAGAACCGCCGCCAGATAATCCGTATCCGCCGTCTGGGCCTTGTGCTGGGCGTCGCCGTATTCGGCCGCCCACGCCGCAACGCGCGACGTCAAATCCGACACGGCCAGTGTCGCAATAAACTCTTTCGCCCACCATTCCAGTTTTTTCATGTCGAACAGCGCACCCGACATCGGAATCTTTTTCGGGCGCATTTCATAATCCCATATGGATTTTACCTGGCCCTTGGACTTGGCCTCCTCGTAACCGGACGCCGCAATATTGCCCAGGTATTCCAGCACGGCCTCTACCGGCCATCCGTCGCGCAAAAAGAACTCGACGTTCGCCTCCGGGTCCTTGCGCTTGGATAATTTTCTCTGCTTACCCGTCTCGGCGTCAATCTTGTCGATTGTGGACGTGTGAATGTACATCGGCGGCGTCCATTCCATCATGCGGAACAGCGCCACATGCAGCGGGAACGACGGCAGCCACTCTTCCCCGCGCACCACATGCGTCGTGCGCATAAAGTGGTCGTCGCACAGATGTGCGAAATGATACGTCGGCAACCCGTCGTTCGATTTGATTAAGACAATGTCCTCGTTGCTTTCTGGGAATCCGATACTGCCGCGAACAACGTCTTTGCAGAAAATGCGACGCTCCGGATTTCCCTCGGAATACAGACGCACGGACGGCTTTTCACCGGCCGCCAGACGCGCCTCTATCTCCGCGGCCGTCAAATCGCGGTCACGCGCAAATTCACCGTAAATGCCGGTTGCAAAACCCGCCGCCTTTTGGTTTTCACGAATTTTTTCCATATCCGCCGCCGCCAGAAAGCACGGATACGCACGCCCCGTCGCCATTAAATGTGCCGCGACGGAATGATAAATATCACGGCGCTGTGACTGATAATACGGGCCGTATTTCGAATCGTTATTGTACCGCAGGCCGAATCGGCGCATTGATTCCACGATTATATCGACGGCGCTGGCCACCTCGCGCTTGGTGTCCGTATCCTCGATACGCAGCATAAAAACCCCGCCGGTCTGCGTCGCCAGCTTACAGTCAATCAGCGCGCCATACAGCCCGCCCAAATGCATAAAGCCCGTGGGACTGGGCGCGAAACGCGTGACAAACGCGCCGTCCGGCAAATCGCGCGGTCCAAACATCTCTTCCAATTCCGCAATCGTGTATTTCGGGGCCGCACCCAGTATCTTGGCAATCAAATCGGCCGGTAATCCTTGTCTCATGTCTAAATAACCTTGTTTTCTTGATTTTGGAATTTTATACTAGCTTTCATGGAAAAACAAGAAATAAGAACTTTCGGGCGCCGTCACGGCAAAAGGCTGTCGCTGCGCAAACAATGGCTGATGGAAAACGTTTTGCCGCGCATCGCGCCGGCGGGCGACGCACAAATACTGGAAATCGGATTCGGCGCGGGCGAACACGTGCGCGCGCTGGCACTGCGCCATCCGGACAAGACGATTGTCGGCGCCGAACCGTTTGCAAACGGTGTTGCGGCCCTGCTGGGGGCGATATGCGATGCGACAACGAATGAAATTCTGCCGGAATACAAAAACATTCGCATATTCCCGGACGACGTGCGCGATCTGTTGCGCGACACCGATGCAAAATTTGAACAAATATGGGTTCTGCACCCGGACCCGTGGCCAAAGGCGCGACATGAAAAACGCCGCCTGTTGCAGACGGAATTTATCAAGACTCTCGCACGCCACCTGGCGCCAAACGGCGAAATAATTATCGGAACGGACCACTGGGAATATTTCGACTGGATATGCGGGCGTGCGGCCGAATCAAATCTGGCGTTTGAAACGCCGGAAATCGACATAATAAAAACACGATATCAGGCGAAAAACATGGCCGAAACCGCCGCGCCAAAATACATTGTCATAAAAAACAAATAACTATCTGTCGCTGCAGCTCATCAAGTCGGGCCGGCCCGGCATCAATATCAACCCGCTGTCGCCCGCATCCTTTTGCAGCGTACCGCGGCGCGTGCAGAACGATTCGATGCTCGGCGCGTCGGGCGTCGCCGCCGCCCCCGCAATCGCCAGCGCCTCTGCCGACGGCATCGGCGCCTTCTTTTCCGGCAGCGGTTCCTTTACCACCTCCGCCGGCGCCTTTTCGGGAACCGCGCGTGGCGGCACAACAATAACCTCCGGCTCGGTCTTTTGGACCGCCGCCTCTTTCAGGGTTTGTTTCGCCTTGACCGCACTGCGCGCCTTTTTCTTTTTCACAGATTTCTTTGGCATTACCTTTTTCGGTTTTACCGGCATCTTTTCCGCCGCGTTTTTCGGCACCATGCCGTACATTGCGGCCGCACGGCGTGCGTCACCGGCGCTTATTTCATATTCGCCGTACAATGTCGGACGACCATATACGGGCGCACTTGTGTCGGCCATCGCCAGCGCGCCGGTCGGTAACAAACATACGATTACGGATATTATCTTTTTCATGCCTCGCCCCCGGTATGCAGAAAAATGCGGACCCCGCCGGCCTTTTCCGGCCGCACCGCACGAACCATTCGCAGCGCCTGCTCTATACGGACGGGACTGTTTCCCAAAACAAAGTGCAAATCGCACTTTGCATTCGCCGCCGCGCCGACCGCCGCATACAGCCGCCCGACAAAATCAGACGCGTCGCCGTTATCACGCGTCAGCACCAACACCAGCGCCCCCGCCCGCAGGCGGCGCACCGCATCGAACACCGCGGGCCAGTCAAACGGTCCGACCTCTGCGATATCAATGCCGACAGCCAGTTCACGGTTAAAGAACAAATCGTCGCGCACCGCGCCTATTTCATTTGCAAAATCGGTCAAATCCGCCGCACGCATAAAAATTTGTGCCCCATGCGCCCCCTGTTTAAAGGCGGCGTTTACCCGCGCGGTTAAATCGGACATCGCCTTTTCGTCACGCGCACCGCGCGCCGGCAGATAAAAACGGGAATAAATTCTGACCGTCGTCTTTTCCAGCCACGTCCACAGCATCGGCACATCGGCCGGCAGCGCGGATATCACGGGCATGGTCTGGGCCGCCGCCGCAGACGCCACACGCGCCAGTTCGCCCGCCTCAAAACCACCCTCGCACCACAGGGCCATATTCGCTGATACCTCGTCAAAAAAAGCGTCCGTTGCCATCATTATACTTTTTACTTTACCACAAATATGATACAATCAAAGACAAATGAACAAAAAAATAGAACGTATTTTAATCTGCCTGCTTTGGCTGCTGGCGGCGACTCTGGGGACCAGTTTCTGGCTGGGCACCGTGTTTGGTTTTAATATCTTCTCGGCCCAGCATTGGCAGTATCTGGCATATCTGCAAGCATCCCAGACACCAATTCGCCCGGCATTCTATATATCGCTGACCAGCGCAATCGTAATTACCATTGCCGTTCTTTACATACTTATCCGTCCAAAGGGAATTTTACGCCGGCGCATCGGCATCGGGCGCGCCCGGAACAAGACCGCCGCCGTGACAACGCCGACCGTCACCCCCGAACCGACCCCCGCCGCGGACACACCGATTGCACCGGCCGCACCGCGCCCGGCCGCGTCACAAATGCGGCGCCCGCCCCGCATCACGCCGCCCGCGGCACAATCGCTCCAACCGGCAACCACCACCACACCGACCGTGACACCGGCGCCGCCGCACGGCCCCGCGGCAAACACGCTAAATTTTGACGACCTGCGCGATATCTTTGACCGCGCCGGATACAGCGTAAAGCGCAGTCCGCAAATCGGAAACTTTAAGCCGGCGGTATTTGCCATCGGCACATCCGAAACACTGTGGATGGGCGGCGTCGGCATCGACCAGGCACCCTTGGCCGCGGCAATGGAACGATTGGGCACCGTGTTTTCCGACACCCTTGACGACATACAGATAAACATTTATGGATTTATAATCGCACCCGCCGGCGCGGTATCCGACAACAATATTTTAACATTCCCGGATACAGACGCACTGGCCGAATACATGGCGGCACATAAAAACACCCCGCCCGAAGATGCGGACGGCCGGGAAAACTTTGACGCGTATTCGGAATATATCGACACCGTCATAAACTATATGGATAAAACATAATGCAGCTAAGCCAGGCATCGGCCGAAAAAATCATAATGGACCTTGGCATGGATGACATGCCGCTGGTGGCGGTGCGTCCCGTGCCGCATCAGGTTCCCGCCGACTGGTTCCAGCGGTATCGCACCGCCCGCCACCGCTTTATGCAAAGTTTAACGGACTCTGTCGAAGAACTGGCCTTTATGAATTTAAGCCAGGATGAATTCATGGCCCTGGTAACGGGCGCGGCAATTCCGAAAAACATGTCAATTCGCATGCGCACGCCGATGGCGTGGGGGGGCGAAATATCCCCTGAAAACATGTTCATGTGCGCAACATTTCCGCACTCGCAAAACATTGACAGATTCATTATCGGCCAGACGGGCCATGACACCGTATGGCTGCCCGCGCCTGCAAAAAAAATATACATACCCGCGCATACCGGCGGCGGCGGCGACGGCGGCAACGCAACAGAAGACCGCCTGTCCCAGATTGCGGCCCAGATTGCGACAAGCCGGGGCATGGAATAAACCAAAGGCGGCACAAAAATGACACGCGACGAATTTATTTCAACACTGCGCGCACGCGGCATGGAAATAACCGCCCCCCGCCCCGCACGCGATATCGCGACGACAAACCTGTTGTTGCAGGGGATGCGGGCGGCCATGCTGCCGATAGCCCTGCAGGAACTGTTCGCCGTCACCGGCGGAATCATAAACGGCGCGGGATACATTTTTGGCCCGGCCGAGATTCAGCGCGGCACCACGCATCCCGTCCCGTCAATCGTTGACGTCAACCGAGACATGGCGCATATCGCATCAATGTACGGGAAAACGATTTTCGGACGCAATGATTTGTTCTTTTTTGCGTTCGACACATTCGGCGCCTTCTATATGCTGGACAATCTGTCGCTGCGCATACTGCGAAAATACGACGACATGTACCGCGCCATGACGGACTGTCTGGCGGCGGGCAAGTTATAGGGACAAAATGAAAAAATTATCAGTATCTTTATCCGGCCACCAGACCAGCGTTTCAATAGAGCCTGAATTTATCACGGCCCTGCGTGAAATCGCACGGACGCGCGGTCGCGCAGTGGCCGCAATAATCGGCGACATAGATTCGGCGCGCGGAACGCGCAATCTGTCGTCGGCAATCCGCGTGTGGATTCTGCAAAACAAAATTTAATCGCGACGCCGCGCGCCCGCCGCCGCGCCGACGGACGCCACAATCAAAATTATCAAAATCCATGCGTCGCGCCCAAGTGCGCGATACGCCGTCATGTGCGCCCCGTTCACGCGTCCGTCCAAAACGCCCGTCTGCCCCACGGGCAGCATTGACGTCACACGGCCGTCTGGCGCCACAAACGCGCTGATTCCGGAATAATTCGCACGGATAACCGGCACGCCGGACTCGATTGCATATCGGCGCACCATGTCCAGATGCTGGTACGTGCCGGGCGTGCGCCCAAACCATGTGTCATTGGTAATGTTTATTATCGCGTTCGGCGTGACGCCGGCCGGGATAAGCGAATCGGAGAAAATAATTTCATAACATATCGCCGGCGCAAAAACAAAGCGTCCGTCACCCGCGTCGATATCCAGCGCGACCCGCCCCGTGCCGCTGGCCAGATTGGCCGGCGACGGCATTATCCCAAGCGGACCGTATTCGCCGAACGGCACCAGATGCGCCTTGTCATATGCATGCACGACGCGCCCCGCCCTGTCCGCCACAATCATGGAATTGTACAGCCGCCCGTCACGATACGACGTCGCGCCCAAAATAACGTTTGTATCCAAAATCTTTGAAAAAGGCATGTCGTCGTCGGTTATGACAAACGGATACGTCGTTTCCGGATAAACAATCAAATCCGGCCGCGCACCGTCGCCCCCCGCCCCCAGCGCCAACAGATTTCGCACATTACGCTCTGCACGCGCAACGGCGTCGGCGCGCGAATAAGACATTTTTTGGTCCTGGGACGTCGCCGGCTGCACCACGCGGACCAGTGGCCCTGGCGCATCCGGCATAGCATCCGACTTATAAATATTACGCCGTCCGTACATAGTGCCACCGCACAACATCAAAATGAACGCAAGCCACGAAATCCAGCACATAGCGCATTTTTTATCACGCATAATTTCAACCGCGCCCGCAATGATTCCGACAAGAACAAACGTCAACCCCAGCGCCCCGAACAACGCCATTGAATTTGCGATTACCGACACGGGCAACATGATGTTCGCAATCGGATTCCACGGAAATCCGGTAAACATCCATTCACGCGCCCACAGCACCGCCGTCCATACGCCTGCAAACACAAATATGCGCGATGCGCCGCGCGCGCGCGTCGCCGCGACAAACGGAATCGAAAACACCAGCGCACCGGCCAGCCCCAGCCCCAGCAATCCCGGCACGGTCCAAATTGCAAACTGACGCGCCAGTTCGGGCACAACGTATATGGAGCTAAGCGCCCACCAAAACATGGCGACGCCGTATGCCGCACCGAACGGCGCGGCGCGCAGAAACGTCCGTGCAACGCCCGCGCGCGGTGCGGACGTCAAAATCCAGTATGCCGCCCCAATCGCCAGCATTGTCACCGGCCACAGATGAAACGGCGCAAAACCGAATGACGCCGCCGCCCCGGCCAGCGCCAGGCACAGCGCGCGCACCCATCCGCGCATGCCGCGCGCGCGCGACGGCGCCTCGTCCGCATACGGATTTTTTATTCCCAATTTTTTAAGAATCTCCACCTCGCACGATTCCATGACCGCGGCCTGGTCATCACGGATATGGTCGTACCCCTGCAGGTGCAGCATCCCGTGCACAACCATATGCGCGGTGTGTTCGGCAACCGATATGCCGGCCGCCGCCGCCTCGCGCGCAACCGTGTCCAGCGATATGTAAATATCCCCCAACAACATCTCGTCGCCCAGTTCAAACGACAAAACGTTCGTCGGCTTGTCCATGTCGCGGTATTCTTTGTTCAGCCGATGTATCGTCGCGTCATCGACCAATGTTATCGACACCTCCGCCCCCGGGCGGCGCGGCCCCGCGGCGGCGGCAATGTGCCGGAAATCTATTTTATATTTTCTCCAGCGCGCATCGTCGTAATTTACATACACTTTCATTTCTGCATATCCCCCGCCGCTACGCCATACCGTGGCCGCCATGCGTCGCACTTAACATATCAAAATCCGCGCTATGTGCATTGTTTCCAAGCTTTTTCGCACCACGCTCATATGCGGTCTTGGCCGATTTTTTACCGCGCCCCTTCTGCTGTGACTTCAATTGCTGTGACACGCGCGTTATGTCTTTTTGCACGCGTCTGTTCCCGTTGGCCAGCGCCAGTTTATAATTCGCCAGCGCCTTTTGCAAATCGCCCTTTTGTTCGTACGCGAATCCGGCGTTGTACTGGGCGGCACCGTACTGGCTCTTGTCGCCGATTTCGTTTATGATGATGCGCGCATGTTTAATCGCATCGTCATAGCGCCCCAGCTGGTTGTACGTCGCCGCCAGGTCGTTGTGAATCAAGGCGTTGTTCGGATATTCCTCCGCCATTTTCAGATACTGGGCCAGTGCGCCGTCATAATCGCCCGCGCGGAATGCGCCGACCGCCTGGCGATACTGTTCGTCATATCCGATTACATATGATGCGGTCTCGGCCTCCTGCTGGGCGGGGGTGGCGGTGAACTGGGCGATAAATTCAACGTCGCCCAATTTACAGTGCCCGCTTTCACACATGACGCGCACATCGGCCGGCAGCAGATTACGAACACGCGGGAAATTCTTTTCGCCCAAGCGCTCGCCGCGTTCGTTCACAGGGTTGGCCAGCCATTCTTTAAACCTTGCATACGTCTCCTTGTTGACGCGGCGGTTTTCGCCGTCGCCGATAAAGAACGCGCTTTTCTTTTCTTTCATGACCTTAAAAAATTCGTACATTCCGTTTGCCGGACAATCCAGCATCATCTCTGGCGTGATATCGCCGGTCAGCATTCCCGCCTCCAGCCAGCGGCGCCAGTACATTCCGCGTCCGTCCGCCAGAAAGTTCCCCAGCATGTTCGCCGTTGTCTGCACGGGCGCCCCGCCCAGCCACTTTTCGCCAAAGCTGCGCATGTCCTTTACCGGATACTGCGCGAAAGCATCAACAATCAACGAATCGGGCGTCGCCAGGCCGTACTGGTCATATATTTCGCGCAATTTTTCAAAGCGCTTTTGATGCGACGTGTCCTTTGGATTTTCAATTAACTTTGAGTACGCATTATAAACGATAGAGGCCATTCCGAACGCCTCGTTGGTGGTGTTGATGTTCACATTTTCCATCGCCACGTCATAACAGTACATAACGAAATAAGTCTCGCCCTGCTCCAGATGCCACCGCGCCAGCTCGTACGCCTCCTCGGTTGAAATGGGCGGTGTTTTCATTGTGACCTTGCTGCCGTCCTTTAGAACGGTAGAGCCGAATCCGATTGTCGGTATTCCGTTGGAATCCTTGTACGGCGTATGGCGTCCCTGGTCGTCCATATGAACGCCCTCTTTTGCAATCAGGTCCGCAATCAACAGCGGCGTTATCGAACGCATGCGGTCCAGATATGCGCCGTATGTCCCCGGCTGGCCGAACGGAATTTCCGCCATGCTTTCGATTTTGTCGTTTTCCTCCCCCTCGTTGGTCAACGCGTCATACGCATGCGGCGTGGCGATTGCCGCCGCCCCCAGCATCATGTAATACAGCATATGCGACGACAGATTCGGATACTTTTTCGCAAACGCGGACAGCTTTTTATCTTTTCCGTCCTTATTTTTGCCGACGGTCATGTTTCCAAAGCCCCGTTCCATCGCGCGCGTCGCATGATTGTCCAGCGCCGCGTATTTCAGCGCCCACAGCAGAAATTGAAACATCCCCGTCATCGCCACGCCGGCGGCGCGCACCGCCTTGCCCTTTTTAGTTGTCGGCGTCATCTTTGCGATATTTTTGCGCGCGCGTCCGAATGCCTTGTGCGGCGCGTTCACAATCTTTCTAAATTTTTCAGCCATAACAAACGTCCTTTATTTTCGGCCCAAACCGGAATTCTTTGCAATGTCGGAACGGCGCGCGGCATAATCCGGCGCCACAAACGGATAATCATCCGGCAGGCCCCATTTCGCGCGATACTGCGCCGGGGTCATGTTGTATTTGCGCGCGATATACCGGCGCAGCATTGTGTGCCACGTTCCGTCCTCCAGACACTGAATCTTGTCCCCGCGGACAGATGCCGCAATTTTGTCCGCCCCCACGCACTGCGCCCCGCCCGTCAATGCAGTGCGCGCGATGCGAACGGCGGCATCCGCGTCCGTATCGGGCCGCGCGCCGATTATCGCCGCCGCCAGAATTGCCGTCGCGATATCAGAATGCTTTCCGTCACTCATAATTTTATATAATCCCTTGTTTATTTAATAAATTCATTATACCATAAAACGAAAGTAAAGTTTAAATAAAATGGCCACAGATACCCGCCCTCTTGCCGATTTAATGCGCCCTGCGACGATTGACGACGTCCTGGGCCAGCGTGCGTTGCTGGGCGATACGGGCATCGTTCGCCGCATGGTCGCGGCGGGTAAATTATCCAATTTGATTTTATGGGGGCCGCCCGGGTGCGGCAAAACCACAATCGCGCGCGCATTGGCCGCATCGGTCGATATGGATTTTGTTCCGATGTCGGCGGTATTTTCCGGCACGGCGGATATAAAAAAGGCGATGGAGGCCGCACGCATGACGCGTGACATCGGCCGCGGGACGCTGCTGTTTATCGACGAAATTCACCGCTTTAACAAAACGCAGCAGGACACATTGCTGCCCTATCTGGAGGACGGCACAGTCGTATTCATCGGCGCCACGACCGAAAACCCCAGTTTTAATTTAAACAACGCGTTGCTCTCGCGCTGTCATATCGGGGTGTTAACGGCACTGGGGACCGAGGATTTGCTGACCCTTATATCGCGGGCCGAAGAATACTTGGGAAAAAAATTGCCGCTGGATACGGCGGCGCGCGCGCACCTGGCCGAAATGGCGGACGGCGACGCACGCTTTTTGTTAAACACGGTCGAATATTTATCGAACGCCGGATTCAAAGGGGAATTAACGCCGGACGAATTGGACAACGCCGTGCAAAAGCGCGCGCCCATGTCGGACAAAAGTGGGGACGAGCATTATAATTTAATATCGGCGGTGCACAAATCACTGCGTGCATCGGACACGGATGCGGCGCTGTACTGGACGGCGCGCATGATGACATCGGGCCAGGATCCGATGTACCTGTTCCGGCGTCTGGCGCGTTTCGCGATAGAGGATGTCGGTCTGGCCGACCCGAACGCGATGCAATTGGCGCTTAGCGCGTGGCAGTTATATGAACGCATGGGCAGTCCGGAGGGCGACCTGGCATTAACGGAACTGGTAATATATTTGGGCACGGCGCCGAAAAGCGTCGGCAATTACAAGGCGCAAAAGGCCGCATACGCCGCCGCACGCGAGAACGGCAGCCTGCCCCCGCCGAAAACAATTTTAAACGCGCCGACAAAAATGATGAAAAACATGGGATACGGCGCGGGATACGTATACGACCCGGACACGGCGTCAGGCTGCAGCGGCCAGAACTGTTTCCCCGAATCCATGCCGCGTCAAAAATTTTACAAACCCATTGAACGCGGGTTCGAGCGCGAGATAAAAAAGCGCGTCGAATATTGGGACAGCTTTCGTAAAAAAGATTAACGCGAATTATCGTGCGCCATATCGGCGGCAATTGCATTTATAACCGCGCGAACATTTGCCGCCGAATCGGTATGCATGGCGCGCACCCCGACTTTTGCACGCGTAATCAAACGCGTCAGCGTCGCCCCCGGCCCCAACTCGTACGAACGGGTGATATTATACGCCGGGAACTTTTCCATAATATCGTACCAGCGCACGCCGTTCGTCATCTGGTCGATTAACGATTGTTTTACGTCGGCGGGCGCCGACATTAAATCGGCGGTCTGGTTCGAGAACCAGTCAGTACGCGGTGCCAGAACCTTTACCCGCGCCAAGCGGTTTCGCATCTTAATCGCGGCGGGCGCCATCAATGCGCAATGCGCCGGCACGGCAATGTTCAATCGGCGCGCGATGCGCGCGCCCTGGGCGGTGGCACCGGCCAGGATTGCGTCCAGCGCGTCATCCTCGCCGCTGATGATAAACTGGTCGCGGGCATTGTGATTTGAAATCGCCGCAAATCCGCGTCCCACCGCCAAGAACAACAGATTTTCCACCTGATGCTTGTTCAATCCGATAATCGCAATCATGCCGACACCGCCGCGCCCCATGGACATGTACAGCGAACGCGCCGACACCAGTTTCGCCGCATCATGCAGCGACAGACTGCCCGCGCAGTGCAGCGCACTGTACTGCCCCAGCGAGTGCCCCACCATCGCGTCGCCGATATCGTACAGCGGCATTCCCATCTCCGCCTCTATCACGCGGGAAATCGCCACCGCATGCGCAAACGTCCCCAGCGACGTGTTCACCGGCCGGTTTAAAACGCTTTCCGGGCCGCGAAAGCAAATTGTGGAAATATGACGCGACGTAATATCGCCGATTTCTTCGAACGTAAGGCGGGCCGCCGGAAATTCCCGGCACAATTCACGCCCCATGCCGACATACTGGGCGCCCTGGCCGGGGAATACAAAAATGGTTCTGTCTTTCTTCATAATGCGCACATTTTACACCAAAGCCCCCGTTTGTCAAATGAATCTATTCTTGTGATTTACCCGAATGTAATGTATAATAATAAATGAACCTGAATGGGAATTTGGGTTCGGGGCCTTTAGAAAGCCCGACAAGTACGGTGCAAATTGCATCTATCTGAAATCCGTATGCGGTTGCGTTTTTGCACCGTTATGCCTTGACACACATGGTCGGGGTGCCGTTGGTTATAAGGTTCGCCGAAGGCCAACGGGGTCGCTACTTGTCGATTTTCTAAACACCCCGACCACCTGAATTTTCCGGTGGTCTTTATTTAATTATAACGGGCGGCGACGAATCGCGTCTTCTTAAATATATCGTCATCGCCCGACCGGACTTCTAACAATCACTGTAATGAAAATTGCATGATAAAAATCCCGCCGATGGCGGGATTTTATTTCTGGATTGCCACGCCCTGTTGGGGCTCGCAATGACAATGAGTTTTGTCCGACTGTCATTGCGAGGGAGCGGCAGCGACCGCGGCAATCCAGTAAAAACCGCCCCATTACGAGGCGGCTTAAAATTCCATGCGAAACGCGACTTATAACTCAACCTTGCCGTTGGTGGCGATTAAGTCCGCCCCCATTTCGATATGGCCCGATGCCTCGCGCACAATTAGATCGCCGGCCGCAATTTCGGCCCAATCCAACGCATCGGATACGAACGCATCAAACTTACCCGCGGCAACCCATGCCAAATCCAATGCCGGGCAACCAGTACGGCGCGGGTTTGCACAGCGCGGCGCACGAATGTCGGACGTATTGTATGCGATTGTCAAATCTGCCGGGTCTGATAAATTCGACACCTTTAAGCGCGCGGAATGAAACGCGGAAAACACGTATGCGCCACGGCCGTCTTCGGCATAATATAATCTGTCTTCAATCGGGGAATATACCAGCGCGATTTTCGTTTCGTCATTCGAACGCAGTGCCAGCGATATTGCAAAATGCGGATTTGCGCGAACAAAGTTCGACGCACCGGAAATCGCCAAAACAAATTCATCGCGGCCGTCGCCGTCACGGCTGACGTTCGGGGTCAGCAGCCCCGCCGCAGGACGGACCAGCAGCAAATCGCGCAGAATGCTTTCCTCTATCCGGGCGGACGCCTTTGCGACAAAGTCGCGGGCGCCGCGCAATGACTGCTGCAGGTTTTCCACCTCGCCGAAATCACGGCGCAGACCGTCCGCCGTACGCTGCAGCGCGGCGAACATCTTGTTTAATTCTATGGAACCTTTTATCAGCAAATCCATGACTGCGCCCCCGCCCGCTTATATGAATGATTAGAAATTAAAGCCTGCAAACTTGCTTTTGAACTGGCTTGCGCGCTGGCCCTTGTCGCCGGTGTTCGTACGCTGGCCGGTCCAGGCGGAATGGTTCAAATTGTCGGTCGACAGAATCAAATCTTTCTTAACCGAAGAATACATTTTCACGGTGTTCCCGTCCGTCATCGTGACGTTGATTTCATGATACGCGGGATGAATACCTTTTTTCATAGCAATACCCTTTTAATTTTTTAGCGTGCAGATTATACAAGGATTTTTACAGAAATCAAGCGATAATACATTAGTACCGCCCGATACAGCCCAGATATGAATTACCGGTTGATTCCAAAATATTTATAAACGGCGCGGGGCTTTTGCCCGAAAACAGTGCCAGTATCGTACCCGTATCGGTCGCCAGCATGTCGGAAACCGTCGCAATCCCCGAATTCATCTTCTTGAAAAAGCCGCTGGCCGGATATATTTCCGCCGCCAGCAGCTGGGTCGTGCCGCGCGCACGGCTGTGGTGCGCGGATTCAATTACCATCAACTGGCATTCCGGGGAAATAATAACCTTGTCCGTGACAACGGCCGTCCCCCCCAGCAGTTCGCCCCACCAGCCCGTGCTTTCACAGAAAACGGGGTAATAGACACTCGCCTCCGGGTTTTCGGCAAATATGGACGCCAAATCCATTTCACCACCCGCCAGTGTCGGCATGACGCCGGTCGCGTTGCTTATCACCTTGCGCGCCAGACGATACTCGTTATCGTTCTTGGTACCGCGGGGCCAGTAAAGAATCGGAAACTTCTTCATTGCTATGAATTATATCAGATTCGGAAGATGCAAAAAAGGCCCCCACGTTAAATAAAGCACTTGATTTTTTATTTTTTTAACGCGGCGTACCATTTTTTCATGTTTCCCCATACTATGTTTATGTTCTTTTTCGTTGTTTCATAATACTTGTCGGATATCGATATGCTAAACAAAGTCTTGACCAGCGCGGGAATCATGTTCATGAACATCGCAATGAAAATCCCCATAAGGATAATTGTGACAATACTGTCGTTGCGCATCAACAGGCCGTCCATCAGTAACATCGAATCGTTTTTCTCCAGCGCCACCGCCAACCGCGTCGCCCCGCCCCAGTTTCCGAACACCGCGTTCAAAAACATTATCGAGAACGTCAAAAACACGCCCGTCATCGCGATGCCGACCGTGCCCTTTATCACGTCGTCTATCATCTGTTTAATCGTGCGGCCGCCCTGGGGGAATATGGCCCACCCCTTGAACAGCCACCCCAGCAGCATCAGCGGCAGCATTATCAAATCCATCGCCAGTGTGATAAATATCTCCAGAAAATATATCGGTATCGGCAGCAATGCGAAAAAGAACAGCACTATTATCATTAGACCGCAAAAGAAAATCGGGACATTTGGGAAAATCGGCACGCCCCACATAATCTTGTGCATGTACTTGGAATTAAACGCCATGTTCATCATGGTCCATCCAACCGTCATGCCCAGGCCCGTCATCTGGTGTACATTTCCAACCTCGCACGCCAGGTTGTGGCGCAGATACGGCGAAAACGCGCCCGCCGCCGCCGCGTTCGCATCCACCACAACCGGATCGGCCAGTGCGGTTGCGACGACGCATTCGTTGAACCTCCCCTCGCCCGCCATGTCGGCCGCGATATGATTTACCGACAGGCCGACAGTAAATATCGGCTGAATAACAATATCGCTTATCAGCCGCGGCAGTGGCGCCATCAGCAATGCACATACCGCCGCCAGCTTTATCAGATGCGTTCCGAACGCACCGGTGACGGACCACGGGTCGTCAATCTTGGCGTTTAAAAATCCTGAAAAAATCTTCCACGCGAACCATATCGCCGACAGCGCCGCCGCAAACGGTATCACGACGCCCGCAATCGCATCGTACGCCTTTGGCAATAAATTCGACATTGTCGCCATAACGGCGCCGAACATGTCGCACGACCAGCAGCTGGAAAAAAACGACAGCGCGTCCGCCATGTTGACGGGCGACGTACTTCTAAATATTGAAAAGCCCGCAATTCCGACCGCCCCGGCGATGCCGCCCACGACAAACGGCGCCACCGCCCCCGCCGACAGCGGCAGAAACGACAAAAACACTATCCAAAATTTTTTTAGGCGCCCCATCGCTTTTAAGTATATCACATTTTCCCTCAAATGTGATATAATTGAAAACAATAAATATATATGTATATGACCAGAATAAAAAAAATTTTGTCGGCCGCGCTGTTTTTTGCCGCACTTATGGCGCCGTGCGCGGCGCATGCCGACTGGGGCATCGTCGACAGCTTTAATTTGGCGCCGTTCGTGCCGATGGTGCTGGACGCGTTCATGGCGGTCGCAACGGGCGGATATGAATTCTTTGTCGGAAACGGCGACGGCATCATATACATTTTAATATGGGGCTTTCTGGGGATATCGATGGGCCTGTATCTGGTGAAAATGTATTTCCCCGCAAAATGGGTCGCGTTCTTTGGATTTTCCGGCGGCGGCGAAATGGCATCCGGCAAGGCGGACAGCATGACCATCGCCCAGAACATGTTAAAGCCCGGCCTGCGCGCAATAATCGCGGCGGTGGTTTTATTGCAGATAAAACCGGTATATGTGACGGAATGGCTGGTCAATCCGTTTCTGGAATTCGGTGCAATCTATACGCGCGCAATCACCGACGGAATAAACACGGGCGGCATCGCGGCATCGGCCGCCGCGCCGGTCGAATGCCCGCCGGACATTCTGGAAAAGGAATGGATATCGGAGCGCAGCTGTGAATTTTTAACCCAGCCAATCGCCGACATCAGCCACACGAACAACCAGATGATAAAGCGCGGATTTGATTTTATACACCGGGGGCTGCGCGGACTGATAACACTAATACCGCACGGCGGCGAAGACTTTATGAATCTGGTCTCGGGCATATTGATTGTGACGGCGTTTGTCGGGTGTAATCTGTTTATGGCGCTGCTGATTATTCAGGCGATATTTGAATTTGGAATGGCGCTGATTCTGTACCCGTTCCAGGTCTTGACATGGGTCGTAAAGCCCAAGAACCCGGACAAATGGTTCGACATATGGCCGGCATTTTCCGGAATTACCAAGGCGCTGCAGTCCCTGGTGATAACAATGATTGCATGCGCGTTTATTTTAACGATAAACGTCGCGATTGTGCGCGCCCTGTTCAACTGGAACAGTTCCGTGTTCGTTGTCGCCGCCGGCGGCAGTGCCGCATCCAACGTCCCCCAGGTGGCAAACCACGCCATGGGATTTGGCGAGCATTCGATACTGTGGCTGTCCGCGATAATGACGTTTTATTTAATGCTGCGCATATTTGACCTAACGCGCGAGCGCTTAAAAATGTATTCCCCGGCCAGCGACAAGCTCTACACCCAGGTGACAGGCGACGCGAAAAAGACATGGAGCGGCGCCAAAAACTGGGGCAAGTCAATCGGTCGGGCCGCAGGCTGGATAAAGAAAAAGAAATGAACGAGCTAATGAACCCTATCATAGACGGCGCGGTGCAGTGTTGGGGCTGCCCGGTGTTTGACCGTCTGTTTCAGGTGATATCAATGGCCGCCGCCGCGGTATATGACAAGTTCGTCGTGTTCTGCATGATACTGTTCTGCGTACTGTTCGCATTTTTTGTGGTGTCCGCGGTCTGGAAAAACATCAAGGGCGGTGCGGACGGCGACCCGTTCTATGCAAAATCCATACGGCCGGTATTCATAAACTCTTTGGTGGCGTTTGCGTTTTTGTCGCTGGGCGTGTGGCTGCCGCGTTTTGTAACAACGATAACGTTCGAGCCCGTCGCCCAGATAACGGCCATATACACGCAAAGCATGCTGCGCATGGACACGGAAACGATTAATGAAAAAGTGACCTATCAGCCGATGCAGATGTCCGACGACGGATTCTATCGCCCCGCCCTGCGCGATACGATAATTCTGATTATGAAAACCACGATAACCCAGTTCCAGGCCTATATGAAACTGGGCATCGTTGTAATGAATAACGCATTTTCTTGGGATGCATTACTGGGCATCGGCGCATTGATAAAACATATAATAATGTTCTTTGTGGGACTGTACCTGTTCTATGGATTTTTCAAGCTGTTCGTACGGTTCTGCTTTTACTTTGCGGACGTGATTATCGCAATGACTTTCTTTGCATTTTTCTTTCCGTTGTCGTTAACACTGGTCTCGTTCAAAGGGGCCGACGCGCCGCAATGGATGGCAAACCTGGGCAAAAATGTCGGAACGGACCAGTTCAAAAAAGTCATAAACGCCATAATTGGTCTGGCGGCGGCGGTACTGACATATACGGTGATAATGGTGATAATCGCAAAATTCTTTTCCGCACCCGGTGCATCCACGGCGGATTTGATGGCGCTGATTACAAACGGCAGCGTGTTTGAAGCCGACCTTGACCAGGACAATCTGGCACAGATAACCCTGGGCAGTGCGATTGTGCTGGTATATGTACTAAATTATATCTATTCCCAGATTCCCCAGGTCACGAACATGGTGCTTGGCGCGTTCAACGTATCGGCGGATAACAAACTGGGCGAACAGCTGGCCGACGACGCGATGAAACTGACCACGGCGGCGGCCCAAACCATGAAAAAAATCGGGGCGACGATTATAAACGGCGGTAAAAAAGATGACAAGGCGGGTGGAAAATGAAGGCGAAATTAATAATGATTGCCATTCGCTTAATCATGGGTGCCATTGCGCTGGGTATCGGAATTTGGTACCTGTCGTCGTCGATTGGCGGCGCGGCTTTAACATACACCAGCATGGATAATTTCATGTCGGCAATCGGTGCATCCGACGACATCGCCGGCGCATCGGGCTGCTTTATGTGCGGGTATATAACGGAGCTGTTTGCGGTAATCAGCCGCGCAACGGAAATGTTCTGGAACGCCATAGTGGAAACGCTGTGGATACTGCTGGCACTGGGGTTCGGGCTGTTCCTGTTTATAGAGGCGATACGGCATATCTATGCCGCCGCCCAGAAAACGTCCACTTTGGACACGTCTGAAAAGAAACTAGAATTTCAGGCATGGTTCGACAAAGTATGGCGCCAGGGCGCGCGCATAATGTTCGTCGGCGTGTTTATCGGCGCACTGGGCATGGGCGGGACAACCGCGTTAAAAACAGTCGCCAACATAACAATCACGCCCGTAATGTTTGTGGGCGCCGAACTGTCAATGGCGGCGACCGGCACAACCCAGGGCTCGCAATGCCGCGCGCTGGAAACCGCGGCGGCGGATTCGGCGGATATATTAAACCCGGTAATGGCGCCGTTCATGTGCGTTATCGGAAATTTGAACAGCGTGATGCTGGCGGGCGCCGCGGGCGGATTTGCATTGATGAATTACGCATGGCTGGGCATGGGCGGCGGCCTGTTCACATGGCTGGCGGGACTGGCGCTGGTGATAATGTTTTTGATTATCGGGTTCGACCTGTTCTTTCAGATTTTGTCGGTTGTATTCAAATTGGTATTTTTAATAATATTCCTGCCGTTCCTGCTGGCGGCGGCGGCATTTGAAAAAACATGGAAGCTGGCCGGGGGCATAACCGGCAACGCGATAAACATGCTGGTTAAAACCGCCATACAAATTATCGCAATAACATTAAAAATTCTTATCATTTACGCGACCGTCTCGTACGCGGCCGACGAATTCTTCCCCGGCCCCGCCGACGGGTACAGCGCGATACTGCCGCCGATGATGGGGGTCGCACCGGAAAATCCGGACGCGCAAACATTGTCCGTAATGCGCGTGTTCTCAGATTGCGAACGCGTCGCCCTCTCGGACGGCGAAATGGACGCGGACGCGTTCAAGAACTGTTTCACCGCCCGCCGCGCAGAGGTTGAGCGACACTATCCCGGCGCATTCGACTTTATGTCAAACGGATGGGATTTCCTGATGTTAATGATTGGACTGTTCCTGCTGTACTATTACGCCGTGGCGCCGCGCGTTGACAAGATACTGTCCGCGCCGGGCAAGGAACAGTTTGACTTTGGCGCATGGACCAAGGATTTGGGCAAAAAGATATGGTCTGCCCCGACCCAGATATTCGGCGCCATGTCCAAGGCGTTTGGCAAAAAGGCATGACATACATGACGAGGCTGAAAAAAATATTTTCAAAAATAATGATATGCGCCGTCGGAGCCTTGCTGCTTATGCCCGGCGCAATGGCGGCCGGCAACGTGCCGGGCGCAACCGGCGACATCGGCGACTATGGCGTGTGGGCGACCGACCATAACAAAGAGGCCTTTACCGGCGAATTGGCCGAGGATATAAATTTTTTCCAATCCGAATTTCAAAATCAGCTGGTTGCGGACTATGTCCCGGTCGAGGCTAAAATCGGCCTTGCATTCATGAACGCAATGACGCTTATCGGGCGCATTCTGGACAGTTCGTTGGTGCGTTTCGCAACGATATTCATCGCGGTTGCGTTCCTGTTCTGGATGGGGTTCGAGGCGTATCAGATGATTATCGGCGCCGTGGAGGTAAAAAAATCGATTGAGGGAATCGTAAAGAAAGGCTTTACAATCGCAATATGGGTGTTCGTCATTCAATACGGTGCGGCCCAAACTTTTATGCTGGTCGCGGGCCCGATAATAACCGTGGGCACCTATATGTCGGATTTGATTTTGAACGCGGTGACAACAACCGCCGGCGCATCACTGCCCGACACATGCGGCGCCATACGTGACTATGCCGCGACGCACATGGCCGCGGACGCGATAATCGACGCCCGGGCCGCCGCCGACATAATGTGCGTGCCGACGCGACTGTCCGGATTCTTTTACACCGCCGTCGCCGCCGGGTGGAAATGGATGCTGGCCGGCATCGGACACAGCATGTTCACATTCCTAATCGGCGCCGTATTTATTGTAATATTTTTGATAAACATATGGAAGTTTGCGTTGATGGCGCTGGGCGTGATTGCAGACCTGTTTTTGACAATATTCATGCTGCCGTTCACGGCGATTGCGGAAACAGTCGGCAAGACGTCGTACAAGGGAATCGCCGGAACAATATTCAACGGATTCCTTGGGTTGTTCAAAACGGAAAGTTTGACCACGCAGATAAACAGATTCATAAACGCCGCAATTTATTTCGTATCACTGTCGATTGTTGTCGCGGTGTGCGCGGCGATACTGTCCGGCGTGGTGGACGCGAACCTGGCGTCCAGCGTCCCGTCAATCGACAACGATGGATTTATGATAACGCTGATTATCGGATGTCTGGTCGCATACCTGGCCGACAAGGCGCTGCAGCTGGCAAAAGACTTGGGCGGCAGTGTTGACGACTCGCTGGGCCAGCAGTTCGGCAAAGACGTCACGAAACTGGCCAAGAACATGCAGGCCCAGGCGAAAAAATATTGGAAAATTTACAAAGACAGCAAGAAATCGTCTTAAGACTCAAATGTCAGATAGCCGCGCGCGACCTTTTTTATTCCGCGGCTTTTGAACGCGACGGTCAATATCTCGCCACCGTCTTCGATAACAACGCCCCGCCCCATATCGGCATGCGACACCAATCGTCCCACGGAATTTTTCGGCGTCGCGCGCGCCGCACGCGGCGCCGGTGTATAAGATGTCGCAATACCGCGCGGCGGCGCATACGCACCGCGGGGCGAGCCGCCCTGAAAATCCAGATACCGGCCGTCCATCTCTGTGATAAAGCGACTGGGCGAATTATACTTTTGCTCCCCAAACAACCGACGCGACATTGCGTTCAAGATAACCGCACGCACGCGCGCACGCGTTATCGCCACATAGGCCAGTCTGCGCTCTTCCTCCAGCGCCCCCTCGTCCACGGTCTTTTCGTTGGGAAAAATCCCCTCCTCCCAGGCCGGCAAAAACACGGTGTCAAATTCCAACCCCTTGGCCGCGTGTATCGTCATTATGGATACCGCGCCACCGGCATCCGCCGCGTCCGCATCGTCGTCCGTCATCATCAGGGCGGCCTGCTCTAAAAATTCGGCGATTGTGTCGTATTTGGAAATAACGTTGGTTATCAATTCCTGCAAATTTGCAAGACGGTCCGACGCATCGGCGTCTTTGGATTCGCGCCACATTTTGAAATAGCCCGCGCGCTCCAAAAGTGTCTTGGCCGCGTCCATCGGCGCCATCGCGGACCAGTCGAAATCAAACGCGGACAAAAATTCATCGGCGGCCGCCCTCTGCTTTGCCGACAGTTTCGCATTCATCAGCCCCGACATCAAATCCGGCCCGGCCCCGCGCAGTTTTTCAATCGCCGCCGCGCCAAAACCGCGGCGCGGACGACCGATTACGCGCAAAAATGAAATATCGTCAAACGGATACGCCATCAAGCGTATGTACGCAATCGCGTCCCTGATTTCCGCACGGTCGTAAAACTTGGTCGCGCCAATCAAACGATACGGAATGCCGCGGCGCGCAAACTCTTCCTCGAACAAACGCGACAGCGAGCCCGCACGAATCAAAACCGCAAACTTGCCGAAATCCGCCGCATCGCGCAGGACAGCGTCGGCGACGACACGCGCCTCGTCCCAGTCGCTGGGGACGGTTAAGACATACACCGGCTCGCCGACGGTATTTTCATCCGCACTGCGCAAATCCTTGCCAAGTCTTCCGCGGTTATGGCGTATCAGCGAATTTGCCGCGCCCAAAATATTCGGCGTGCTGCGATAATTTATCTCCAACCGGATTACGCGCGCGGCGTCAAACGTTTTGTCGAAATTTAAAATGTGCTTTATTTCCGCCCCGCGCCATGAATATATGGACTGGTCGTCATCGCCGACGCAACATATGTTCGGCCGCTCCGCCCCGCGGGTCAGCATTTCCAGAAATTCCATCTGGGCGTGGTTGGTATCCTGAAACTCGTCCACCAAGATGTATTTGAATTGGTTCTGATACCGCAAGAGGATTTCGGGGTGCGTATCAAACAACTGCAACACTTTTAATATTATGTCGCCAAAGTCCACCGCGTTCAACCGCGCCAGTTCCGCGTTATACGCCGCATACACCTTGTCGGAATATTCCAGCGCGCGCAGCCCCCTGTCCTTGACCGACGAAAACTGCTCCACATAATCGGCCGGGGTCTTGGTTGACATTCCCAGGGCGGCTAAAATATTTTTTATCACGGCCTTTTGGTCGTCGTCGCCATATACGATAAAATCACGGCGCAGGCCCGCCGCGTCCGCATTCGCGCGCAGAATCCGCAGCGCCACAGAATGAAACGTTCCGCACCACAAATCGCGCGCATCAAACGCACCGTCCGCGGCAAACGCGGCGATGCGCGCCTTCATCTCGTTCGCAGCCTTGTTCGTAAACGTCAGGGCCAGCACCTGCCACGGCATGGCCAGGCGGCTTTGCAAAATATGCGCGATGCGCGTCGTCAGCACGCGCGTCTTGCCCGTTCCCGCCCCCGACAGCACCAACAGCGGCCCTTCGGTCGTTTCCACCGCGGCGCGCTGGGCCTCGTTAAGATTTTCTAGCATTAAATTCACGCATTCATTATAATACACCGTTGTCTGCTTATCAAAGGGAAATGGAAAAATGAAACGCGTTATTTGCTTTGACATTGAAACAACCGGTTTTGAATACATGCGCGGCGACCGCTGCATTGAAATCGGCGCGGTTGAAATCATTGACGGGCAAATTACGGACAAAACATTTCACGAATACATAAATCCAGAAGGCAAGATTATTCCCCCGGAAACATACATGGTCCACAAGATTTCAAACGCGTTCCTGGAAGATAAGCCAAAAATGATAGAGGTCGCGCCCCGCTTTCTGGAATTTATCGGCGACGCGCCGATTGTCGCGCACAACGGCATCGACTTTGACTTTCCGTTTGTAAATCACGAGCTTGGCAAACTCGGCCTGCCCCAGATTCCGCGCAGCCGCCAGATAGACTCGCTGGTTCTGGCGCGCAACCGCGTTTTTGGTCCAAAACTGTTTACATTGGACGCGCTGGCAAAATGGTACGGCATATCGCTGACGGCGCGTGCCGATGCACACGGCGCGTTAATCGACTCTGAGATTCTGGCAAAGGTTTATCTGGAATTGGAAAATACGGCGCCCGTCCCCGACATATCCGAAATCATTGCGGACCAGCATGCGGCGTTTTTAAAGCACCCGAAAATCGGCGGCGATTTTCCGCGCCGCTCATTCCCCGCCCACCCGGACGAGCTGGCCGCGCACAACGAATTTATTGCAAAAATCACCGCATAAAAAAACGACCGTTCGGTCGTTTTTTATTTAGGCACCTATTCGCTTTTGGCATTTTGTATGCAGACACCGTTTTTCATGGTATAGCCTTCATCGCACACACACGAACCATACGAATTACGGTCAGAGTTATCGGGACATATTAAAACGCACTGACTGCTCCACGGTTCATAGCCCGTATTGCATGTGCACAAATCATTGACATATCGTTTCTTGTTATCTTCGGTTGCTGCTGATTTAGACGTTTTATTGTATGTCGAATTATCCGGACACAGCATGCTGTTATAGAACATTTCGGAAACCGCATCTATAATATCACCCTCGCCACCTGATGTTTTCGGACAGTTCGCCAAACACTGGTTCTTACGATTTTCGTCCTGAAAATATTCACATGCGGTAGAGCAATCATCAAATATCGCATATCCGCACGTCAGCACGACGTTCCGGCATGCACCGCGCATAACGTTGCGAATGCTGCCGACACTGGCCGACGACGTCCATGCATTCACCTGGCTCACCTGCTGGTTATAGCATGTCGCGACATCAACCATACAGTTCGACGCATAATCCGCAATTGTCTTTTCCTGGCCGGACTTTATGTTTACCATCGCGCGCTGGATGTAATTTAAGACGATGTCGTTGTACGGCTGATAATTGTTGTTGCTGTCGTACGTATAACGCTGGCACTTGTCCAGAACGGGCCGACACAACCCCTCTGTCGAGCGGACGCCGGTTCCAATCTTTTGCAGCAGATATTTAACCGCGCACCACCCGTCGCCGTTGGCCGCACTGTTCTCACCTGACTCTCCGCTTATATTCTTCTTGCATGCCTCGATGCCGACCACCTTGCTAGACGCCGCCGCATTTCTCAAAAATTCAGTATTTATTGCAGAATTGTCATATGACTTCATAAAGTCGCGGATAAACGTAATATCCTGGCCGATTACAACCTTGCCGTTTTCATCGATGTATCTTTTGGTCGGGTCCAGACATTTTTCATAATTTTCACCGCAAACCATTTCATCCGTCATGCATGTGTCCAGTGCCGAAATGCACCCCTTTGCATCATACTGGTTTTTATTCTGCAGCACGGCCAGACGCGCCTTTTGCAGCATCAGATTCGCACTGCGCACGTTCGAGACCAAAGTCTCGTTCATTTTTGTTAACCCCTGCTCGTACGCGATACAGTCCTTGTCAATCGCCAAATCGTAATTCGCCGTCAGCTGCTGTTGCGTGGCACCGGCGTCTTTACACTGGCTAAGTATGGAATTGCAGCGCTTTTTCGCCGCGTTATACAAATCCGTCCCGCGCAGGTTTGACATGCTGCTGGAATTGTTGTTTAAGAAGTCCAGACTAAATAAATTGGACGTGTCGGAAAAATCAAGATTCAAATCCAGCGTCGAAAAACTGTCGTTGCCGGCCACCGACGTCGACGACGACGGATTCTTTATCAAATCTTCTATATCGGCCAGCATGTTGCGCGTCTCGGTCGTGTCGCGTGCACCGGACAGGGCCTCTTCCGCCTCGGTCGCGGACATAATTGCCCGAATCTCGTCCGCCGACAATCCGACATATCGGATACGCTGCGCCACCTCGTTCAGCTGGGTATTGGCGTCTTTGACCGCCGTCTCAACCTTGGTGTATCTGGATAAGTTTGCACTGCAGCTGCAACGTTTCTGATTGGAATCGATAACCGCACAGAACTGGTCCATACAGTCGTTGTACTGCTCCTGGCATGATTTGTTCAAATCGGCCGTCTGCTCCAGGCGTTCTTTGGCCTCAGCTATTGTCTCTCTCTGGGTCGTGGTTGTTGTGGACGACGCCGCACGTGATTGCAGCGCGCGCACAGATTCCCCGATGTTAGAGCCTGTCTGAATATTTGTCCCGGCGATTTTTGCGCGGCCCCCAACCTCGGCCGTGCTGGGTCGCAGCGTCACCCCCGCACGGCGCACCGCCGGGTCGCTGTTGACGGATGCCGCCGTCACGCGCGCATTGCGCCCGACCGTGTTCACCGCAGCATTCAAATTGTCACGTGCCGATGTCGCCGTGTCGCCCGCGGCGATGCGCGCCGCCGCACCGCGCGACGGTGTCACGGCGCGCGTGGCCGTGTCCGTGGTGCGAGTTGCGCGGACGGCCGTCGCCCCTTTCTCGGATGACGCGGCTGTTGTGCCGGCGCTTGATTTTTGAGCCGTATCGCGACGCACGGTCGTACGCGCGGACGACACGGTTGAATTATCGCGCGTCGCACTGTTATCAACGGATGCAGCCGATGACGGAATGGCACGTGAAATAACGGGCGTATCGGCCATGGCGGCCGGCGCCGTAAAAGCAAAAGCAAAAATCCACGTAACGATTTTCTTCATTATTATATATTGATTATACCACAAGCGGGCGCGCCAAAAAAGATTAAAATACGGCGCACCACGCAAGATTAAAACAATATGTTCAGCTTTGCCCCCACCTGCACTTCACTATCCTCAAACTCGTAATCAATATGACCGATATATTGCGTGCGTCCGTACTGCCGCACCAGCTTTGCATTCAGCCATTCCTGGTCGAAATCCGTATTGGTGGATTTGCGAATATCCGCCCCAAGCCCCAGCCGCCATGCGCCGCGCAGACGAAAATATACCTCCGGGATAAAGTCTATGTACGACATTCCGCGGTCGTCGTCGAAAATCCAGCTGGACTTTACCGTCCCGGCCAGCGTCATTGTCGCATACTCGCGTCCAAAGCGCAGTCCCGCATAATACGTCGAATCCGCAAACCACGGCGTGCGCACATGGGACGAGCCGCCGAACTTAAACCCGAACAGCACGTCCGATATGATATTGGCATTATTGTCAGCCGCGGTCATCAGACGATATTTTCCGCCTAAGTCAAAGCTGGAGAAACCGTCCTCGTCACCGTCAAAATCATTCTGGTAATGCAAACTGATGCCGGCGTTAAAGCGCTCTGTAAAACCATAGGACAGCGCCTGGCCAATGCGCAGAACACTGTCGTAATATGCAATGTTTGACGTTGACAGAATTTCACTTCTGCCGTTCATGTACAACGGGTCGGACGTGTCATAATCCGCCGCACGCGCCGCCGGCACGACCAGCATCGCCGCACAAACCACCGCCATAATCTTTTTAAACAACATTTTGCATCTCTCCTTGAATTCTTTCTATGCAAAGGCACCCCGGAAGAAAATTCCGGGGTGCGCGCCATATTGATTAGAACTGGAATATAGCCTGCAGACCGACCGTCGTTTCCTTGTAATCGGACAGCTTTGCATCACCATGCTTTACCCATCCGTTAATAAACTCCCCGTCCGGCCCCGTCGCGCCATACGACCAGTAGCCCAGGCTTTTGTCGTCAGCACTGTCGTAAAACGCCGTCTTGGCATACAGGTTCAACGCAACCCAGTCGTTCGGCTGCCAGCCGATTGCGCCCTTAATCGACGCCTGGTTGTGCCAGTCATAGTCGCCAAACACCGCTTCCAGATTCAGGGTCCAGTCTTCGTCCAGAACACTGAACACGCCGAGCCCCCCCTCCATATAGAACGCATTGTCGGCATCGGTGTCATACGCGATGAATATCGCCGCCTTGTTTCCTTCGGCCGTCGTACCCTCGATGCCGTTTCCATAAGAATTGCCGTCAAAGTCAACATACCATCCGCGCGCCAGCGCATATATTGTGGAACGCGCAACCTTGTATCCGCCCTTTAAATCCAAAACGTAATTGTTGGAAATGTCTTTCTGGTGCTGATAATAACCGGACAGGGTTCCAATCCATTTTTCATTGTCGACAAAGCGCCACTGAACACCGGCACCATACAAATTCAGACCATCGTCGTCCATCTTGTCGTCGGGCGCCGTGGACCAGTCGAACTTGTACTTGTATGAATCATACTGCCCCATTATCAACACCGCCAAACGGTCCGTAATACCATAGCTGAAGTCTTCTTTGATAGAGAAACCCTTCATGTCCCACTTTGCCTTGGTGTCGGAAATCGTCATCCCCTCGGCCGGGGTCAGCGCCATGTCATACGAATTCATGTTATAAGACAAATCCGTAACCGAACCGAACTTACCCTTCAGCGGCTGAAAGAACGGATGCGCCAGGTAATATTTGCGTTTCAGCGTGCTGCGCACCGTTTCCGCGCGCGTCGTGCGAACGTTGCGTGTTGTTGTCGTCGCCGCTGTGCCGCTGCGCGTGTTGCTGTCATACTGTTTGTACAGGGCGCTGCGGCTGGCGGGCTGGGTGTAATACAGATCACCCGCGTCACGCGACTGATACGTGGTTGTCGTGCTGCGCGTCTGATACTTTTCATAATTTACATTTTCACGCGCACGCACGGCCGGGCCGCCCGACAGATCCGCACTGGACGCCGCACGCATGCCGCTGTTGGTTGCGGCCCACACAGGCGACATGCCGAAAACAGCCGCCGCCCAAACAAACAAAGACATCTGCTTTTTCATAATAAAAGTTCTCCTTTTGGTACAAATTATACCATAATTCGAATCGATAAAAAAGCATAAAAATACCGGCAAACACCGGTATGTTTTTTTATTTTTTATAACAGCACCCTCCCGTAAAAGTGTATGTGCCCCCCGAATCCTTCATTGACGAATTTGCCGGAATGCAGCATGTCGTTATATCCGTCGTGCCGATATTATTTGTGCCATAAACACCACCCGACGACGGACAACGTGCGCACGTCATTGTCGCACCGCTGCCGCCGGATTGATAATACCCCGCCGCACACCCGTATTCGGTACTTGACACGGAACTACAGCGATATCCACTTACAGTTGTTGTATACTTTGTACGCGACACCCGATTACTGCCGACAGAGCCCCACGCCGTTGACGTTTGACCATTATTGCACTTACATAACATGCACGCGGTGTCATATTCCGCATCAACACAATAATAATTGGCATTGATGTGCTCGCCCCCCGCCAGCTTGCACCCGCCATCCGGAACAAACTCCTTCGTAGAACACAGGGCACTTACGCCTATATTTGGAGATGCACATTCACATTTTATAAGGATTTTGCCCCCTGACGAGCATTGCTGCCCGATGGCGATGTCCATTCCGCCATAATCATCCTGCCCCAGAATAAACTCGTCCGCATATGCCGACGACACAAGCAACATTATGGCAAAACCAAATGTTAAAATATTGAATTTCATTCGTTCTTCTCCTGTTGTTTTTCGAAATGAAAAACCACCCAAAATTTGAGTGGTCAGGAGGTTCAGAACAATCCATAGAATTGTGTGCTTATTCAATATATTCGCAACCCTCCTGACCCGCGGTTCAGGAGTTTGTTTTTCGTCCGAATATAAAAACGGGCGCATTGCGCGCCATAAAATTTTATCCAGACGCTATGGCAGAGGTTCTGACACCCCATCGGCGAAACCCTCGCCGACAGGATAATTATTACACAAAGCTTTATCGGATTCAATTACAAACTGGAAAAAACTATAAAATATGACGTTTGTTGTTGGCGTCAGGCGCACTGACAACACCCTCTTCCTCCATGCGCTCTATAAACGTCGCCGCCTTGTTGTACCCGATTTGCAGGCGTCGTTGCAGATACGAAATAGTCGGCTTTTTATCACGCAGAACAATTTCCTTTGCCTGTGTGTACAGGTCTGCGTCCTTTTCACCCTTTGTCTGTGCCGCGGGCGTCGATGCCGGCGCGGCGGCCGTATCCGCGACGTCGTCGCCGTCGGTAACACCGGCCGCGTATTCCGGCGCACCCTGCGCGCGCAGGAAATCGCCAACCGCATTCAATTCGGCGTCGGATATATACGCGCCGTGTATGCGGACGGGAACGCGTCCCGCCTCGCTGAACAGCATGTCGCCCATCGCCAGCAGGTTCTCGGCCCCGCCCTCGCCCAATGTCGTACGCGAGTCAATATTGCTGCGCGCCTGGAACGAAACACGCGTCGGGAAATTGGCCTTGATAACGCCCGTAATCGTTGTCGCGTCCGGACGCTGGGTCGCCATGATTAAGTGTATTCCGGCCGCACGCGCCTTTTGCGCGATACGCTGCACGCACGCCTCCACCTCTTTGCGCGCCAGACTCATCAAATCCGCAACCTCGTCTATGATAATGACAATGTACGGCAAATCGGACAAATCTATTTCCTGGGTCTCGAACAGCAGCTCGCCCGTCTCCTCGTCGGTTCCGACGGCGACCTGGCGCGTCATCTTTTCGCCCGACGCGCGCTTTTTCGCCGCCATTTCGTTATAGCTTTCGACATTGCGCGCATCCAGAACCTGCATCTGTTTATAACGCTCTTCCATCTCGCGGACGGCCCATTTCAATGCATTCACGGCCGCCCCGGGGTCCAGCTTTACAATCGGCGTAATCAGATGCGGAACATCGTCCCAGAATCCAAAGTCAACACCCTTTGGGTCAATAATCATCAACTTGCACTTGTCGGGCGTAAAGTGATAAACAATGGACGTAATCAAAGACTGAATAAACACGGACTTACCGGAACCCGTACGCCCCGCAACCAGCATGTGCGGCATTTTCGCCAAGTCGTAATACATGGGCTTGCCGCCGATATTCACACCCAGCGCCAACGGAATCTTGTACTTGGATTCAACAAACGCGGAATCCGCGATAATCTCGCGATAACGCACCGTCTGGCGGTTTAAATTCACCATTTCCACGCCCAGATATGGCGTGCCCGGAATATGCGCAATACGCATGCTTTCCGTCGCCATCGCGCGCGTCATGTCCTTTACGGTTTCCGTAATCTTTGCGATACGCACGCCGGTGTCCGGTTCAAATTCAAACAGCGTCACAATCGGCCCGGGCTTGATACCGACAACCTTGCCATATACGCCGAATTCTTCAAAATGATCCTCCAGCGACACCGCCACGCGCTTTAATTCCGCGGTCACACCGGTCTTGCTGAAATTTGACGCCTCTAATAATTCCGGCGGCGGCAATTCATATTCCGCCGGCCCCGCGGCATCGCGCGGCGCCACCGCACGACGCTTTATCGCCCGGGTGCGCGGTCGGCGTGCCGCCGCCGCGGCGGGCGCGGCCGCCTCTTCTTCATCCTCTTCCGGCTCCGCCTCCTCATCCGGTGCCACATCATCCGATGCCACCGCGACAACCGGACGCGTCAAATGGAACACCGACAGAACCCAGCGTACCGCACGCCACACAAACGAAAGCAACGCGCGAACATGCGCCCATTTCACATGCAATACCACGCCGCCCAAAACAAAAAACACGCCGACCAGTGCCATTCCGACCAACGCGGCAAATCCGCCAACCAGCGCCGTCATATCCGCCGCGGCCACCGCACCGGCCAAGCCCCCGAACGTCGCCCCCGGCATAATCATGCCGAAACCGGCGGCACCGGCGGCCACCGCAATAAATCCGCGCATAAAATTATATTCGGGCGCATTGTCGTCACGCCATCCCGCCAGCATGACCAGCCCGCGCCGCGCCATGCATAAAAAAACAAACATCGCCGGCACAAAGCCGATTAAATAACGCACCGCCCCGACAATATTGCCCATAATCCCCTGGCGCCCCAGTGTTCCGGCCGCGGCAAATCCATCCAGATACGGATCATGAAAAATCAGCGCCGCCGTTAACCAAATACCGACAACCATCAGCACCGCGCCCGCACCGCGAAACACCAGACTTTTAAGTGCGCCGGCAACACTGTCCGGCAAAAATTTTGATTGAGTATCCATAAGACGCATTGTATCACAAAAAAGCGTGCAATTTAAGAATAAATCGCCGCATTATTTGATACGCATCAGCCACCATTTCACCAAATCGGCCGACACCATTCCGATAAAAGCGCCAAAAATAACGTCCGTCGGCCAATGCGCGCCGACACATACGCGCGCCACCCCGACAAATACGGCCAGCGTCCATGTCAGCGGCTTTATACGCGGCGCCAGCATTCCAATCATTACCAGTGCCGCAAACGAAATCGCAGTATGCCCCGACGGCATGGAATTAAATACCCAGTCAAAGGACGGCGGATAAAATCCCGTGAACTCCAGCGCCTCAAACAGTATCGGACGGGCGCGGCCGATAACCACCTTTAAAACCTGCACCGCCAGCCCCGCCGCAAAGATGGAGCAAAATATCAAAAACACGTTGCTGTGTCTTGTTTTTTGCCAAAAATCGACCACAAAAGCCTTTACGCTTAACTGATTTCTATCATTTCTGATTTTAGGCTTTGATATCAGTGATTTTTTAATATAAAACCCCAGTACCGCGGCGACAAAGGCCACCGCCCACACCTTATCGTCAAAAACGGCGCTTAAAATACGCCAGAACCGGCAATCCAATTCGCGCATCATCAACAGAACAGGCGCATCAAACCAAAACACACCCGCCAGCACCAGCGCCGCCGTTACCGCCGCGCCCGCCCCCAGCAATCGCCATTTCATTTTATTGTCTGTTGTCAAAAACATATCCGCCCCGTATTAAAGTTATTTATCCATCAGACGATTGTACACCTTACCGTCCGTCAAAATCTTTACCGCAACGGCCGCCGCCAAAGAATCCTCGTCCACGCCGCTGGTAATTACCGGACAGCCGCGTCTGATATCCTCGACCGGAACATCGGTCTTGGTATTAAAGTCGGACGCTTTAAAATCACCGTTTAATACATTTAAGAAAAACGCGTTTTGCTGCGCGGCACTGCGAATATTGGACAGACAGACAATCGGGAAAACACCGCGTCCGTCAATTGCACGCCCTGCCCCCGTCTTTATGGACTTGTTCAGCAGCTCCAGCGCGCCGCCGTCCGCCAAATCAATAACCGTCGCAATTCGCGCCGCACCACGCGTCGGCGTTCCAACCAAAACGCCGCGTGAATTTTCATAAAAGGCCCCGGCAATCGCCTCGGCCGTGCCGCGCGTCTGGTCCGATATCAGAACGACAACGGGCGCCTGTGTCACCGCCGCACCGCCGGGAATAACCTCCACCTCGTCGCGGGCGGTTTCAACAATTCTCATAACCGGGGCCGCCCCCGTGAACAACCCGGCCAGTTTGGCCGCCGCGCGTTCATCGTCGCCGGTCGCCGCACGCAAATCCAAAACAATTCCCGAAACATCCGGATATTTTGCCAGCGCCTCGTTCACAATTGCAACCGCGCCGTCGGATACGCGGTGTACGACAATTTCCAATATTCCGCCGTCCGCACCGGCCCCGCTGCGATGAACGACATCGGCATCGGCCAGAACAACCGTCGCACGGCGCAGCACGACGCGGCGCGTGCCGCCCGGCGTCAACAACGTTATCTTTGCGGTTCCCGAATTAAAACCGGAAATCACGGCCTCTAAATCGGCGTCGGTCATGTCGCGCACCGCACGGCCGTTAATCTCTGAAATCAAATCCCCCGCGCGCACGCTGGCCGCATCGGCCGAAGACGCCTTGTACACGCCCGTCACACGAAAATTGCCGCGCTCGTCCCGCTGGCCGATCAATCCCGCGCTGGTCAGCAGGCGGCCGTCTTCCGCAATCTCGGCCGCGCGCGAATAGACATAGCGTCCGTTTTCATCGACGCCCTCCATCAGCGCGCCGACAACCGTTTCATACAGCTCGCTTACCGTCTGGCGGCGCAGGTCCGGGTCGCGTTCGCGCATCTTTAACACCAGCGCCGTCGTAATTTCGCCGAATCCGTTCCAGTCACCGGCCGCCGGGCGCGGATAATTTGCGATTATATCGTCGCCCCACACCAAAACGACACGGTTGTCCGTGGCGGCGATATGCGCGTTTTTATTCAGGCGCTCGATGCTTTCAATCGCGACGTTCAGGCTTTTCCCGCCCCATTTCACACCGTCCAGTTTCTGGTAAATATCGGCAAATGTCGCCGACACATCGGCGACACGCAGTCCCTGCTGAACAGGCTCGTCTTCAAAGAACAGACTGTCCGCGTGCGCGGGCACCGCCGCAATGATGCATATCAATAAGAATAACTTTATCAATCTCATGCCCATTCCCCCCATCGGTGCCCACAGCGCAGTGTTTAATACTTTGTCTCGCGCAGGTTAAAGTGATACAAAATCACGTTGGAAATATAGATACTGGTCAGCGTTCCCATAACGATTGCGAACGTCATCGCAACGGCGAAATCTTTCAGCATCAATCCGCCAAAGAAGTACAGCCCGACCATTGCCAAAATGGTGGACAGACTGGTCATAACCGTACGATGCATCATTTCATTTATCGACAGGTCAATCAAATCCGTCATCGGCATCTTGTGGTACTTTTTGATATTTTCATCAATACGGTCATAGTTCACAACCTTGTCGTTGATTGAATATCCGATACCCATCAAGATAACGGCGATGGACGTCTGGTTAAATTCCAGACCCGCAACGGAAAAGAATCCGAACATCAGCACAAAGTCCAGCACCAGCGACACGAACGAGCCGACCGCATATCCGCCGCGATAACGAATCCAGATATAAACGCTCATCAATACAAACGACACCAGAATCGCCAGGATTCCGCCGCGAACCAGCTCGCCGCCGATTTTTGGTCCGACAATCTGAACCTGGGAATATTGAACCTTGTTGCCCAGAATGTCTTTGATTTCACGCACGCGCGCATTCTGCTGGGCGTCGGTCGCGCCCTTTGGCAGGCCCACGCGCAACAGTATCGACCCGCCGTCAACAGACTGCAGCTCCGGGCTGAACGCGGACAGGTCGCTGCGCATCTTGTCGATTGTATAATCCGCGGCGACCGGTGTCACCTCCATCGATATGCCGCCGGCAAAGTCAATGCCGTAATTCAATCCGCGCGTCGCCAGCGACAAAATGGAAATTGCAACCAGGATACCGGAAACCCAGTACGACAATTTGCGATATTTCATAAAGTGCAGTTTCATAACATTATCCTTTTTTGCAACCTTATTTGATAAATCCGATTTTTTTGTTCTTGCCGTTCATGTACCAGTCAATCAGAACCTTTGACAGTGCCAGGCACGTGAACAGCGTCGTGATAACACCGATTGACAGCGTCACCGCAAAGCCGCGAATTGGGCCCGCGCCGAACTGGAACAAAATAAGACTGCAGATAAGATTGGTCAAATTACCGTCCAGTACCGTCTTCATGGAACGATGGAATCCGACGTCAACCGCACGCAGCGACGGCACGCCCGCACGCACTTCGTCGCGGATTCTTTCAAACGGCAGAATGTTAGCGTCAACCGCCATCCCCAGCGTCAGCACGATACCCGCAATTCCCGGCAGCGTCAGCGTCGCCCCAAACAGCGCCGATATGCCGATAATCATCGCCAGATTCACCAGCAGAACGATGTCCGCGATAACGCCGAATCCGCGGTAAAAGAATATCATGAATATCAGCACGAACAGCACGCCGACCGCGGAGCCGATTTTACCCTGGGCGATTGTGTCCGCCCCCAGGCCCGCGCCGACCGTGCGTTCCTCGATAACCGACAACGGTGCCGGCAACGCGCCGCTGCGCAGCAGTACGGCCAAATCCTTTGCCCCCTGCAGGGTGAATCCGCCGGATATCTGGCCGCGGCCGCCCGGAATCGGTTCACGGATAACGGGCGCCGACAAAACCTTGCCGTCCAATACAATCGCAAAGCGTTCGCCGACGTGTTCCGTCGTCAATTTTGCAAAACGGCGCGCACCCGTCGCATCAAACACCGTGGATACGACCGGCATGTTGTTCTGGTCGAAATCGGCCTGGGAATCTTTCAGTGATTCACCCGACACCTCTACACGGCTGTATACGGCAACCTTTTGCTCCGGCGCGTCCATATACGGCAGGAATTCCGTTCCCGCCGGCGCGCGGCCGGCCGCAACCTGCTCGGCCGGGACATTTTCATTAACCAAATGGAATGTCATCTTGGCCGTCTGACCGATAAGTTCCTTTATATGTTCCGGATTATCGACACCGGGCAGCTGAATCAGGATATATTTCCCGCCCTGTGTCTGAATGGAGGGTTCCTTTGTCCCCAGCGCATCAATACGACGGCGCACGATTTCAATACTACGCGTCAATGCATCGGAAACCATTTCTTCCTTTTGCTTGTCCGAATACGACAGAGTTATCGTCTTTCCCGAAGACGAGATATCAACCGTCCCGCCCAGCGCACTTTTCAAGCGCCCCTTTGCGCGCGACACGTCCGCATCGTCACGCACGACGAACGACACGACACCGTCGTTGTTGCGCAGGTTTGAAAAACGCACGACACCCTTGTCGCGGTCAATCAGAACGCTGCGCGTTTCTTCGTACAACTGTGCGGATTTTTCGCGCATCATGGTGGCGGTGTCCACCTCCAACAACAGCTGCGCCCCGCCCTTCAAATCCAACCCCAGCGGAATCGGACGTATCCAGGACGGGAAATATTTCGCCGCGCTCGGCGCCATTGTCGGCACGGCCAGCAAAACACAGAACACCGCAACGAATATTATTGCCAGTTTTTTAAACATAACCTTATCCCTTTGTGCAACAACCCATTATTCAACCGTGGCGACGGCATTCTTGTTAACCTCTACCACGACGCCTTTGGCAATTTCTATTTCCAGTGTTTTTTCGCCCACTTTCTTTACAGTGCCGTAAATGCCGGCCGCCATTACGCGGTTGCCGACATTTATCGCGTCCAGCATCTTTTTATATTCCGCCATGCGCTTGCGCTGGGGGCGAACCATGAACAGATAGATTATCCCAAATACAACCAACAGGTAAATTAACAAACCCCATATGTCGTTTTTGGGCGCGGACGCCGCCGTGTCTGCAACAACGGCAACATTTTCAACAGCTTCCATTTGAATTCTCCTTGTCTTTTATAGGCTCAGAATAGAAAAAAAAGCTACATATGTAAAGGAAATAGTTGATTTTCAGGCGCGTTCAAACCAGCCGTCGATTTCATGCATCGGAATAATCTTGTACACGGGTCGGCCGTGGTTGCACTGGCCTGCGCGCTGGGTGCGTTCTATGTCGCGCAACAGTGCGTTCATGCTGTCAATATCCAGGCGCTGGCCCGCGCGCACGCTGTGATGGCACGCAAAGTTCGCCAGCTTTAAATGCAGCCTTTCATGCAGCTGCGCCGACGCGCCGTTGGCGCGCACCTCGTCCGCGACGGCGTGCAAAACCTCGCGCCAGTTCAGGTCCCAGTCGGCGGGCTTGGCCGATATCGCGACCGCATCCTCGCCAAACGCGTCCAGCGTCAAGCCGCACGCCGCCAATTCGTCGGCAACGCCCGTTATCGCATCGACGTCTTCGGCGCGCAGCGTCACAACAATCGGCGTCAACAACGGCTGCACCTTTACCGCATGCATGCGCAGCCGTTCATACGTTATGCGTTCATGCGCCGCATGCTGGTCCACGATGATAAAATCGTCGCCGCGCGCCGCAATTATGTATTTGTTCCCAAATTGCCCGATTGCACGCCCCAGCGGCATCTCGTCAAAAACACCCGCATCCGCCGCCACGTCTTTTTCCGCACATGCCGCGGGCGTCGCCACGGCCGGGGCCGCTGTACGCGAAACCGCACCCGCAAACGGTCCGAAATTTTCCGAGCGCACCTCTGGCGCGCATACGCGCATTGACGCCGTGGGCGCCGGAGATATAAACGGCGTCAAATGAAAATCCATGCGGGGCGACAAACTTTGCTGTGTCGGCGCCGAATATGCCGGCGCGCTTGCGCGCGATGCAATCTCGCTCATCGTCTCGGCCAGCGCGGTGCGTAACGATTTTATTATGAACGCTCGAACGTGCGCGGGCTCTAAGAAATGTACCTCTGTCTTGGCGGGCGAAACATTCACGTCCACATTGCGCGGATTCAGCGTCAGATACAGCGCGCACAACGGAAATTCACGCGCATGCATCACGTCCATATACGCGGCGCGCAACGCCCCGACCAGAACCTTGTCCTTGACCGGCCGGCCGTTCACAAACAGATACTGGTCCACGCTTGACGCACGCCGCAGCGTCGGCCGGGAAATAAACCCCGTCAGGCGCATTGACGCGTCGGACGCGGACGCCGCATCGACGCGCAGCAGATTCCCGCGCACATCGTCGCCCATGACGGCCGCAATACGCTCTTCCAAATCCTGATTTTTCGTAAAATGCCATTTGTCGTTCAGCACAAATCCGACATCCGGACGCGCCATCGCCAGGCGTTTTATAATCTCTAAAACACCGGCCATCTCCGCACGGTCCGCACGCAGAAACTTTAAACGCGCCGGCGTCTTGCCGAACAGGTTGCGCACACGAACGCGCGTTCCCGCGTCCCAGGCGCTGGGACGAACCTCGCCCGTGGTGGCGTCAATCTGCCAGCCGTTCTCGCCACCGGCGCGATACGTGTCGATTGTCATGTCCGCAACGGACGCAATTGACGGCAGCGCCTCGCCGCGAAATCCCATAAAGTTAATATTTAATAAATCGTCATCAGGCAGCTTTGACGTTGCGTGGCGCGTAATCGCAATGCGTAAATCGTCGGCACTCATTCCGCCGCCGTTGTCCACAACCGATATCAGCGTGCGGCCGCCGTCCGCCACATCGACGACAATCTGGTCCGCACCCGCGTCCAGCGCATTTTCCACCAGCTCCTTTACCACGGATGCGGGGCGTTCAACCACCTCGCCTGCGGCAATCTGGTTGATTAAAAAGTCTGGCAAAACGCGTACGGACATGCGGGATCAATCCTTGAATGTGACAGACAAAATTTCGTATTCCTTTTCACCGCCCGGCAAGCGCACCACGCACGTGTCGCCGACGCACCGCCCAATCAGCGCGCGCCCAACCGGCGACGTGCATGAAATCACGCTACGCCCGTCGGCCTCTATATCCGACAGAATTCGGCACTGCATGCGGTTGCCGTCGTCGTCCTCGGCGACAACCTTGGCGCCGAACACGACGCGGTCGCCCGACAGGCTTTCAACATCAATAACATTGGCGTTTCCGACAACGCCCTCTATGAACTGGATGCGCTTGTCAATCTGGCGCTGCTTTTCCTTGGCCGCGCTGTAGTCCGCGTTTTCGGACAAATCGCCCAAAGAGCGCGCCCACTGCACCGTTTTTAAAATCTCGGGTCGCTGAACTTCCTTTAAATCTTTTAATTCTTTAAGCAACGCGTCAAACCCGGCGCGTGAAATCGGTTTCTTTTCCATTTTATCTTTCCTGTATTTTACCGGCAATTATAAGCTTTCATTTTAATTTTGCAATTATCATTTCAAGGATATATACTTAAAAGCAATGTTTAAGTTCAATATTTTAAACCGATTTTTAATGCGGCGCTTTTTTTCAGGCGTCGGCCTGGTAATGCTGGTCGTGTGCGGGATAATTCTGGCCGTCACGTTTGTAGAACGCCTGCCCGCCAACCCGACGGTGGCCGAAACGCTGGCCGATGCATGGCTGCGCCTGCTCGAATACGTGCCGCTGTTCTTGCCGATGGCGGTGTTCATGGGCACACTGTTGGCCTCATACAATCTTACCAAGTCCAGCGAAAGCATCATTGTGTCCAGTGCGGGCCTGTCCCCGTACCAGGCGGCGCGCCCTCTGCTGATTGGCGCCGCACTGATTGGCGTGTTTGCAACGACGGTCATAAATCCGTATTCCGTCCGGCTTAGCACCAAGAACATTTCCGCGGACCAGCTAAAATTGGTGGACGACGCAATATGGCTGCGTGAATCGTCGCCGGCGGGCTTTATCACGATGAAGGCCCAAAACATGCATGCGGCGCCGGGCGTACTGTCGTTTGAAAACGCGGTGCTGTACGTCCAGAACACGAACTTTAAAATAACCGAGCGCGTAATCGCCGACACCATCACATTGTCGGACGAAGGGCTTTCCGCGGCAAACGCCCAGATTTGGGACGCCGCCGCGCGCATGCGCCGCGCCGATTGGCACAGCCCCAGTCTGTTAAACCCGCAAAACGTTCTTGACCGATACATGCAGCCCGACCAGATTTCATTCTGGCAGCTGCCGCGCTTTATTGAAAAAATGAACGACATCGGCCTGCCCGTGCGCGGTCATCTGATTCAGTTCTGGACGCTGCTGTTTCTGCCGTTGACAATGATTGCGATGGCCTCGCTTGGCGTGGCATTTTCCCAGACCAAGCAGCGCCGCAACTATTCGTTCAGCGTGAAATTCGGCATGGGCATAATTACCTGCTTTGCGCTGTACTTTATGTTGAACATGTTCAGCGCGCTGGGCTCGACCGGCGCATTGCCGCCGTTGCTGGCGGTTGTGGCGCCGCCGCTGATTATCATTGCGGCCGCCGGCGCATTCATCGCCAGCTTTGATACAATATAAAACAACGTGGGGACGCACAATGCCGTTAAAGAAAAAGAAAAACAATAAAATACGCAACAGAATTATCATCGCGGGAATTGTCATCCTGTTGGTTGCGCTTATGATAATATCGTTCCCGCCGGCACAAAACGTCACGGAAATCGTCCTGTATCCATGAATTACATCGATTTGTTTTTAGAGGCGCTGGCCGCGGAACGCGGGCGGGCAAAAAATACGCTGGACTCGTACGCATCGGACCTGCGCGCGGCGGACGGTGCATTGCCGGGCGGCCTGCTGGCGGCGACTGCGGACGACCTGGCCGCATATCTGGCCGCACTGCCGGACAAGGCGTCGTCCATCGCGCGCCACGCCAGCGCACTGCGCGGGTTCTATAAATTTTTGATGCTGGAGAAAATAATAACAAAAAACCCGGCGGCCGGCCTGGAACTGCCAAAGCGCGAAAAATTGTTGCCGAAATTACTCACGATGCAGGAAATAGACTTAATTATATCGTCCGCCGGCGACACGCGGAACGCAACGCGTCTGCGCGCGATGATAGAGCTGCTGTATGCATCCGGACTGCGCGTGTCGGAATTGTGCACGCTGCCGACAACGGCCGTTTTGCCGGGGCGCCTGTTAATTCACGGCAAGGGCGCCAAAGAGCGCATCGTTCCCATGCACGCCGGGGCCGAGGCGGCATTAACAAAATGGCTGCAGGTGCGCGGCGACGCGGATTCAAAGTACGTTTTCCCGTCAAACGGAAAATCGGGCCATATAACCCGTGACGGATTTTTTAAGATTTTGAAAAAATGCGCGGTGCTCTCCGGCATCGACCCGAACCGCGTCAGCCCGCATGTCCTGCGCCACTCTTTTGCGTCGCACCTGCTGGCGGGCGGCGCGAATCTGCGCGCGATTCAGACAATGCTGGGGCACGAGGATATATCGACCACGCAAATATATACACACGTAATGCCGGACCGGTTGGTTGACACGGTGCGAAACTGTCACCCGCTGGGGCACCAAAAATCAGAGGGGTAGAAATGATAAAAAAATGCGACCACGCCGGATGTACTAAGGCGGGCACATGCCGCGCGCCCAAATCCCGCGATTTAAAGGAATACTGGTTCTTTTGCCAGGAACACGCGGCGGAATACAACAAGAACTGGAACTTTTACGCAAATATGACCGCGGACGAGATAGAGGACGACTGGGAGCGCCAGACGTTCGGCGCCCCGTTGCGTGACAAAAACGACGCCAACGCCGATGCGGCGGATTACGTAAAATTCATAAACGACTTTATCAACGGGCGCAGTGAATTTGACCACCGCCCGGCCCCGTCAAAAACGCCCGGGCCCATGACGGCGGCACTGAAAACGCTTTCGCTGGCACCGACGGCCACCTGGCGCGACGTGGGTGTGAAGTACCGCGCACTGGCGAAAAAATACCACCCCGACACCGCCCGCGGCATAGACAACGCCGCCGCGGAGTTTGCAAAAATAACGGCGGCGTACGAAACGCTGAAAAAATATTTCGGCAAGAAATAAAAAAATCCCCGCAACCCGCGGGGATTTTTATCAGCTGCGTGAATTCAGATACGCAATCGCGTCCATACCCGCACTGCACCCCGTACCGACGGCGGTCGCAATCTGCATCTTTAACCCCGAATAAACGTCGCCCGCAACAAACATTCCGGCCGGCAGACTTTCCGGCGCCAAGCGTCCCATATTGTCGCGCGCCACGTCTTCGGTCAAGTAATCGGTGTTCGCCTCATGCCCGATGGCGACAAACAGCCCGTCCGTCACAATTTCGCCCCCGTCGGTGGTGGTTACAACCAAACGGTCGTCCGGCGCGGCGGCAATCTTTACCAGGTCCGTATTGAACAGACATTCTATATTTTCACGCTCTGCAACGCGCTGGCGCAAAATGGCCTCGGCACGGGTAAATGCGCCCTTGCGGTACACAATCTTTACGTTTTTCGCAATGTCAGCCAGATACAGCGCATCGTTCAGCGCACTGTTTCCGCCGCCCATGACAATGACGTCTTTTTCATGATAAAAGAATCCGTCGCACGTCGCACAGTACGACACGCCCTTGCCCATGAATTCACGCGCCCCATCTATCTGCAGACGACGCGGGCTGGCCCCGGTTGCGATGATAACCGTACGCCCGGCATAACGCATGCCGTTGTCGCACAGAACGTTAAAACCGCTTTCCGCGTCACCGGATATGGTTTTGGCGGATGTGAACACAACCTCGGCCCCGAAAGTCTCGGCCTGTTTTTTCATAAATTCGGACAGTTCGGCGCCGCTGCCGGCCCAGCCGGGATAATTTTCCAGTTTCGCAATACCGGCCGTCTGGCCGCCCAGCGTATCACCGCCCAGAACCAGGGTTTTCTTGCCGCCGCGCGCACAATACAGCGCCGCCGTCAATCCCGCAGGCCCCGAGCCCAGTATAATCACGTCATGCATGACAATTTCGTTCATAATGTATTTCCTTTCTGTTTCTTGTCTTTGTCGGGCAAAGCATAACATACGAAAAGCCCCTCTGCAAATGCATTTTATAATTGCGAACGCGCGCCCTTGATACTATGATACGATGCAAAAGAGGAATAAAAATGCTGGATATAAGATTCATACGCGAAAATCCGGACATGGTGAAAAACGCATGCCGGGTCAAGGGGTTTGAGGATCATACCGACGAAATCCTGGCGCTGGACGCGCGCGTGCGCGAATTAAAAACATTGACGCAGACCAAAACCGCGGAAAAGAACAAAATTACACGCGAAATTCCCACCGCCGCCGACAAGGCGCCGCTGATTGCCGCCTCTAAAAAGATAGGCGAGGAAATAGCGGCCGAGCTGGCCGAACTGGCGGAAAAAGAGACATTGCTTACCGATTTAATGCACCGCGTTCCGCAGATTCCGGCGCCCGGCGCCCCCGTCGGCCGTGACGACACGGAAAACGTAGAGGTACGCCGCGTCGGCACGCCGCGCAAGTTTGACTTTACCCCGCGCGCCCAGTGGGATTTGCTGGACATGAACAACTGGTGGGCGCCGGAAAAAATCGCAGGCATCTGCGGCACGCGCACATACGCCCTTATGGGCGAGGCGGCTGAATTACAGCTGGCGATTGAAACATACGTGATACAAAAACTGATTCAGAAAGGCTTTCGCTTTGTCGAATGCCCGTCCATTACCAAGCCGCAAACAATATTCAACGCGGGCCACTTTATGGGTGCGGACATGTCGGTCATGAACGACGACGTATTCATGCTGACCGGCACCGACCGATGCCTGGCCGGAACGGCGGAAATAATTTTGAACTCGCTGCACAGCGGTGAAATATTAACGGAAAAAGAACTGCCGATTAAGTACGCGGGCTTCTCGCCGTGCTTTCGCAAAGAGGCCGGCGCCGCCGGTCGCGACACGCGCGGCCTGGTCCGTTTTCATCAGTTCAACAAGGTGGAACAGTACATTTACTGCACACCGGAGCAATCGGACGAAATGCACGAGCATCTGTTAAACAATCTGTGCGAGATTATGGAAGACCTGGAACTGCCGTACCGCGTAATTGCAAACTGCACCGGCGACATGGGCTTTAACAAGGTCAAAATGAACGATGTCGAGGCATGGTTCCCGTCTGAAAACACATACCGCGAACTGGGCAGCTGCAGCTCCATCGGCCAGTTTCAGGCGCGTCGCACGAACACGCGTTTCCGCGGCGCATCCGGCGACGTGCGCTTTTGCGCAACCTTGAACAACACGGGCATCGCCCTGCCCCGCGCACTGGTGCCTGTTCTGGAAAACCATCAGAATGCCGACGGCAGTGTGAACATCCCGAAAAAGTTGCAGGCGCTTATGGGCGGCCGCACAAAAATCGGCGGCCAGCATTAATTGCTGAACAAACCACTTGCGCGCAATACGCAAAACATTTAAAATGAATGCATAAACATATGCCTAAAAAAAACCACCGATAAAAACGGTGGTTTTTAATTTATGAAAAATCCCAGACTTATGCATTTTTTTATTCCCCCTATTATGCCTAAGGAAAACGGTCCTTTGTTATCAACACTCATTCTTGGTGCGGCTGCCGCTGAAAACATAAAAATCGGCGGCAGTGATGGAAAATCATGCTTATACAAAGACCAGGATGAATGCTGGTGGTGTGAATCGGGCGGCACCCCCACCGCCACCTGTATGTCGGGCTATGCGGGCTGCTTCAGCACATCACACACAAGCAGCATCGGCGAAAGCCCAGTGTCCACAACCTCTAACGGGAGCAAAACGGTATATACATGCACATCATCCGGATGGATTAGCCAAACCAGCAGCGGCGGCGGGGACTCTTCACAATGCGACAGATATTCATACAAATCACCAATCGACAACCTGTGTTATACATGCCCAGAACCAGACTTTACCACAGAAAACGGCGAGCAGTTATTTCCACGCGGCGACAATTATTTATTTCTGCTAACAGGGTGCAATATATATGTAAACAGCTTTGAATCTTACAAAGATCAAACAGGAGTTTTTACCTTTGCAGAATCCGGCACCTGTTATCACAGTGGCATTTTATAATATAAAAAATCCGGCGTTTGCCGGATTTTTTATTACCGCTGCTTCACAGCACCTGGCACCAACAATCGCTGAACCCTTGGGCTTTCCAAGAATTTGTTTATATAATGCACCGCGCGACCGTCTTTTTCAATGCTGCAATCATCGCAGATTTTTTTCGACATCGCGATAATATCCGTGCCGTCCTTCGACGCGGCTACGCGATGGCTCGGATTTTCCGATGTAGAGTTATAGTACCAAGCCTGCACCTTTTCACAGAAAAAGTTCAGACGCGCGCGCATGCGGCAATCATTCCAAAACGCGGGCTCTACCTTTTCGCAAACCATGTCGGCGGCTGTCGGTACGATATAATAAGCAGACCATTCTTCGGCCAACCCATGACTCTTGGCATATTCTTTGCCACGGGCGCGCCATGCGGCCTCGGTCGCCGCGCGCGAAAAATGCATTTCTGGCGCGGACGCAATATCGCGCAATGTAAACATTGCACGCCCCGCCTGCAACTGTAACGAGCGCGGCAACTGTTTATACCAAGAACCGCGATACGCCTTCATATACGCCAGCTCATAAAAGGCATGCAGCCCTTTTTTGATTGCCAAAACAATAATTTCTTTGTCATTTATCTGCATAATAGTCCCTCTATTTTTATATTTATCACACTATTATTATAGACAAATATTTTAAATTGTCAATATTTATTACAAATAATAATCCGCGCGTTCATATTCACAGACCTCAACGGCATAATATCCGTCGCGACGCACATCCTTTTCTTTTACAAAGCGATAGCAAATCTGGTCCGCATAGCGGGAATCCGGCGAATTTCTGATAACGTTCACATACACGAAATCATCGTTGTCGGGAATTTGGTCCAAGAAACTGCCCCGGACATCCCCGTCGTTGTCCGCGGCAAAGAACTGTGCCGCGCCGTTTTCAATCGTTTTCTTTATCTTTTTATCCGGCACGCATCGCAGTATGTAATTGTCCGCATTGCTTATGTTCACCCCTTCGCACCGGCGCAGCATATCCGCCGTCTCGTTCATGGCAAAAGCCGGCCCGGATACCGCCAGCATCATAAAGACTAAAAATTTATTCATGACTCTTCCCTGTTTATTTTTGATATTTTACCATAAAAAATCGGTTATTTCTTGAAATTTTGAATTTATGTTATACCCTATGCCCGATAAAAAAGGTCAAATACATGAAAATTCGCAACATTGCAATCATTGCACACGTTGACCATGGCAAGACAACGCTGGTTGACAACATGCTTAAACAGTCGGGCACATTCCGCGAAAATGAAAAGGTCGAAGACCGCGTAATGGACAGTGGCGACATCGAACGCGAACGCGGCATCACCATTTCCGCAAAGCCCACATCCATTCAGTGGCGCGATTACAAGATAAACATTGTGGACACCCCCGGCCACGCGGACTTTGGCGGCGAGGTTGAGCGTATTTTATCAATGGTTGACGGCGTAGTATTGCTGGTGGACAGTGCCGAAGGCCCCCTGCCCCAGACAAAATTTGTGTTGTCCAAGGCATTGAAACTGGGCCTGCGTCCGATTGTTTGCATAAACAAGGTTGACCGTGCGGACGCCCGCCCGGACGAGGTTTTGACCGAAACATTCGACCTGTTTGACAAGCTGGGCGCAAACGATGCCCAGTTGGATTTCCCGTATCTGTATTCGGTCGGCCGTGACGGATGGGCCGTGCGCGATTTAAATGACGAGCACAAAGATTTAACCCCGCTGTTCCAACTGATTGTGGACCATGTGCCGGCACCCGACTGCAACGGCCAGCGTTGCCAGCTGGATGCACCGTTCCGCATGCTGGCCACCACGCTTGAGGCGGACCCGTACGTCGGCCGAATCCTGACCGGAAAAATCGAATCCGGCACCGTCCGCGTGGGTCAAAGCGTCAAGGCCATATCCATGTCCGGCGAATTTATTGAAAACGCCAAAATTACAAAAATCATCGAACACCGCGGCGTGGAAAAAGTATCCCGCGACAGCGCGTCGGCCGGCGACATTGTCGTCGTTGCCGGTTTCTCAAAGGCGACCGTGGCGGACACACTGTGCGCGCCAGAGGTTACCGAACCGATTCCGGCCCTGCCGATTGACCCGCCGACTTTAACCATGACATTCTTTGTAAACACGTCGCCCCTGGCCGGCAAATCCGGTAAAAAATTAACGTCGCGCATGATTGGCGAACGCCTGTTCAAAGAGGCGGAAACAAACATCGCGCTGAAGGTTACACAAAGCGAAAACAATGAGGCGTTCGAAGTATCGGGCCGCGGCGAATTGCAGCTGGGAATTTTAATTGAAACCATGCGCCGCGAGGGTTTTGAGCTGTCGGTATCCCGTCCGCGCGTTGTAATGCACGACGGCCCGAACGGCGAAAAACTGGAACCGATAGAGGACGTTGTTATCGACGTTGACGACGAATTTTCCGGTGTCGTTATTGAAAAGATGACCAAGCGCAAGGCGACAATCACCGAAATGAAACCGTCCGGCGTCGGCAAGACGCGCATTGTCTTTTCCGCACCGTCGCGCGGCCTTATCGGATATCTGTCGGAATTCCGTACAGACACCCGCGGCACCGGCATCATGAACCGCGTATTTGCCGAATACGGCCCGTACCGCGGACCGATTACGCAGTACCGTCCGGGCGTGCTGGTATCGATGGAAAAAGGCAGCGCCGCCACATACGCCCTGTTCAATCTGCAGCCGCGCGGCACACTGTTTATCGAACCCCAGACAGAGGTTTATTCCGGCATGATTATCGGCGAACACACCAAGGAAAACGACCTAGAGGTCAATCCGATAAAGGGCAAGGAATTAACCAACATGCGCAGTGTCACGGCCGATGAAAAACTGTTCCTGGCGCCCCCGCGCAAGATTACGCTGGAAGAGGCCCTGTCGTACATCCAAGACGACGAACTGGTTGAAATAACCCCGGCAACAATCCGTCTGCGCAAGAAAGAGCTGGACAGCAACACACGCAAGAAAATGCGCAAAAATACCGAGGTTTAAGCGCAGCGTAATGCGCGATTCATACGCGCACGGAAATTACCGCGGCGTTCACGCCCCGGAATAACGCACGCCATGATTTTTATCAGCGTGCGTTTTATTTTGCGCCCCACCCCATGCGTACGACGATATTCGCCCCATGCCGCCAAATACTGCGCATATTCATCGGCATATCCGTCAAAAGATTTTGGGCTATATTTAAAGCGCGCCTCTGTCCAAAAACAGCGCATATAGTGGCCGGCATATATTATCTGGGGTGCGTTGGTAAAATGCGGCGTCGGATATTTTTCGTCAGACGCCCATATAAATACAGAGTTCAATTTCTTAGACTTGTTGATTAAAAATTGCTCACGCGCATTGTCTTCGTTTTTTGAATTTCGTTTAATCTGTATAACCTGTCCACCCGGTTTCATAAACAACGCCAAATGCAGTGCCGTTCCCGCACCCCCCGCCAGCACACGGCAATTTTTTACCAGCGCAATCTGATCACGTATGTGCATGGTTTCCGGGTAAATTATGTGAAATCCGTTTCGTTCAAACACAGTCTGAATCATCTTTTCGCCGAACGTGCGACGATGCTCCAATGCACCGCGTGACATGTATATCTTATCATGCACAAGTCCGTCCGGCGTTGCGGTCGCAATTGCATCAAACGTACGGGCATATGCATCTGAATAAAAAAACGGCCCCTTGGATATATCTGGAACAAAAACCGTCCTGAAACGCGTTGGCCGCGCAACAACGATTATATTTTCAGACCGCACCCCCAGCGCCTTTAAAAACTCTACATAATATTCCGGCAATGGATCCGCTGCCTTGCTGTATAAAACGGCACATTTCATATTATGAAATTTTTTATCCATCAGCGCCCACGCACGCGTTAAACGTTCCAGTAAAACGTGCCCAAAATGGTGATGCAAATCCCCCAGGAACAGCACATCTTCATCTATATATAGCGCCGCGTAGCGGCGCGGGCGCCGCAGGTTCGCCCTGTCGTCGATTATGATGCTTGATGCGTCTATATATTGATGTGCGGCGTTATACACACCATGCGCGCGCGGTTTCCCAACCGGCCATATCGTGGCATTATTAACTTTTTGTATCTTTAAATTCGCACGATGCTCAATTGCATCAAACTGCCCCTGCAGATAGTCTTTATAAGAATCAGGTCCGTAAACACACACAGTCATAATAAAACCTTCATTGTTGCAACCATCGACCAAAACATGTATATTATAAGCATATAAATTCATATTTTGGTATTAGAATGTCAGTAAAAAGATTATTTTTATTCGCAGGATACGACGCACACGGAAAAATAGATTCTTCTTTGGTCTATTATGTACGCGCCCTATCAAAGCTGGGGGACGTTGTGGTACATATGGACTGCGATTCCGCGGACCAGTCGATTCAGCGTCTGACGCCATACACACTGCATGCGGCGGCGGCCCGACACGGCGAATACGATTTCGGCAGTTACAAGCGCGCATACATTTGGGCACGCGAAAATTTAAATATGGCCGATTATGATTTTGTTTACATGGTAAACGATTCCGTGTACGGGCCGCTGTACGATTTGGGACCTTTCCTGCAAAAAATGGAATCGAACGCATGGGACGCATTCGGCCCGGTCTGCAACCCAAAGGCCGCCCACCCGCATATTCAGTCCTGGTTCATCGGCATGCGGCCGACGGTCTTTAACGCCGACTGGTTTGATAAGTTTATTACATCCGTCACACGCCAATCCAGCAAGGGCGCAATCACCGCCATATACGAACAGGGCTTTACCGCCGCCGTCGCGGCGCATGGGGCCACATGGGGTTGCATCTATACCGTTGCAAACCGCGGCGTGTACAACAAAATAAAATCACTGTACCGGCGCGGCATGCCGTTTATGAAAAAGGTCGCATTTTCACGTCACGGTGGCCGTCTGGGCCGACAAATTCTGTACGTATTAAACCGCATCCCTAACGATGCCCGTGACGCCATAATGGAAAATGCACGCCGAATATGGGGCGCGGAATATATCGACTCGCTTTTGACAAACAATCCGTTTAAAATAATGATGCGCGCGGTAAAATACGGATTTAACAAGGCGCGCAAGGGACAGTTATGAAACCAAACACCCCGAAACGCATTGCGGCGATTACAATGGCCCGCAACGATGAATTCTTTCTAAACCGCTGGATATCATATTACGGCGAACAGTTTGGCGAGGAAAATCTGTACATATATCTCGACGGCCTGGACCAGAAAATCCCGTCGCATGCGGGGCGCGCAAACATAAAAAAATTGCCGCACAAGGAAGAAGCGGTTCAGCGCGGCGACAAAACGCGGATACTGTTGCTGTCGGAATTGGCGCGCCGCCTGTTCAGCGACGGATACGACATTGTCGTCGGATGCGACTGCGACGAATTTTTAATTGTTGACCCGGCGTTGAACATAACGCTGCGCGAATACCTGTCGAATAAAAAAGCGCGCACGTCCGTGTCGGGCCTGGGGCTGGATGTCGGAATGGATTTAAACAGCGAAAGCCCGTTGGACGTCGGAATGCCAATGCTGGGCCAGCGACGGTATGCCCTGCTGTCCACACGATATACAAAGCCTGTTGTGCTGTTTCGTCCCGCCACATGGGGCAGCGGATTTCACAGCGTAAAGGGCCACAATTTTCACATAGACAAAAACCTGTACCTGCTGCACTTTGGCGGCGCCGATTTGGACATGATAAAGAATAAAATCGGTGACAGAAACGCATCATGGTCGCGCCACTTAAAAAAGCGCGCACGAACGATTGACATTATCACGCACGCACGGCACAAAAACATGCCGCGCGCCTTGGCCCGTATAATGCAAAGAATATTCAGACCCGTTTATGATTTGAACAAACCGGGCATGCTGGGGCTGAAATGGGTGACAACCCTGCCGGAACGTTTTGCCGAAACGGGAATATAAAAAACGTAGTTTAATCGGATATAAGTCTGCGAATCCAGCGACGATATTTTCGCGCGCGCATGTTTGCCGGATTATCAAAGCAGCCCATGCCGTCCATTTCACGCAGACTCTGTATAGCCTTGCTTTTATCCACGGTATCGCCCGCACGCCGAACGGCGCGAATACATGTAAATATAAACGGCCATAAAAACTCGCGCTGCCAGCGGCGCATTTCACGCGGCGACGCCGCGCGGCTTGCAACACCGTACGAACGCACTATCGCCATGCCGACGTTTTCATACAAACGCTGGGCGTGCGCACTGTTCAGCGCGCTGGTCCAATGCGGCACATAATAATACAGCGGCAGTCTGGTTATCGCCGCACGCGGGCGCGAAAACAGCACGCGCGTCCAGAACGGAAAATCCTCGGTAATGCGGATATCCGTATCAAATTTTATCCCCTCAATCAAGGCCCGCCGGTACAAATGCATCACCGGATAACAATGCCGAATACGCCAGCGCCCCAGGCTGTGATTGCGCTCCGTCGCGAACTTTATCAAATTGTCCGTAATTTTGAATTTTACACGCGATGCGTCATATGTTCGGGCGCGCGGCTTTGGCGCGATGCGAATACCGACGCGCATTCCGGCCATAATGCGGCGGTGCATGTGAACATCATGGCGAAACGAAACGATGTCCGCATTTGTCTGCGCGGCGATATGATGCGTAATCTCCAACGTCTGGGGATGAATGAAATCGTCGGCGTCCAGAAACAGAACATATTCCCCGCGCGCCGCCGCAATACCGTCGTTTCGCGCGGCGGACACGCCGGCATTCGCCTTGTTTACAATGCGGATGCGTCCGTCGCGTTCGGCGTATTCCGTCAGCACGGCCAAAGAATTATCCGTACTGCCGTCGTTGACACAAACCATTTCCCAATCGGTATATGTCTGCGCAATCACGCTGTCGATGCATCTGCGCAAATATTTGGATACATTATAAACCGGCACAATAACGGATATCATGACAATGCGCACCCACCCTTGATAAAATCATAAATGTCATGACGCATGCGACGCGCACGACGAGTCGGCGGGTTCTGCAACGCGCCTATTTTCTTCAAATTGCAAAAGCACGCGCGCGCAACATCGCGGTCGGCGCCCCCCTCCAGATATTTTACCTTGCGCCAGGCCCATTTGATAAACAGCCACAAAAATTTCCGCGACCATTGCGACATCTGGTACGGTGTCGCACGCGCGGCATACAGACGGTACGCGCTGTCGATGCCGGTGCACAGGCTCTGCAGTATCCGCAGCTGTTTTGACGACAATACGATGCCGCCAAAATTCGGAACATAGAAATACAGCGGCAGCGCCGTTATCGTAACCTTTGGATTTTTCAGCATGACCGCGCTCCACCACGGAAAATCCTCAAACAGTATCCCCTTTATGAACGGCGTGTCCGCAATCAAATCACGACGGTACAGATTCTTCCATACCTGACAGTGCTTAATCAGCCACCGGCGTTTTGGATTAAACGCATTGTGCGCATATTCCGTCGCATATTGATAAACGTCGCCCGTCACGCGCGTCTTTATCCGGCCGACATTGTATTTTTTATGCATGCGCATCGGCACGACACTGTCGGTATCCATGCCCAAAACATGACGCACCATCAGCTGGGGCCGGTAAATACGGTCGTATGTGAACGAAACGATATCCGAATTGTCACGGCGCGCCATATGGTATGCGATTTCCATTGTCTGGGGATGGATGAAATCATCGCTGTCCAGATACAGAATATATTCGCCCGTGGCATGCGGGAACCCCGCGTTTCGCGCATCAGACAGGCCGCCGTTTTCCTTTGTCACGACAACAAAGCGACTGTCGCGCGCGGCATATTCCGCCAAAATATCCGCACTGCCGTCCGGACTGCCGTCGTTGACACATATTGCCTGCCAGTCAGTAAAGGTCTGGTTCAAAACACTGTCCAGACATCTGCGCAGATATTTTTCCACGTTGTAAACGGGAATTATTACGGATATTGCGGGCATGGGCACACCTTTGTTATTTGTTCATTTTGTTTATCATGACATCCGCCGTGGTACCGGGGGCCGGATTCACGGCATACGAACTTTTATAAGCGGTCTTTTGAAAGAACGCTCCGGCGGTATGCTTGTCAAACTCGTCCTTGTCGAACGGCTTGTCCGCAATGTCCCACCAAACGGCGTGCGTCGGGTCCTGGGCCACATGCGGCATTTTCTCAAAATATTTTTTGGCACGCGCATCGCCCGTCACCATCGCCTTGAACAACAGCTGATGCATAAAATAATCAAAGCTGCTGTTTTCATGGGACCAATAATCCAGAATCATTGCACGCCACGCCGCCAACAGATACGCCCCGCGGCGCGCACGGATAAAACAGTTCTGCATAAAGCTGTACGGACTGCCGACACGGTCGCCCGTCAAATAAACAAAGAAATCCTGGTCCACAATCCAGTCGGGAATGGGCGAAGTTACAAAACCCGTCGAGTCCAGCCAGAACCCGCCGTATTGATACAGCAATTCCACCCGGCATATATCTGCAAAATGCGCATTCTTTATCATGCCCTTCTTGCGCTTTTCCATTATTATGTCCGGCAGCTTGATGTATTCAAACAGCGTCTTCTCGTCCAGAACCACCAGCTCCTGGCTGCAATGCGCGCGAACACTGCGGAAACATGCCTTTACCAATTCGGGCGCGTTTTCCTCGCCCTGCAGCCATATGGAAAATATCTTTTCATTTTTGTCGTCGCGAACAGGCGTCGTTTCCCGAACCGCCGCGGCCGCCGGCAGATAACGCTTGAAATACCGGGGTATGACGCGCGCGATAACATCACTGCGCACGGCGCGCCGATGCTCGCGATTGCGCCAGAACCAATTCAATACATGCCCGTTCAAAATAACATCGGACATTGCAACCATTCGAGCCAAATTCATATCATACCCCCGTTTTGTTTTTTACGCTTATTCCGCCGCGGCGTCATCACCATCGTCTTCGGACGGACCCGTCGTCATCTCTTCGGCAATCCCTCCGGCGCGCGCCATGATTTTATCCAGCAGTTCCTTCTGCGCATCTTCATGCTCGCGCAGCCACGTGCGTGCATTCGCCTCGCCCTGGCCCATGCGCTCATTGTTATACGAATAAAAGCTGCCCGCCTTTTCAATCAAGTCGTACTTTACGCCCATATCCAGAATTTCGCTGATGCGGCTGATTCCCTCGCCGTACATAATCTTAAAATCAACCGTGCGGAACGGCGGCGCAACCTTGTTCTTTACAACCTTTACACGCGTTTCGTTTCCGATGACGTTTTCCTTGTCCTTTATCTGGCCCGTGCGGCGAATATCCAGACGTACCGACGCATAGAACTTTAACGCATTACCACCAGACGTCGTTTCGGGGTTGCCGAACATAACGCCGATTTTCATACGAATCTGGTTGATAAAGATAAGCAGCGTATTGCTGCGCGCGACCGAGCCCGCCAGTTTCTTTAAGCTCTGGCTCATCAAACGCGCGGTCGTACCCACAAAAGAATCGCCGATATTCCCCTCCAGCTCCGCCTTTGGCACCAGCGCGGCCACACTGTCGATAACAACGACGTCCACCGCCCCGGATTTAACCAGAGTATCCGTGATTTCCAATGCCTGTTCGCCCGAATCCGGCTGAGATATAATCAGGTTCGCGACATCCACGCCCAGTTTCTTTGCGTACGACGGGTCCAGCGCATTTTCCGCGTCGATATACGCGCATGTGCCGCCTTTCTTTTGCGCCTCGGCCACCGCATGCAGTGCCAGCGTCGTCTTACCGCTGCTTTCCGGTCCGTAAATTTCAACAATGCGACCGCGCGGATATCCGCCGATACCCAGTGCGATATCCAAACCCAAACTGCCCGAAGAAATCGCTTCTATGTTCTGCTGGGACCCGTCGCCCATTTTCATAATGGCTTCTTTGCCAAACTGCTTTTGAATCTGTGCCAGGGCCGATTCCAACGCCGGATTACGCCCGGCCGCCCCCGCGTCTTTCACCACTTCTTTCTTTGCCATATTTTCCCCTTTTATTTATAAGAAATAATACAAGGAAAAAAGCCTGGGCGCAACGAAATAGTTTTACCCCCGGCGGCTTAGCAGTACCCCCACCGAAACAGCCCCGATTGTGGCCGTCACGCACCATACGGCGGCCGTCGTCCCGTACAGCGCAATGCACGCCGCGCCCAGAATAGGCGCCACGACATTCGGCAGATTAACGCTTGTACGGAAAACGCCGTAAAAACGCGTCTGCTCGGACTTGGTGGCGTTGTCAAAAAACATCAGGTCATGAACCGATTCCATCAGCGCGCCCGATATCTGCCACAGCACGAATATCGCCAGCAGCGGAAATCCCGTCACAACGGTCGCCGCCGCCGACAGTGCCGCAAAAGACCCGAACCCCAGCATTAGCCATATGGACTTGCCATAGCGGCGAACCGCGCGCCCCATAAACTCGCTAAGCACCAGATACGGAATAATCCCCAGCGTCAAAACCCAGCCCAGAGTGTCTTTGGAAAACCCGTTTTCAACAACGACAATCGGCACGTACAGATATCGCATCGCACGCAATGAATAATATCCGAAATTTATCGCATATGCGCGCGCCATGCCGGGCGTTGCAAAAAACATGCGCGTGTTCCGCCACAGCGAGCGCAGCGTCGCACGCGGATTAACACGGCGGACCTTTTTATCCTCCTGAACGATTCCGCAGAATTTAAAGAACCCCCACCCGGCCAGATATATGCACGCGGACGCAAAAAACGCCGACCGGTTTCCAAACTGGTTTGCAATCGCGACCGCTATCATCGGCGCGAACAGCGCCCCCACGTTCAGCCACAAATGATACCGCGCATTTAATTTGGCCATTCCGACGTTCTTGGAAAAATCCGACATGAACAGCGGTATCAATACCCCGACCAGGGTAATCGCCACCCCCGTCGTATAATCCAGCGCGATAAACGTAAACGGCTTTATGGAAAAGCTCATCATCGCATAGCACACGGCCAGCATCAGCATCGAAAAATAAAACAGGCGCACCTTTGAAAACTGGCGCAGCAATTCGTTCACAAACAATCCCACAAACATGCAGAACGCCGCATACGCCGCGACATACACGCCGACAACCGCCGACGAACGGAAAATTTCCAAAATAACCAGCGAATAAACGGCGTTGTAAATCCCGTCCGCAAATCCCGTGAACAGCCCCAGGTTTGCGAACGAAAAGCCGCTGACGAAATTTCGCATGGATAAATATTTGTCCTTTGCCATGTATGTATTCCTCTCTCCCACAGACATGAATTACGTCGCGCGAATTTTATCACAAATTTTGCAAATGCGCAAACCGACGCGTTTAATCGTCGGCGCGCGCCAAATCGTCATATGCACGATACTTTGCGTCATTCTGCACGCGGTATTCGTATTCGGCGGCGCCCGCAGTGTATTGCCGGAACAAATCCGTTACCTTGTCCAGCGCCGCCGCCATCATTTCCGCCGTGGTGGCCGCATCATACGTGATTGCGCGCACGTCGCCCGAACGCAGCTGTAAAAACATCATCTCGGGCGACGGATTGTTCTTTGACGGCGCCGCCGCAAATCCCCCCTGCTGCAGCATATACGCCTCCAGCGGCAGCTGCGGCATCGTACCGTCCGTCAACTGCTTTTTCGACGGCGCCGCCCCGGTCTTTATGTCAACGACCATTCCGTCGCACACGCGGTCCGCACGTGCGCGAACCGTACGCGCACCGACATTTCCGACCAGAATGCGTACCGCGCCCGCAATTTCCGCACGACCGGGACACCGCGCCAAAACATCGGCGACAATGGGCGCAATCTCCAAAAAGCGCCGATGCCAGAAATGAAACAGAACACTGCGCGGCCCGACGATATCGCGCGCGCGCGCATCCATCATCGCCACAATCGCCGGCGCGGCCAGGCCGTCCGCATGCTCTATCACATCGTGAACCAGGTTTCCAAATGTGCGCGCATCGGGCCCGACCCACCAGTCGTCCATCGGGTGCAAACGCAGAATATGCCGCGCATAGAACGCATACGGATTATGTATCAGCAGTTCCAGTTCCGTCACATAAACATCCGACCAGTCGGCGCCCGGCGCCGCCGCGCCCGGATTCAGCGGCCGTGCGGGCGGCATGTCGCGGCCGCGCACCGCCCCCAGAATATCCGCCGCCGCGGCGCGGTCAAACACACCGCCATGCGCGCATACACGCGAAATAAAGCGCGATTCCGTCGTCTGCGTGCCGCCGGACATTTTACTGCGCAGCCAATATACACGCGGCCCGCATGACAGATTCATAAAGTCCAGCGCCATTAACGACACTTTTCTGTCCGCGGACGGCAATCCGGCCGCCGCCGCCACGCCGCGCGGCAGCCATGCATTCTCGTACCCGCGCGCCGGGAACATCCCCTCGTTCAGGCCGGTCAAAATAACGACGTCCGCCGTCTGCATACGCGATTCAATCGTCCCCAGAACACATATGCGCGCACCGTCATCCATCGGGGGACGCAACGACACCCCCGCCAGCGTATCCGCAACAAATGCCCGCGCGTCATGGGCGCCCACCACTATCCCCGTCGCCGCCAGGGCCTGCGACAATTCGTCCAGCGCAACCCAAACAGGCGCCGCCGACACATCGTCGATATCGATTGCGGGCTGCAGTTCGGGAAGTTTCGCCTCAACCGCGTTCGATATCATGCGCATCAAATCGCCGCCAGCCGATGCATACATGCGCTCAAACGTGTTGTCGTCACGTTCTATCCATGCGTCCAACATATTTAAAATTGCACGCCCCGCCGTCGACATTGCGCCGGATATGCCGCCGGAAAAATCCGCGGACAGGCCCCGCGCCGCAAACATTGCGCGCAGACGCCCGTTCGCCGCCGCGTCCGGCGTTATTATCAGAACGCTTTTCCCGTCTGCCGACGCACGCGCGGCGATTTCAACCGCCGCCGCGGCCTCTTCGGCCTCGCGCGCGCATTCAATTAAGCCACACCCCGGCAAATCAGTCGTCGCACCAGATATGGAATTGCCAAAGGCGCGGTTGAAAAAATCAATATTGGACGGCCCGACATCGATTTCAATAACGTCCGACGGCGCCGCCCCGACGCGCTGTAAAAATTTATATTCCGAATTATACGGATTGGTATCCAACATAAAATCCGCCGCGTCACCGGAAATTTTTCCCGGCAGCAAAATCCGCCCGGTCGCCATCCGCGCGACCGCCGCCATCAAATCGGCTGTCGCGGGAACGGACGCGGTGGACGCGCATACGACAACACGGGAAAAATTGCCTTTGTTTATAACATCTATCCATGCGCGGATATCAGCGTTGCGACGCGCCGCACGCGTCATGCGCCCCGCCCCGCACTGTGGCATTACACCCGCAATAATGTTCAGCATTTGGGCCTTTGCCTGAAAGTGCGCCGCATATTTTTCCCCGACCAGCGCGGCCCAGTCCAGCCCAGCGACATCCACGCCCTCGTTCTCCAGATAATCGGTCATGCGAATCAAATCACGCGCCACCGGCAGCGCCGCGCCGATATTCGCAATGTTCGCATCGGCCGCCAGCAGTTTTGCCGCCACACATACGCGCAAAATGTCCGGCACAACATCATCGGCGTCGGGCGCGTCGTCGTCAAAATCGGACGGATCCGCCCCCTCGCCCAGGGCGACCAGGCGCGGCAAAACGGCCGCCCCGCCCTTTTTCTCGGCAATCATTTTTTCAACCGTGCGCACGGCGCGACGACTGGGCAGGAAAATCAGCATATCCGCGATATCCGCGTCACCCTCTGAAATCACACGCCACAACGCGTCCGCCATGCGCGCCGGGTTTGATGCACAAAAAATATTATTATTTGATGCCAATCGTCGCCCTTATGGGGTCCAGCCCCGTTTTTTTCTCAGCCGATGTTTCGATTATTTCCGGCACCATTGCGCCATGTTCCGTATGATTTATGCGCATCTGCTTTTCCTCGCGCACCCGCTTGTCTTTTTTAGTGTACACAATCTGGTATGGAATCGCATTCGCATCACAGAAATCCATCAAGTCCAAATCGGAATCCCGCGGCCCGATGCGTGAATCAATTAAAATAAACAGACGCTTTAACTGGCGCCGGCCGCGCAAATATTCCTCCAACCGAAGCAGCCACCGCATCGCGTCGCTGCGCGCGACACGCGCATATCCGTATCCGGGCAAATCCACAATCATCGCACGGTCGTCCACGTTGAACAGATTTAACGACTGTGTCCGCCCCGGCGTATTCGATGTTCGCGCCACCGGCGCACCGACAATCGCGTTAATCAGCGACGATTTTCCAACATTACTGCGCCCGACAAACGCGTACTCTGGGAAATGAGTGTTCGGCAGGGCCGACACCTTTTCAAAACTGCCGACAAATTTAATCATTATCCGCCTCCAGCAGGCGCCGATACGCCTCTTTCTTTGAAATGCCCGCACGCGCCGCCAGGTCCGCCGCCGCGGATTTTGTGGACGATGCGACAACATCGTTGACAATCTCTGCAATCTCGGCGTCGGTCATTTTATGTTCCGGCGCGGGTGCGACGACAATCACAATCTCGCCCCGCGGCGGCGTTATAGAGACCAATTCCGCCGGATATCCGATTATCGTCTCCTCGTGAATCTTTGTTATCTCGCGCACAATGGCAATGCGGCGTTCCGGCATGACACGCGCCAGCGTCGCAATCGTCGCCATAATGCGGTTCGGACTTTCATAATAAATGATTGTGTGGCGTATTTTGTTGTCGTCGCGAACCTTTTTCTCGTCGAAAAAGCCGCAGAACGTGAAACGGTCCGTCGGAAATCCCGACAGCACCAGCGCCGATATCGCCGCCGTCGGTCCCGGCACGACAAACACCGGCACGCCCGCCGCGCGGCATTCGCGTACCAGACGAAATCCAGGGTCACTAACCCCGGGCATTCCCGCATCCGACACGGCGGCGATTGTGGCGCCGTTCTGCAGACGTTCAACCAGCCCAGGCACCACGTCACGCTCGTTATGGTCATGCATGGCGCGCACCGGCGTTGCAATGTCAAAATGCGACGCCAGCTTGCCGAAAACGCGCGTATCTTCGGCCACAACCAAATCGACACCGCGCAGCACTTCTATCGCGCGGGGCGACATATCCGACAAATTTCCAATGGGTGTCCCAACAATATAAAGCCCGGTTTGCATTCAAAATCCTTTTATAGTAAAATGATACAGAATAAAATGGATTTTTCAATGCATATAAAGAATTTTTTGGGATTTGTGGGTGGTGTCGCGCTGCTGGCCGGGTGCCAGGGCCCCATGTCACGCGGCACATGGCATGGCGAATACGGCTCTTACACCGCAACATCGTCGGCAACGGCGCTATACGGCACGCCGGCCACAACGGACACCGCACCGCACCGCATGGCCGTGCTGCTGCCGCTGACGGGGGACAACGCCGCAACAGGCCGCGCAATCAAGACATCGATAGAGACCGCCGTCCTGCAGCGGGCACCGGCCAGCCTGTCGGTATCGTTCTTTGACTCGGCCGCCGGTACCACCGCAATAAACGATGCATTGGGCGCATCGCCCGAGATAATTGTCGGCCCCCTGTTCGCCGCCGATGCGCGCATGCTGCGCGCGGCGAAACCAAACGACCTGCCGGCGATATCGTTCACATCGGACGCGACGGCCGTTGGCGACGGTGTTATGACAATGGCACTGATGCCGTCCAACGGGGTTGAGGCAATCGTATCCGAAATCGCCGCCGACAAGGCGCGCGGCATCGTCATACTGGCCCCCGACACAAATTCAGGCAAGTTAATTGCCGCCGCCGCGCGCACCGCCGCGACAAATTACGACATACCGGTCTCAGGCCTGGTCTATTATCGCGAAAAAGACACCGATTCCATCAAGAACGCCGCAATGCGCGCATCCCTTTACAACGCACGCAGCGCCGCAAACACGCGCGCACGTGAAATACTGTCCGACATATTGACAACGGAACGTTTGACGGCGATTGAAAAATCGTCACTGTCGCGCCAGCTGGACCGCATCTCAAAATCAGAGACAATCGGCCGCCTGCCATATGACGCGGTCTTGTTATTAGGCACCGGCGACGACGCAAAATCATTGGTGTCGTTCCTGCGCTATTACGGGGTCACCGCACGCGAGGCAAACCTGTACGGAACCGCAATGTGGGACGGCGCAAACATTGATTCCGACATAACGCTTAGCGGGGCAAAATACCCGGCCCTGCCTGAAATGAATCCGGCGTTTGCAAACCTGTACGAACAGATTACCGGCCGCGCGCCGTCACGACTGGCGTCATTCGGATATGATGCGGCAAACCTGGCGATTGGAATGGTGTATTCCGATAAATCGAATGCGGCATACCTGCTTGACCCCAGCGGTTATATGGGCATTGACGGATTAATAAGATTAACGCCCAACGGTGCCAGCCAGCGCGCCCTGCGTATTGTAGAGGTGGCGGGCGCCCCCACCCCGCGCGAGGTAAAACAGGCCCCAACAAATTTCCTTAAACCCATATACAATGTTGACCAGTTGACACTGTCGCCGGCACGCGAAATGGCGATGGAAACACCGGGGATAAATCCGCTGACCTATATCCAGATTCCGGACCGCTTAACCGGCAAGTACAAGTCAAAGACATACGGCGCGAACATAACCCATGCCGACACCCGGGCCCAGCAAAACATTGTCACAATCCTGCCCGAGGATGACAGCGATGAAATCGTAACCAATCCGGATTTTAAGCCGCACGCCCTGGAATCCGTAAACCGCACATATATCGACAGCGTCGAAATCTACGAATAAACCGAACGATTATTGGGGGCACAAAAATGAAACGCCTGATTGCAATTATATTAACTCTGGGAATTGCGTCCTGTGGAACAATCGGCATCGGCAGCAATCATGAAACGACGATTTTCAACAATTCGTCCGATGTAATCAGCGCATCGTCCGACAACGGAATATTTAAAATCAAACCAAATGAAAAAATGCGGGTGCGCGCGGGAAACGGCATTACGATAAAAACACCGAACGACAACTGTCCCCAGCCGATAATTGCACGCCGCCCGAACAGCGCGGCCATATTCCTTGACATATTCCCCGGAATAATATTCGGGATTGTGCCGCTGGCCGCCGACGCGATAACAAACAATTTATATAAAATGCCGAAAAAATATACATATGCATGCGACGAATAAAAAGACCGGCATTTGCCGGCCTTTTTTTATTTTAAATTCTCATCAAAAAAGCTTTGTATTTTATCAAACGGAATCACATCCATATTGTCATACAAATCCGTGTGATTGGCGCCCGGGATGATGAGCAGCTCTTTGTTCTCGCCGGTCAATTTTTTAAACGCACCTTCACTGAAATAGCGGCTGTGCGCATTTTCCCCGTGCAGCATTAAAACAGGTGTGCGAATTTCATTACTGTACGACAATATCGGCATGTTCATGAACGACAACGCAGACGTCGCCCGCCATCCTTTGTTCGACGCAACGCTGCGCTTGTGATAACCGCGCGGCGTTTTATAATAAGCCACATAATCCTTCATAAACTGGGGCGCGTCGTCGGGCAGCGTTTCCGGCAATCCGCCCGCAAATGCCGCTTCGCCGTTTTTGGCGTCCGCCGTGCGCTGCGCGTTCAGGCGTGCACGCTCCGCATAGCGGTCATCCGCACTCATCGCGTCATAATATCCGTTTGCATTTACACGCGACATATCATACATGGTTGACGTCACCGTCGCCTTTATTCGCGTATCCATCGCCGCCGCATTCAGTCCCATTCCACCAAACCCGCAAATTCCGATAATACCGATTTTGTTCTCATCAACATCGCCGCGCGTGGTTAAATAATCCACCGCCGCCGAAAAGTCTTCGGTGTTTATATCCGGCGACGCAACATTGCGGGGCGTCCCGCCGCTCTGTCCGGTATAAGACGCATCAAACGCCAGCGCGACAAATCCGCGCGACGCCATTTCCTGGGCATATCGACCCGACACCTGCTCTTTTACCGCCCCGAACGGACCGGACACGGCAATCGCCGGCATCTTGTCCGCCACGCGTTTTTTAGGCACATATAAATCGCCCGCCAATTTTATACCGTAACGATTTTTGAAATGCACACGCGTTACATTAACGTTCGGATTTTTAGCAAATGTTTTATCCCATGTGTGCAAGCGCCCAAAACAAACCCCAATGGCCGCAATTGTAATCGCAACAATTAGCATTACAGACATTATTTTCATTTTTCTTTCCTCCTTTTTAGTCCACAGTTTAATTCATAGAGTCAACTCTAGGTCAAGAAGTTTTTCAAAAATCTATTGCTTTGCCAGATTTCGCGAATATAATACCCATATACACAACACGGGCAAAAACTATGAACAAATAAGTTGCTTTATTCATTTAACATTCGCACGTATGTGCTTGTTTAACTGCAACACAAGGTTTTTATTATGCCCAACATTTCACTGCAAAACGTCTGTTTTGGATACGACGACAATCTGTTTGACAATATAAACATGGTATTCGGCACAGCCGATAAAATCGCCATAGTCGGGGACAACGGCACGGGCAAGTCAACACTGTTAAACATACTGGCCGGCAATCTGCATCCAGTATCTGGAAAAATTACGCGCAATGCGACAACGTACCTCGTCGCCCAGCGGGGACATTCCGACACACACAGCGGCGGCGAATATCAAATGGACGCACTGCGCCGCGCATTTGCCAGCAATGCAGACATCCTGTTATTGGACGAGCCGACCAACAATCTGGACACAAATGCCCGTAACCGGTTTTACACGCATCTGCGCACATATTCCGGCGGCGTAATCATCGTATCGCACGACCGTGAATTACTGCGCAAAATGGACGTCATTATCGAATTGGCAAACGGAAAATTAACCGTGTTCGGCGGCGACTATGATTTTTACAGACAGCAAAAAGACGCCCTGCAACAAAACCTGCAATCCCAATACACCGGAACCGAAAAAGAAATCAAACGCTTAACCCAAACATTGAACAGCGCCGCGCGCACACGCGCCACGCACGAGGCCAAACAACAGAAAGACAAATCAAACGCCCGGCGCAGTCGTATTGCGGCAAACGCCCTGGCCGGAAAAAGTGTTGAAACAGAGGCGAAAAAACGCCGTAAAATTCAAGAAAAAATATCCGCACAATCGGACATGCGACGCACGCTATCCACGCAAATGCGCGATGACACTATCAAGATTCCGGTGCCGAACAAACCGTTCTATGCCAAGGAATTACTGCACATAGACGCCCTGTCGTTTTCGTACGGGCGCCGGCAAATCCTGTCCGATTTCAACATGCATGTAAATGGCGGCGACAGAATATGGCTGCGCGGCAAAAACGGCACTGGGAAATCAACACTGCTAAAACTTATCACCGGCGATTTAACACCGGATGCGGGCACAATAAAACGCATGGCACGCATCGCATATCTTGACCAAAATTTGGCTCTGTTAAATCCCGCGGATACAGTCGTTGACGCAATAATGAATGTATCCGACATCACACGACACCAGGCACACGCCATCGCCGCAAACTTTGGCTTTCGCGGCACAAACGCACTAAAAAAAATCGCAGACCTGTCCGGCGGCGAACTGTTAAAGGCAACATTGGCGGCACTGTTTGGGGGCGCGAATCCGCCGGACTTATTGATATTGGACGAACCGACCAACAATCTGGATATCAAAAGCATGTCGATACTCGAAGACGCCCTAAATCAATACACCGGCGCAATTTTGCTGGTATCCCACGACGAAACATTTGTCACCAACATCGGCCCAACACAAACAATAAACCTATAAACAAAAACACCCGACAAACGGGTGTTTTTTACTGGTGGGAGTCAATGAGCAATTTTCTGACCACAGATTTTAATGCATTCCTTAGCATTGGACACGATATAAAGACGTTTAAGCAAAAAATTAGGTCATCATAATAAAACATCCATTACAAATAAAGTACTAGCCGGGCATGAAAATACTATGATATAATAAGACTGATGCCAAGAGATTGGCATTGAGGTTAAGACCCTCTGCATTCTATGCGTCCGTGGGGACGAAAAATACCTCCAACTGCGGTTGGAGGGTTGTGAATAATGCTTTTGGCAAAATAAGCACACTATTTTCATAGAATGATAGGTCTTACCTCCAACCACCAAAGAACTCTTAGGTGGTTTTTTGCTGCATAGGAGGATTGTGTGTCAAAAATTACTTTTATAGACCTATTTGCTGGTATCGGCGGGTTTCATTTGGCCTTTCATAATTGCGGGGCAAAATGTGTATTTGCGTCAGAATGGGACGAATTTGCAAGAAAAACATACGAATGCAACTTTAGTAAGATAGATTCAAAATTGTTTAAAAAGAACATGTTCGCAGGCGATATAACAAAAGTTGATGCAGCTAGTATCCCGGACTTTGATGTGTTGACAGGCGGATTTCCTTGTCAGCCATTTTCACAAGTAGGCTTGAAAAAGGGGTTTAATGAAACACGCGGAACACTGTTTTTTGACATTGTTAGGATAATAAAAGAAAAACAACCAAAAGCCTTTTTTATAGAAAATGTTCGCGGTTTGTTACAGCATGATAATGGAAAGACCTTTGCAACAATAAAACGCGTAATAGAGGAAGAATTGGGATATTCTTTCTTTTATAAAATAGTTAGGGCTTCTGATTTTGGCGTTCCGCAACACAGACCACGTTTATTTATGGTTGGTTTTAAAGACAAAAATATAGATTTTGAATTTCCAAAACCAAAAAAGTTAAAACTTACAATGAGTGACATTTTCGGAGGTCATGTTGATAGAGATATTGGCTTTACTTTACGTGTTGGCGGGCGTCATTCAAATATAAGCGACAGACGTAATTGGGACACCTATTTAGTTGATGGGGTAATAAGACGGCTTACGCCAAAAGAGGGGCTTTTAATGCAAGGGTTTCCTTCCGATTTTGAGTTTCCTGTGTCTGAAGTTCAAGCAATGAAGCAATTAGGCAATTCTGTAGCGGTACCTGCTATAGAGGCGGTTGCAAAAGAAATCATAAAAATATTAAAGGCCGCACAATGAGTTTAACCGCCAATAAGGGTGAATGGTCAGAATTATACGTATTGTATAGTCTATTTGCAGACCACAAAATTGCAGCGGCTAACAACAATCTTGAGCCGACAGGACATTTTTATAATTTTTTAAAAATATTCAGAAATGACAATCCTGGCGAACATATAACCTATGACCTATCTGAAGCAGATAAGGTATCCATAATAAGCAATAGAGCACCTATTCGTATTGTTTCTACAGATGGATTGTCAGAGAAAACAAAACGAATATTTAATAGAATTCAAAATGCTGATGAAGCTGCTTTTGAGATTTATGAGGCAGAACGTTTAATGCCTGTATTTTCTTTGAGCAAAATAAAAGCAAATTCAGGGCAAAAATCAGATATAATAGCAACAATCAAAGACGATATAATATCTGAAACAGAACCTTATGGATTTTCTATAAAATCTCGTGTAGGTTGTCCTTCAACTCTCTTAAACGCAAGTACGGGAACAAATTTTATTTATAAAATATCTGGATTAAATACAGATGTTCACCAAATTAATGCCATATCTACTCGAAGTAAAGTTAGGGATAGGTTGAAAGAAATTATTCGGTGTGGTGGGCAAATTACATCTGTGGGAATGACAAGCAAAATTTTTGCAGACAATCTTAAAACGATAGATACACAAATGCCACAAATCGTTGCAGAAATACTACTAGCATACTATTTAGGTTGTCCAAATACTATGAACGAATTATGCAATATGGTGTTTAAGAGTACCAAGTTTGACTTAACCGAGCCACAAATCATATCAAAAGTTAGAAATTTCTTGAAAATAATTGCTCTTGGTATGGTCCCACAAAGTGAGTGGAATGACCGTCTGTCTAGTTATGGTGGTTATATTGTTGTTCGTGAAGATGGAGTACTAGTATGCTACCATTTATATAACGAAGACGCATTTAAGGATTATTTGTTTGAAAATACAAAGTTAGACACTCCTAGCACCACAAGACATAAATTTGGTAGTATTTACGAGAAAAACGGAGACATATTTATCAATTTGAATTTACAGATTAGATTTACAAAATAAAATATAGTTCGAAAATCGGTAAAAAATGGCATATTGGTGCAGCGATACTTTCGAACTCTAAAAAACCTTAGAAATCCAAAGAAAAACGACCGTTATGATAACGGTCGTTCATTCTGGTGGGAGTGGCTGGATTCGAACCAGCTCAGGCTTAAGCCAACAGATTTACAGTCTGCCCCGGCTCTCCAACTCCGGCGCACGCCCAATCTATGGTGCGGGCAGCGGGAATCGAACCCGCATTTCAAGCTTGGAAGGCTTGCATACTAGCCTTTGTACTATGCCCGCAACAAATCTAGAGCCCAATGATTATATACCAATATTCCCCAAAAGCAAGCGATTATTGCATTTAATAAAAATTCCGCCAAACACGCATATACTATTGCCAAATATTGTCAACACTGCTATCATACAAAATACAAAGGAGCACTTATGTACAATATATCTCAAATAATCGCAAGCCTGCAGTTTGTCCCAAGAATCGCCAACACGCACTATTATTACCAGACATACGGAAATCCGGCGATGGTTCCACCTCAAAAAACATCGGACGTCAAAGGTGCCCCACAGATAAAAACATCGCAGAAAAAATTGCAGTGCGACAAAAATGAATTTGCCACCGCACACGCCGCGCCGTCGGCCGCCCCCATGCCGAATCCGGCCGCGCCAGTCGCCCGCAAAAAATACCGCAAGAATGTGGACAAGCAGGCATTGGCCGAATACTTTGACAATTTGACCGACCATGTTGAGCAATCAGATAAAACCAAAAAATCCGCGCAATGGTTGGCGGATGTGACGGCGGAATTAGAGCGCAAAGACGAAATGCGTCGCGCTGCGGAAAGCGCGGAACAGGAAAAATTGCGCGAATTTGTGGAAACGCTGAAAACGCCCGCCGCACACTATATCATTATTGTAATGATTGACTTTGCGCCGATGGCAAACACCATGTCCGCACGCGAAGAAATAAACGCGAACATCCTGGATAAATTTGAGCGTCGCATGCAACGCATCAGCCAGGCCCGCGGCATGAAAAAGATGCACGACATTCACAAATTGCGTCAAAATCAGAAATAAAAAACGGCCCAAAAGGCCGTTTTTTTATTCCCAAGTGCACCCGTTAATTCATCGGCGGAAAGCATTCATTACCGTCTTTCTTACAGCATGCAAATGTCGCGTTGCCCAGGTCCTTGAATATCTCGCCGGCACAGCATCCGAATTTATTCGGCTTTGTTCCGTCACCGCAAAGTCCCTTTTCTATATTCGCGGCAATCTCGGCGGCGATTTCCTCCTCTGACTTTTGTGGTTGCGGCGGCGTCACCTGCATCGGCGGGAAACAAGCGTCGCCTTTACAGCAATACATTACGCCGTTGCCGATATCGGAATACTCCTCGCCCGGACAGCAACCGTTGGCGTCGGGGTTGGTGCACGCGTCGGCAACCAACGGTTCTTCCGGGGCCGGCGTCTCTTCTTTCTCCGCATCTGTCTTTTTTGGTGTGGCCACCTGAACACGGGCGGCGGCAATCGTACGCGAACCGCGGCCCGATGCGCGCGCCACACAGTCGCGACGATACGCCCCGCGCAAATCCGTTAACAACGCCGCGTCCGCATCATTCAAATCGGCCTCGGCCGCCAGTGCGTCAATTCGCGCCTTTATATCCGCACACGACTGACGCTCTGTCACATCCGCGGCCAAGGCGTTGAACGACAAGGCACCCACAATCAAGGCAAGTGTGATTTTACGCATCTGCGCCCCCTTTTATTCCTCTATTATCTTTTGTACCTGGATTATGAAATCAATCGCCGGATCGGTTAATTTCTGAACCTTGTCCAGAACCTCTGACGCGGCCTGCTTCATTTCCAGACGCTTGTATGTCTCGACAACCTCTACCGTCTCCGCCGTGTCAAACTTGTCATCACGCAGTGCGCGCGCGATTTCCAATTCCTTGGCCGCCAGATTTACATACTGCTGTGAATTTTCGGGGCATCCGCGTTCCGACAGATTGGCGTAAATTTTCGCACGCTCGATGCGAACGTCGCTGTTCTGCATGTTGTCGGACGGCAGACTCTGCATCAGCACCTCTTCAATCTCGGAGCATGTGTGTGTCGTCGCCGGCATCTGGTTGCTTTTCAAAATTTCTATTATCGCGATTTCCTGGGTCAGCAAGCCCTGATATCTTTCGACATTTTCCGGACAGCCGTTTTCAATCAGCATTTTATAAATATCGATATTTTCACTGTGCTGGGCAATCTGTGAAGAATCAATCGGATTAACACGGCGCAACAGGAAATTTTCTATTACCCGGCATGTTTCCATGTCGGCCGTATCCGGTTGTGCGCCGGCATATTCCAAAGCGGGCGCGCTTTTGTTTCCGTTGATTGTGGCGCCGACAAACAGACCGCACATAAACAGCCCGGCCAGCGCGACAACGCCCCATATTTTCTGGCTACGCGAACAACAGGCCACTTTCACATTTTCTTGTTTTTTCATGATTTCTCCCTCCGTTTTTTATTGTCTATTTGACGATACCGTCTTTTATTGTAATCGTTCTGTCCGCGCGCGCCGCAAGATTCATGTCATGCGTCACAAACAGCATCGCCATCTTGTTGCGCCGCACCAAATCCAGCAGTATGTCGAACACGGCCGTTGCATGGGCGGGGTCCAGACTGCCTGTCGGCTCGTCCGCCAGCAAAATTTCAGGTCCGTTCGCCAATGCGCGTGCAACGGCGGTGCGCTGCTGCTCGCCACCGGACATCTCGCCCGGAAAGTGCGATGCGCGATGCGCGACATTTGCCGCCCGCAACAGTTTCATCGCGCGCGCGTTTGCCTCATACTCCGGCACCCCCCGCGTCAGCATCGGCAGCGCCACGTTTTCCAGCGCCGTAAAATCGCCCAGCAGATTATGCCGCTGGTAAACAAATCCAATCTTGTCGCGGCGCATATTCGTGCGCATTTCATCGTCCATTTTCTGCGCGGCGACGCCGCCGATTAAAATGCTGCCCGATGTCGGCCGGTCCAGCAGTCCCACGCATTGCAGCAATGTTGACTTGCCGCTGCCCGATTGTCCGACCAGGGCGATAATCTCGCCGCGGTGCAGGTCAAATCCGCCACCACGCAGAATATGCAGCGGCTGGCCGCCCTCCATAAAAGTCTTCTTTATGTCGCGCACGGACAGAACCACGTCGCCGCGGGAAACCTTTGACAAAGAATTCAGTATGTTCGCCATTATTCGTTCCTTAATACATCAACAGGGTCGGTAGAGGCCGCCTTCCACGCCGGATACAGTGTCGCCACAAACGCCAGCGCAATCGCCAGTGCCGCAATGCCGACGACCGATGTAACGGACAGCTTTGACGGCAGTTCCGACAAATAATACAAATCCGCCGGGAACAAATCGCGCCCCGTTAACCATTGAACGCCTTTGCGAATGGGCTCGATATAAATCGCGACAATTACCCCCAGAACGGTTCCCACCGCCGCGCCGATGGCGCCGATGCTGGTACCCGACAATATGAATATGCGCATCATGGAACGGCGCGAAACCCCGAACGTGCGCAGAACCGCAATGTCTTTGGATTTGTCCTTGACCAGCATTACCAGACTGGACACGATATTAAACGCCGCAACAATCACAATCAGCATTAAAATTAAAAACATAACGTTTGATTCCACCTGCAGCGCACCGACAAACCCGCGATTCAAATCGCGCCAGTCGCGCACGACAAACCCGTCCGGCAACAGCCGCCCCAGCGCATCCGCAACCGCGCGCGTATCCTCGGGGTCGCGCAGGAACAAATCGATATGCGTGACCGAATTTCCGATATTCAAATATTTCTGTGCGGTTTCCAGCGGCATGAATATATACCCCGAGTCATATTCGTACATTCCCATAAAGAAAGACGACATGACCGGATACGACATAATGCGCGGCATTGTTCCGAACGGCGTCGGCGTCGCCCCCGCGGCCGATACCAGCGACACCTTGTCCCCCATCGTCACGTTCAGCGCGCGTGCCAGTGACGCGCCCGCAATCAGTTCGCCGTCTTTTATTTCCGATATCGGGCGGCCGTATATTCTGGTGCCGCCGTCCACCTTTGCCTGCAGGTCGGACATGCGGATACCGCGTATCATTGCACCGGTGTTGTTGCCGCCGGCGGTTGCCATAACCTGGCCCTCGGCAATGGGAACAATGCCCGTGGCGCGTGCGGAAACAACCTTGTTCTGGCGCATCTTGTCAATTAGGAAATCATAATCGGCGATTGCCCCGTCCTGGTGGTAAACGACGACATGCCCGTTCATTCCGATTATGCGGTTCAACAAAGTATCGTGAAATCCGGCCATAACGGACATAACCACAATCAGGGTCGCCACCCCCAGCGCGATTCCAACCAGCGACACCCACGAAATCACGGAACCGAATCCGCGCTTTTTCGCCCACATGTATCTGAATGCAATCTTTCTTTCAAGCTTTGAAAACAACATCTGCAACAAGTCCCCTATTCTGCCAAAAACGCCCGCAACGCATCACCCGCCAGCGGCGTGAACGAATTGTCGGGAATATCCGCCGCATCGACAATGGATATGATGCGCGGGCTCATAAACACGACCAGTTCGGCAAACGGGCTGATTAACGTTTCAGGCGTCGTCACAAACGAATGCGTCGGTATACCGATTATGACATAGTTGTCACCAACACTGGACGGTATGGTAAATGATGACAACTCGCCCTGACTTGTGCGCAGGACTATTTTTGCGTCTATCTTTTTATATCCGCCAAAGTTCCCATATTTACCGGTCGCACCAATAATTAAATCAGTTTCTAAGCGTTCTTCCTTGCCGCACTGGCCGATGTCAAACCGCGACTGCCAGCCGTTTGGAACCGCAAACGTGCCCTGGGATATCAAGACAACATTCGACTGCTGGGCCAAAAATTCCTGCAGAGTCTTTGTATTGATTTCCGGCCCCACGACCAGCGCGCGTCCCACGACGCCCGGTATCGACATGCGAACATTTTTTTCGCCGAACGCCGGCAGCAGGTTCATCCATATAATCGGATTGTCCGTCTTCGGATAAACGCGGTATACGTCGATATCCCATGCAATCATGAATTTCTTGGACGATATGTCGGCGATGATGCGCGCCACCTCGCGCTCGGTCTGGTAATTCCCTTCGAACACGACCGTCTTGTCATGCCAGTTCACCAGCAGGTTTCGCATATCAGCACCGTGCATCGCATCCAGCAGCGCCATGATAATCGTTTCATCGCGCGGCATCTTTATCATCCATTTTGCCCGATGCGTCAGATGCAGCTCCGCCGCGGCCGCGTCATACGTATAATACGCGCGCCCCATTTTTGCCATCAAATCCACCGCGTCGGCCAAATCGCCCGACTGTATCGAACCGGTGATTTTTTCAATCCCCTGCTCGTCCTCTACCACGGCGATGTCCGTCCCGTCGAGCAGTTTGTCCAGCGCCTGTTTCACGGTTAACTGTTTAAAGTCATAATCCGACACCTGCAGATTTGGCAGCGCGTCCCCCATGTCCAGACGCACGACCTCTATCTTTTCCTCCGGCACGACGGAAACCACCGACTGGTTGTTCCAGTCAACACTGCACCGCTTTGGCAGTTCTATTGAAAAGCGCCGCGCGGTATCGGTCGTCAGCGCCGCCTTTTTCGGGAAAATCGGCACCGAGTTTTCATCGATTACCAGATTGTCCACCACCGTCACCGTGTCATACTGCGGCATGTCTTTTTGGGCCGCGCGCTGGGCGCATGCGGTGCAAACCGCCGCCGCAATCGCAATATAGATAAGTCTACTTTTTTTCATTCGCATGCCCCTTATATGTTCATCAACTTTTCAAATTCTTCCAGCGTCATTTCATAAATCGGCCGCTGTGACGGCGTGGTCAAATCCTTGACGCGTTCGTACTGAATCCGAAACCGTTCGACCAGCGCGCGCACATCCGGCGTGGCCGCACCGCTTTCCACCAGGCGGCGCCCGTATTCATAAACAAATTCCAGCGTGTCCGCCGCAAAGAACCGCCCGACATAATTCTCAATCGCGATGCCGCCCTTTTGCACACAGATTGCCGACATCATCATCGTCATCTGGTTGTAAAAGTTCGCCATCTTGATAAAATTTTGCACTGTTATTGCCACGATGCGCTCCCTTGCCTTTTTGTTATTATAAAAAGTATTGCCCCCATAAAGCAATTAAATTATAATGACGTATCATGAGAATAAAATTTATCATTCCTGTTTTGTGCCTGTGCGCATGTTCGTCCCCGAACCGTGGCAGCATTGACAACGCCACCGTCCTGAACTGGGAGAACGAGGCCGTCACGACCGAGCAGTTCGTCCGCGACCACAAGGCGTGCCTTGGCATTACCAAGCCGTCGTATCTGCCGCGCTCGCGCCTGGCAAAGCTGCTGGCGCCGAACCAAAGCGGAATGATGCCGGACTGGGACGGCCTGTGGGTGACGTTTCAGTCAAACGAATACAAGGACGTCGGCCAGCGCAGTTTGATGAGCGTTCCGCGCAACACGACGTCGAAATCCGTCGGCTCTTACCGCAAATGCATGTTCCGTCGCGGTTATCTGCTGCGCGCAATGTAATTTTTTGCCCCGTCCCCTTTTTTATCGCATAAAAATATGCTATAATTCGTCACATGAAACGTTCTTTCTGGTTTTGGCTGTGCTTTGCGTTGTCCGTGATTGGGGCGACATATTTCGCCGTGCGTATAATAATGACCGCAATGGGCCACGGCGCCGCCGCGCGCGTGCATACGATATCAATATCCGCCACCCCGCGCGTGGGCGATTTGAACGCGGTGGCGGCGGCCGCCGCCGTTGCGCCCGGCACGAATACATATTCGGTTGACCTGAACGCGATGGCCGCACGAATTGCGGCCACCCCCGGTGTGCGCGACGCGGCGGTGCGCCGCATGCCGAACGGCAATCTGTCGGTGCGCGTGAAAATGTACACCGCCGTGGCCCAGTGGACGGACGGCGACGCATTCTTTCCCTTGTCGGCCGACGGCACAATCGTCCGCCGGCCCGAGGCTCAGCGCGACCCCGCATCAATTGTGTTCCGCGGTCCCCTGCCCGACGACATATCCGAAATAACCAAGGCCGCGCATAACCTTATCGGCAGTCTGGATTACCTTGAATGGATTGAAAACCGGCGCTGGAACATCCAGACAACCGGCGGCATCACCGTCATGCTGCCCGAGAAAAATCCCGCCGCCGCAATTGCGTCCCTTATCGTATTAAATGAAAAGCACGACTTGCTGGCGCGCGACATATCCGTAATCGACATGCGTGACGATGCGCGCATCCTGGTGAAATAAAGCAATGAACCTGTTTGATTCATCTTTTCTGTGCCTGGACATCGGCGCGGCCGGCGTGCGGGGATGCGCGCACCGCGTGCGCAACGCGCGCATCGACAAATCGGCCGTATTCTCGATGGACAGCCGCGACACGGTATATGCGCTTAAATCCGTTATCGACGAACTGGAACGCCAGATTGGCGCACATTTTGACGCGGCGTATGTGACGGGCGATTTCGGCGACGCACATTTTGACATGAGCGCGAAAAGCTCCGCATGGGGCGCCGAACATAAAATCACCGCATCGGACGTCCGGGCGCAAATCGCCCAGATAACCCCGCCGGACGGATTCTATCCGATGCACATTGTCCCGCTGCGCTATGACACGCCGGGGGCGCGCAACGTGCTGACGCCAATCGGGCATACGGACCGCGCGCTGATATCCGCGTTCGGGGCGATATTTTACGACCGGGCCCGAATGGATGAAATCACCGCCGCCATGCGCCGCGCGCATATCCAGACCGCCGGATTTTTCGACCCGCATTTTCTTTTGAACGCAACCCTGCGCCGTGCCCACGAAAACACAATGTTCATTGATTTGGGCGACGCATATACGACCGCGTCGATATGGACGGACCGCGGTCCGGTCATGTTTCGCAAAATACCGGGGGGCGGCGCAAAAATAACCGGCGACATTGCGGACAAAATGCGCATCGACCCCGACGCGGCCGAACGCGTAAAACGCGCGGTCGCATCACTTGCCCCCCAGGAAATGGACCGCTTTACCCCCGCGGACCCCGCATATGATTTTTCGCGCGCGGACATAAATGAAATAATTCTGCCCCGCATGGTTGAAATCGCCGGCGCCGTAAAAGAGGCGGCGGCCGCGGCCATCACAAAATACAGACCGACAAAAATAATGCTGGGCGGCGGCGGTGCGGAAATGGCGGGCGCGGCGGAATTCTTTGAAAACGTGTTTTCAATCCCGGTTCAAAAGCTGCCGTATGACGCACCGCCGCGCGCACTGGCGACATATATATGGGCATTGCAAAAGCCGCGCATCGACGCATCCCTTGCCCGCCAGGAACGCATGCGCCGACGCAGCGCGTGGCTGCGCGGGATATTTCATATCGGGCGCCCGCGCAAACGCGCCGCGCGCTTTATCCCGATTATGCCCAGCACGCTGTGCTTTAACATGCGCCGCCCCGAAACATACACACTGTTTAAATCGGGCGGCATATCCATGATTCATGTCGATATTATGGACGGATTTTATGTTGACCGGGTTGCCGGCGGCATAAATGAATTAAAGATGATTCGCGGAAAAACAAACGCGCATCTGCATGTTCATTTGATGACGGAAAGCCCGTCCGTCTGGGCGGCGGACGCAATCGCGGCCGGGGCGGATACGGTCGTGGTGTCGACAAACACGTCCGGCGTGCGCACGGCCCTGCGGGAAATCAGGGCGGCCGGCCGTCGTGCGGGCGTGGCGCTGAATCCGGATTCGTCGGTCTCAATATTAAAACCGATACTGCGCGAAGTGGACGAGGTTATGGTTATGTCCGTCGCACCCGGCGCCGCAGGCCAGCCGTTCGACCCCGGCGCGTTAAAGAAAATTTCCGTATTGAACGCGACGCGTAAAAAATACAATTTGAAATTCACAATATCTGTTGACGGCGGAATAAACGCGGACACGGCCGCCCAGTGTTGGGCGGCGGGCGCGGACGCATTGGTGTCGGGCTCTTATCTGGCGCGCAGTACGGATTTCCCGCTGGCGGTGCAACGGCTGTTGCCGGCGGCAAAAAAATAAAATCCCGGAAAATCCGGGATTTTATTTTGCAAACAACGCTTTATTGGATTCCGGCGCATGCACACTTGAATCCGCAGGGATATGGGTTCGGAACCTGAAAAGTCCGTGTACGCAGTGTTCGCATCGCGAATGTCAATCCGCGTTATAACTATGCCGCACGCGCCGCCGCCGCGCCACAGGAGCCATTTCCCAATTTACCCGACAACAATTTTGCGACCCGCCCCGTGCGCCGTTATATAAACATGCACCGTGTCCGCCGGCAGCATTTGCGCCGCGATATCGGGCCACTCTATCAACGTAATGTCATTGTCCATCGCATGCTGCAGACCGATTTCAGCCAATTCGTCGGCATCCGCCACACGGTACAAATCAAAGTGGGATATCCCGTCATAATTTTGAACGATTGTGAACGTCGGACTGGGCACGACGGTGTCCGCCCCGCGCAGCGTCTTGATAATTGCGCGCGCAATCTCGGACTTGCCCATGCCCAAATCCCCGTGCAGCGCCACCGTCACGGGCGCGCTCAACCCACGCGCAAAATCCGCCGCCCACGCGCGCAGTTCATCAACATTGTTTGAAATAAACTCCGCCATTTATCACTCCACCAACAACAAATCGTCTTCCAGCTTTCTTATCGCGTCGCGATATTCGCCGGCCTCTTCAAACTCCAAATCTTCGGCCGCACGCCGCATCTTTTTCGTTAATTCCTTTATCTGCTTGCGTATCGATTCCGCATCCATCACGCCGCCGGATTTGTCATATACAAAGCGGCGCTTCTTGTCCGTTTTTTCATCCTTTTCGCCAACCTCTGCAAAGACGGCCTTGGTAACGGTCTTCGGTGTTATACCGTGCGCCTTGTTGTACGCCATCTGCTTTTCACGCCGTCGCACCGTTTCGGTCAATGCGGCGTTCATCGAATCCGTCATGCGGTCCGCATACAGTATTACGCGCCCGTTTGCGTTTCGCGCCGCGCGCCCGATTGTCTGAATAAGCGACCGCGTGGAACGCAGGAAACCCTCTTTGTCCGCGTCCATAATCGCAACCAGTTCGCATTCCGGAACGTCCAGCCCCTCGCGCAGCAGATTGATTCCGACCAGCACATCGTATTTCCCCAGTCTCAAATCACGCAGCAGCTCTATACGCTCCAGCGTTTCGATATCACTGTGCAGATATTTTGCGCGCACGCCGTTTTCATTTAAATAGTCTGTCAGCTGCTCCGCCATTTTTTTGGTCAGCGTCGTTACCAGAACGCGCCCTTTTGTCCCGCGTATCTGGTCCAGCAAATCGTCAACCTGGTTTGTTGTCGGCCGCACGTCGCACACCGGGTCCAGCAGACCTGTCGGACGTATAACCTGCTCTGACACGATGCCGCCCGCCGCATCCAATTCCCACGGCGCGGGCGTTGCGGAAACAAATATCGTCTGGGGGCGCAGTGCATCCCATTCCTCAAACGTCAGCGGTCTGTTGTCGATGCACGCCGGCAGACGGAATCCATACTGCGACAGCGTCTCTTTGCGCGCACGGTCCCCGCGCGACATCGCCGAAATCTGGGGAACGGTGACGTGGCTTTCGTCAATAAACAACACGGCGTCACGCGGCAGGTATTCGAACAACGTCGGCGGCGGCTGGCCCGGTGCGCGCCCGGACAGGTATCGCGAATAGTTTTCAATTCCGCGGCACGTTCCCGTTGATTCCATCATCTCTATATCGAAATTCACACGCTCGCGCAGGCGCTGTTCTTCGATATATTTCATGTTTTCATGAAAGTAATCCAAACGCTCTTTCAAATCGGATTTTATCTGTCCGATTGCCTGCAGAATGCTGGGCATCGGCGTCGCATAGTGCGTATTGGGATACACCGCCACCCGGTCTAGCCTGTGCAGCTTTGCCCCGGTCAACGTATCAAACTCCCATATCTCCTCTATCTCGTCGCCAAAGAAAGACACCTTCCATGCGCGGTCCAGCGCGTGCGATGGAAATATGTCCAGCGTGTCGCCACGCACCCGAAAATCGCCACGCTCAAACGCGACATCGTTGCGCTTGTACTGAATATCGACCAACGCGCGCATAACATCCCGCATCCCGATTTGGTCGCCCGCATTCAGAACCAGTTTCATTCCCGAATACTGCTCCGGGCTGCCCATACCGTAAATGGACGACACCGACGATATTACGACAACGTCGCGCTCTTCCAGCATGGCGCGCGTCGCACTGTGGCGCATTCGGTCCAGCTGCTCGTTAATCGACGCGTCCTTGTCGATATACGTGTCGGTGGTCGGCATATACGCCTCAGGCTGGTAATAATCATAATACGACACAAAATATTCGACATGATTGTTCGGAAAGAATGATTTCATTTCCGTGTACAGCTGCGCCGCCAGAATCTTGTTCGGCGCCATAATCAGCGCCGGCCGCGACAGTTCGGCAATCACGTTCGCCATCGTGAACGTTTTTCCAGAACCCGTCACCCCCAACAGAACCTGGTCGCGGCGTCCCTCGCGAATGCCGCCGGCCAGTTCGGCAATCGCCGTCGGCTGGTCGCCCATGGGTTTATAATCGCTTTGAAGATCGAATATGCTCTTTTTCATTTTAATTGTTAATATAATTCATTATAATAAAAATACAAGGAAAGAGAAAATGGCATTAAAACCCAGAACCCGCCGCAGAATAATATACTTTTCCGCCGCATTTGTCGCCGTGGCCGCCATCATGGTCGTGGTGGTGCCGCCAATGTTCACATTGAACCGTTTAAAACCGAAACTGGAGGCGGCGATTACCGCCCAGACAGGGGTCGAAACGCGGATTCAAGGCGACGTGCATTTCAGCCTGCTGGGCGCGGCGACAATTGTCGCGCGCGACGTGCGCGTACCCGACGGCCGCATCGGCGCCGCGGCGTTTCGCATTCCGATATCGTCCCTGTTCAATATTGAAAACGCGCGCCTGTCGAACCGCATCGGCGTGTATGATGCGAATGTAAAGATATCGCGCCTGGTCCCGGTCGCGCCGGAATACGACATCGACCTGCACAACTGCAACGTTGAATTTTTAGGCAAGGATTACAGAATCATAAACGGTGTTATCGGCGACGGCAGTTTCCAAGCAACCGTCCGCACGGACCAGCACAAATACGACATCAAACTGGACGGCGACGCGTTTTACGTCACAAACAAAAACAATAATCTGGTGCTGCTGGGCAATTTAACCGGCGACGGCGGTGCGCGCGGCACAATGTCGCTGCAGACGGACAACATCAACCGCATGTTCGAGTTTGAGCAGCCAAAAATCCCCGGCATGATTGATTTGGAAATGAAGTTCGACTGGGACGGCGGATACGGCGTTCGATTCTCGGACATACATGCGAACAACTTTACCGGCAACATAGAACTGGCCCCCGACGGACGCCGCAACATTCAGATATCTTCGTCCGACGCCGTGTTTGATTTTTCATTCCTGTTGAACCCCACGCGCTTTATATACGAAACGTCGTTCAATTTGAACCTGCGCGGGCGCTTGACTCTGGCGGGGCATGAGTTTTCGCATTTAATTATTCAGGCGACCGGCACGCCCGACGCCCTGCGCATTGAAAAAATCGTCGCCGACAATACGGTAATCAGCGGCGGCGTAATCTCCGCGGACGGCGCGCACGATTTGGCGATTTCGACAAAAATAGACGGCCGCATGGCAACGTGCATGTTTTCAGGCACGCCCGAGAAATGGTCGTGCGACAAATTCACATACCGCGGCATGACGGGCACGCTGAGTGTCGACGGCGACACGTTCACGGCAACCGTAACATCCGACGCGCCGATGCCGTCCGATGAGGATGTGCGCGGCATGCTGGCTAAGCTGGGGCGCCGCGGCCAGGTAAAATTCATATTCGCGGACGCGGCCGGAACACTGTTCATAGAAAAAGACACCGTTCGCCCGGAATTTAAATTCGCACGCGACAAGACGCTTTCCTGGATGCGCGGCGAAATGGATTTCATTCCGGCTTTCATGCGCAATGAAATCGGCGACTTTGCATTAAGCGGGGACCGCGTCACATTCCGCCCGCACAGCGGGCGCTGGGAATTGACGACCCAGGGCGACGCATTCGTAATATCGGGGCACAGTCTTCACGACTGGTTCCCAGACATGGATTTGCGCGCGATTGCCGACGGCGAGTATTTCGTGTCCGGCCTGCGCCGGGACGACGCCATATCAAATCTGACAATCCGTTTTTTAGAGCATGAATTTATCGGAACAGCCGCCGGAAAAACAATAACGCTGAAAACGGACACGCTGAATCTGGACGCATTGACGGCCCAAGACTTTATCGACAATTATGACGAGATGGAATTCCTGACGGACGCGCCGATAATGCTGCCGTTTGATTTGAGCGCCAACATATCACTGCAGGCGGACAAGCTGATATACAACGGCGACGAATACAGCAATTTTGTATACAGCCGCAAAGACTCCAACCAAACGTTCTCGATATCGGACCGCGACCGTGGAAATTTGCTGATAATAATATCAAAAGAGAAAAAGGAATATTCCATTTCCGTCCAGGCCAGCAACTTTAAGCTCGCCGGCGCGCTGCTGGGGGCGAACATGCCGCTGAACGTATCCGACACACGCATCACGGGCGAGGCAGACATACGCACATCCGGCAAGATTGCGCACGACATATCGTACAACATGGCCGGCACAATCGACGCGACGTTTACCGGCGGATACATAATCGGATTCGGCGTCGACGAATTTTACGCCGCCGCGCCCGACATAACGACACTGAATGCAGAATACGCCATATCAAACGCACTGGACGGCGGACGCAGCGCGCTAAAGGAAATGAACGTAAAGGGCGAATTCGCGGGCCGCGATTTCCAAACGACCGCACCTTTAACAATATCCATGCGTCACGCCACGGCCGGTGGCGCGCTGGAAATAACGGACGGACGCATGCGTGCAAACATGGATATAATCCTGCGCGGAACCTCGCCCGCACCGACGCCCATATCGGTCCAGATTTTACCGTCCGGCGCGCGGCGTTATTCCCTGTCTGAAATAATGAAGAATTTCGATGCGTCGTTCCTGCGCGAATTTATCGCAACACACGGCAAGTTTTAACGCGCCGCGGCGTTTTGTATTCCGCGCATAAACGCTGCGCGTGATATTGCGGCACCCGACGCATCCGCATAGTACATGAAACCGCCCACGCGCACCGAATGAAATCCGGCACTGTGAAAGCGTATGCCGCGCTGGGCACGCAGCAGGGTCTTGTTCCGCCCAATCAAATCGGCGCGACGGCCGCGCAGCAAATCCGCCGCCACCCCAATCAGACCGCGCGCATCATACGGCGCATACAACAGGCCGCCGCGCTTAACCAGACGCGCCATATCGTACTTCCCCTGACCCGCGGCCAGGGCCTTTTTCTGATACGGGCTTAAATTCAACATTTCGGACAATTTATCAAGCTGCGGATTCATACTGGCACACTCCATACAAAAAATTATATATGGGAAAAAATTGTTGCCAATAGGTTTGATTTCTTACAAAAAACACCCGCCAGTCGGCGGGCGTTTTTTGCACATTAGCCTTTCTTGCGAACCTGTATATGAACCTCGCGCAGCTGCTGCTCGGTCACCTCGCGCGGGGCGCCCAGCATCAAGTCCTGGCCGCGCTGATTTGTCGGGAACGCTACAACCTCGCGCAGGTTGTCCTCGCCCAGCATAATCTGAATCAAGCGGTCCACACCGAACGCGCACCCGCCGTGCGGCGGCGCACCGTACTGGAACGCGGCGTACATTCCGCCGAATTTGGCCTTTACATCTTCCTCGCCGTATCCCGCGATTTCAAACGCGCGCACCATCGTTTCCGGGTTATAGTTGCGCAGGCCCCCGCTGCAAATTTCGGCGCCGTTCAAAACCATGTCGAACTGGTTCGCCTTTATCTTTAACGGGTCGCCGTCCAGTTCGCCGCGCGGCAACGAAAACGGATTGTGCCCGAAATCAATCGCACCGGTTTCCTCGTTCAGTTCATAGAACGGGAATTCTTCAATCCAGCACAGACGGAATTCCTTGTCGTCAATCAAGCCCAAATCGTTGCCCAGCTTTATGCGCAGCTTGCCCGCCGCCTTGGCCGCGGCGTTCGCCTCGTCACAGACAAAGAACAGTGTCGAACCGTCGCCCGCGATTTCACGCAGTTTGGCGATGCGCCCCTCGTCCAGTTTTTTGGCGACCGGACCTTTTGCCACATCGCCAAAGACGATGTAGCCGAGGCCCCCCAGGCCCAACTCTTTGACGGCATAATCGCCCAGCTTGTCAAACCAGCTGCGCGGCTTGTCCGCCGATGCCGGGGCCGGAATGGCGCGCACAACACTGCCGTTTTCAATGGCACTCGCAAAGATTCCGAAATCAGAGCCGCGGAAAATTTCCGTCACGTCCGAAATTTCAATCGGATTGCGCAAATCCGGCTTGTCACAACCGTATTTCAGCATCGCGACATCATACGGAATATGCGGAATTTCCGCGCATATTTTTGCACCCGGCACAAATTCGCGTATCAGCGCCGGAATCAGTTCGTTTCCGACCGCCTGAATATCGGGTAAATCAACAAACGACATTTCCAGGTCCAGCTGATAAAACTCCAGCAGACGGTCGGCGCGCAAATCCTCGTCACGGAAACACGGCGCAATCTGGAAATAGCGGTCAAATCCTGCAATCTGCAACAACTGTTTAAACTGCTGCGGCGCCTGGGGCAACGCGTAAAACATTCCGTGATGATGACGCGACGGAACGATATAGTCGCGCGCGCCCTCCGGACTGGATACGGTCAGAATTGGTGTCTGAAATTCCGAGAATCCCATATCCCACATTTTATCGCGCAGAAACTTCATAACGCGGTTGCGGAACAATATGTTGTTATGCAGGGATTCGCGGCGCAAATCGATATAGCGGTGCTTTAAGCGCAAATCCTCGGCCACGGTGTCGTCGTCGCCGAACACCTGGAACGGCAGAACGTCCGCATTTGTTAAAACATCGAATTTATCGGCCTTGATTTCAATCGCGCCCGTCGGAATCTTGTCGTTGACGGCCGCCGCATCGCGGGCCACAACCGTACCTGTGATTGTGATTACGGATTCGGGGCGAACTTTTTCCAGCGCCGCATCCCCGCCGTCAAACACGCACTGCGTTATTCCGTAATTGTCGCGCAGGTCGATGAACAGCAGCGACCCGTGGTCGCGCTTGCGATGAACCCAGCCCGACAAAGTCACCGTCTGGCCGACATTGGACGCGTTCAATTCCCCGCATGTATGGGTTCTGTATTTTGATTTAAGTGATAACATTTTGGTCCCTTTGTACGTGATATCGGGGGCGCTGGGAAATTTCCCCGCGCGGTGCCACCCCGGCTTATAACTTAATCATGCATGTGCGCGCCCGCTCGGTGGGTGTCAGTCACGTCATCGCGAATCCAACGCATCATTTTGGCAAATTATAAACAAAAATACGCGCGCCGCAACAAAAATACGCGCACCGCCAAAATATTTGAAAATACGGCCAAAATGCGCTATAATAAATCCGTTAAAACAATATGATAAAAAAGGAATTTTCAATGGCTGAACAAGTGCACGTATCACAACAAAACCTTGCACAGTTTCAACAATGGCTATTAACACTGCGCGAGGCGGATTTTAACCCGAACCTGTATTTCGACCTGCCCCTGGATGTAATTTTAAACGGCGCGCCGGCCCTGTCCACGGCGGCCCAGGAAACACTGGCGTATGTCGTGGCCAGCGGCCACAGCCATGGCGACCTGTTACGCGACGCGAACACAATGCTGAACCTGGCGGACAAGTTCCCGGCATTGCTGGGCCGTGCATACGAACGCTCTGGCAATTCACGTTCATACGGCGGCGCAACAATATACAATGCAATTGTCGCCGCAATGGAACAGCGCCCGTTCGAGAAAAACATTGCGGCCATATATGCAATGCTGCCGTACGGATACATACCTTATTCCAGCATCGGCACAGGCGACATATCCAAGACCTCAAAAGAAAACGCGATATTGTTAAATAAAATATACGAAATGTCCGAAGCATCGTATTTCAACAACCAGGCCAACGCCAATGCACGCGAACTGATTCAAAATATGGACATGGGAAAGCTGATAAACTTTCGCGGTGCATCCCCGAAATTCCGCGAAAGAATAAATCAGTCGACACTCAGCAAATCCAGAAACATCACAGCACTGATGGAAAAAATGGACAACGATCTAATGGATGAACAGGTGCTGTCCCACGCACTAAAAAGCGCCGCCGCATATCGGCCGAAAACAGTCGATACGACAAACGCGAAAACACAGGCGGAAAAGAACGCGAATATTCTGCCGGCATATTATACGAAACTGCGCGACGCCATGATACGCCTGGTACAAAACACAGAGCGTCACGACCCGAACAATTATGGTCGCGAAAAAGCCCTGGCCGTGCGTTTCAAAGAAATTCTGCCGCGCATGATTTGCGCCAAAACATGGCAGGATAGCGACATTAAACGAAACGACCTGGCCATGGACGTATATATGCACCTGGCTCAGCGCGACATTTTGGACGGCCGCGCCGAACAGTTGACACCGGACGAACTGCAGATGGTTCTGCGCGCGGACAAGCATAATTTCTTTATCCGCCATATTCCGGAACAGGTCATAAGAGACAGCAAGATTCAGCTTAACCGCGAACAGACATTACTTCTTCAGGCGGACAATGCAGGGTCCGTAGAGGCGATGATTAACTCGCCGCAAATATCCGCGCGCGACAAAAAGGCCAGTCTTGAAAAATTAAAGCGCACAATAGACGACGAGGCGCCGATACGCGAAGAATTGGCCGCGGATTTGGCGCAATACGACCGCGAGTATCAAAAAATGGCCGACGCCGGCAGTGCATACGACGTTGCCGATGCGGTTTATACGAATATGTCCGGCATACAGAAGGCGTGCAAAACAATCGCGGAATATTTCAAAGACAGCCAGCCGAACGAGCAAGAGGCGAACCTGGCGGCACCGGAATTGGAAAAGACAATCTATGACTATATAACGGGTGCGGCCGATAATACTGTTGCAACGCCACAGCAGAAAAGCCTGCCGCTGTTGTTCGGACGCGATCAAGAGAAAAAACGGCGCGAGCATCTGGCGGACGCGATACAGGAACTCAACCGCCTGCTGGCCACGATACGGGGCCGCATGAACGACGACAAACTGTCCCAATGGAAACAGTACAAGGGGAAAATCCTGGCGCGGGAATCGCTGGAAAATGCGTTGGGCATTGTAAACGGCGCACGAAACGCCGCCGATGCCGCCCGCTGGAGTTTCAAAAGCCACCAGGAAATGCACCCCAGACGCAGCATCGTGGCAGAGCGTGACAGGTACGAGTCGAAAAAGGAAACGCTTGCCCGTGCCACGGCCGAGTTCGATCGCCAGCAGAAAAAACTACACTCCCTGTCGCGCAAACATCTGGGCCACGACCAGACGGGCGAATTAACCGCCGTCACGGATGACATGACGCCAGAGGAAAAACGCGCCACGCGTCAAAAGAACAAGGCTGCGTTGCAGGACAAACTGGCCGCCCGCAAAAAGAAACCGGCGCGCAATTTGCGGGAAATGCTGGCAAATGCGGACATGGACCGATAAAGGCTAAAAAACACAAAACCGGCCGATTGGCCGGTTTTTATTGTGCCCTATTGTTTTATTCCGCCAAAGGCCGAATCAAACTCAACCTCGCGCCCGTTTGCGTTGTCTTTGAACTCGGCCCCGACACGATACGTCGCCTCTGATGCGACGCCACCGTCGCCAAAGAACCGTCCCGTCGCATAATTGTCATGCATCGTCATGTTTTCAACACGAAAATCCGCCGCGACATTTTCACCGCCGGACAATTTTATCGTGCCGTCCTTGTGCGCCGTCACGTTGTACCAGGGCTTGTCCGCGGTGGCAAAGTTCATGGTCAACGTATGATTTCCGGACGCATCAACGACCAGTTTTGCATCGTCCGTCTTTGACACCTGGTTCGCGATTCTGTCAGACATGTCGGCCTCTATATACGCAACGGCCGTTCCACGGTATGTCGCACCTTTTGCTAAATCAGCATCTACCGCCTTGTTCGCCGCACCGCCGGTAAAGACATAGAAATCATGGTCGGTCTTGGTCGCCTCCAGCTCGGTCTCCATTGCGTATCCGAAATCGGCGAACTGCAATCCGGCCTCGCGCCCCAGTGTCGCCAGATTCAGCACGCTTGTCTTGCCCGGTTCCAAATGTTTGTATTCGTTGTCGCCCGTCTTGGCGTACATGTCACCGTCCAGTTCAACCGCCGTTATATTCCCGGCGCCGTCCAATGTGAACCGAAACACATCACGGCTGAAATTATCGCCGCTTTCCGCATCACCGCCATTCCATGACTGCAGGGCCACCGGCATGTCAATCGCCGGTGCATTTGGTGACGGAACATAATCCGAATGATGATGTCCGCCGCCGTCGTGGCACGCCGCCAAAAACAAAACACTTGTCAAAATCGCATACTTTTTCATACCTTTCCTCCCTTATTAAAACCTCTGTTGCATTGTGAACTCTATCGCCGTCTTGTCAAATTCGCGCTGCCATATGTTGGAATCGCGCCGCGTATAGCTAACCGTCACCGTCGGCACAAAACCCCACACGTCCAGCTTGTTGTTCGACACCGACAGCGCATATCGCCATGTCGTGTCACGCTCTGTTATGCGCGTCATTTGATTGTCGCGCACCGCCCATCGCGCCGCATCGTATCGGTTCCAGTACACACCCGGCTCCGCATACGCATGAAATCCCCACGGCAGTTCCACCCCGACGCCGACCGACACATTCGGCGACCAGTACGAATAAACGTCGTCCGCCGTCACCTCGCGCCCAACACCAGCGCGCGCAACCATATATACGCGCGAATTAAACGAATATGTCAACCTCATGTTTGCAGAATAAGTCTGTCCATTCAACAGGTCGTTATACATATCATACCTGTTTTCCATAATGCGCAGATACAGCCCGCCCGACATGCGCCGCGTAAAATCATAATTGACGTCCATACGCGCCCCGGCGGACCAGTTATAGCGCTCCCATCCGTACCATCGGCGCCCGCCGGCCGCGGCCAGCCATACGTCGCCGCGCGTCCACACATAACGCGGCCCCGTCGCCATGCTTAAATACAAATCGTCATACCTGCTTTTGTCATAAAAGTTCGCATAAACGTTGGCCTCTGATTTCCAGCGCCACGCATCGGACAATTTGAACTCGTAATTTCCGCCAAGCGTCAAATTCGCCCCGACCGCCGATTCCGGCGCATCCAGCGTCCGGCACATCAAACCGAACATCGTCATTATGCATTCCTGGCCGCCGACGGCGTTGTTAACGTTGTTATCGGGCGCGGCGCCGAAATTAAACCACACGTTCCAGTTCTTGTTCTGGCGAACGACATATCGGTAATAATTCATGACGCGCTTTGCATCGGCCGACAAATCGTCGCCGGCCATCGCCAGACGCAGATGATAATCCGCCCGCCGCCATTTTTTCTGATGCATATAGCATACGGCCATCTCAAACCGAACGCGCGCCAGTCCCGGATACGCATCCAACAGCGCCTGATATATCTTTATCGCCGCGTCATAATCACCGCGCTGTTGCGCAATCTGGCCCTGTAAAAAGCGTCGCTCTATCTCCAGCGCCGCACTGCCGGTATCCGGCAATTGTGTCAAAATCTGATTTGCGTGTTCAAAGTCGCCGCGCCGAACCATATCGCCCGCGGTCCGCAGCGCCTCGGTCGCGGTCATGGTAATCTCGGCCGCCCCACATGGCACCGCAAAAAACAACAAAAACAAAACGGCGATTATTTTTCGCATCTGCGCGGGCCACCCTTCCATTCACTAAAAATGGTATCCAAACGCATCACAAAATCAAATAAAAAACACAATAAAAAACCTCCCTTCATTGCGGGAGGTTTTTCATACAGCTTTTTAGAAGTTGTATCTGGCGCGAACCATACCGGTCTGTGATTTGTAGTCCTTGCGAACTTCAATGTTATAGTTCAACGACAACGACATAGACTTGTAAATCATGCCAAAGCCTGTTGACAATTCGCCGCCCATACGATTCAAGCGGTCTCCAATAACACCATAGGAATCAACCCCGGGCATCGCAACAACGGAATCAAACTTATCTGATGTCAAATCGTATTTGATTGCCGCACGCATTTCCGGACGCAGCGTCAGATATTTCCCAGCCTTGATATCAAATGCATATTTTGCACCGGCGGTTGCAGTGAAATATTCCGCATCATCAATCTTGGTACGAATACCCAAACTGTTGGTATAGCTGTCATCGTCAATATGCAAATAACGCAACCCTACTTCCGGTGTAATGCCGGATGCAAAGTTATATCCACTTGCCACATGCACACCCCAAGATGTCAACTTGTAATCCGCATTCACAGGAACACCCAGCACATCTGCAGATTCCGTAAAGTCAGATATTGTATAGTTCAATACGGAATTTACATACCATTTTGAAGGCTTATACTGGCCGTATACAAACACAGTGTTGCTGTCGATTTCAACATCGCTGTCCATTACGTCCATATCGCTGTGGTTAAATGCATAACCGGCCCCAACGGTAAATACGCGGTTGATTGTTCCATCCAAACCGGCGGCAACACCACGTGTATATCCGTTAAACAGGTTGTTTAACTTTGATTTGTTATACAACCCCTGGGTCCATACACCACCAGCCACATCTGCGTCACCACCATTGCGCCCCAGCATTGCCAGTTCCATACGACTGGAGGCCAGATTTGCAACCGTTGATGACAAGTTTGTTGCAACCGACTGAATTACAGACGCCTTGTCGGAATTCAGACTTTTTGCTGCCTTTTCAACGGCCGCGGCATCACCCGCCGCCAGGCGTTCCTGGACACGCATACCAAAATCGTTCAGCGTATCGGAATCTGAATTAACCAAATTCACAATCGTATTCGACGCACCGGCCGACAGACCGTTGTCATCGGCGATATCTGCAACAGATTTCATTTCCGCACTGACCGATGTTTTATCATCATTCCAAACCAAGTGGTACAGCGCACTGCCTAATTCCGCATCACCATCAAATACCGCATTGCCGAATATTTTATATTCGCCTGCCTGCTTCATAACAAACGACAATTTGCCGGCGCCATTAAACGCATTTGTTGTAAAGATTGCATCCGCACGGTCGGTCAAATTTGCAACAATTGTTCCATCCAACGTGATTGAATCAATATCAATCATTGAATCGCCGATATTCAGCGTTGCCCCATTATTAACAACCAATGCGCCATCTGTGCCAAATATATCCGAATTAAATACATTGGTGCCGCCGGCAATTTCCATTTTGTTATTAATTGTAACCGGGCCGCCGTTAAATGTCGCATTGGAAATATTTGCATTATCGATTGCAATACCGCGCGCATCATCTAAAACATTTACAACACCGCCATCAATGTTCAAATTGTTTAGCGCAATGTAATATACGCCTTCATTTTCATTCTTTACATCTGTAATTTTTGCCGCGTTCCACGTTGCACCGTCACGCAAATCCAAATTCATCCCGGCAACCGTCATATATTCTTCGGAATCCGCAATCTCTGTATACGCCGCAACCGTATTTCCATTCCAATAAGAATCCGCACCCACCAACGTTACATTTACATCAGCATCAATCGCGGTACCGGATGTCGGTCTGTTATAGTCAAAATTAATATTCCCATCAATTTTTACAACACTGTCCGCATTCTTGTTTATATTAATTATTGCCCCGCCACGTGTCATAATGGCCTTGTCTTCGGCCTGAATGTGCGTATTACCGTTGATGTTAAGGCTGCCACCACTCATCGCGGCAACGCCGGCCATATTACCCGTGATTACGATATCATCGGCGGTAATATCAATCGCACCACCTTCACCGGCATGAACCGCCGCATAAGGCCCTTCTGTATCGGTTGAAATATCAACACGCCCGCCACGGACGTTTATTTCCGTACCCGCATCAAAAACAATTAACGCCTGGGAAGTATCAGAATGTAATTTTATATTATCGCCATTTACATTAACCTTGGACGCATATTGCGCATCAATCGCACGCGCGGCGCCATTAATATTTATATTCCGTCCAGTTATATCAATATTTGCCGAACTGGCCGATACAGCCTTGGTCGCAGCAACAATATCAACGCTTTCCGTCTTGTCGCCACCGATTAAAACAGTTCCTTTTTTATTTGCGACAATACCCGCCTTGGTATCAGATTTTATTTTAATATCACTCGTAATTTTTTCCGCATCGGCGCCCAGTTCCATACGTGATTTTTCCCCCTGAACCTGCAGTGCATTCCCAGTGGCATTAATTGCAATCGTTGGCGTTGTAATAACCCCGCTAAATCCTTTCAGCGAAGATACAGTTTCATTTATAACACCATCTGGAAATTTATCGTTCAGGCTGGTGTTGTCTGTAATACTAACTGCCATCGCAGGCATAACCACCAACGCCGGCAAGATACTGCAAACTTTTGCCAAGTCTGCAAAATGCTTGTTTTTTAACATTTGCACTCCTTTCTGTTGAAAAACAAAACGACCGCCCAAAATAAAGAGCAGTCGGGGAGTTCACAAATCAGTATCTCAATGATTCTGCCGCTTTTGGTAAAAACCTGTTGTATAACGAACAGCCCCCCGACCTTTTTTTCAAAGTCAGGGATATATAACGATGCAAAAATCCAGAGTATCGGATTAACGATGTCCTTCTTTTTCTGCACCGGAGATTACAGGCTTGTGACAGCCCCGAACCAATGTCCCCACCAGTTCAGATTTGATTATAGATACAGATAAAATTAAAGCAATAAAAAATTAAAGAAAAAATCCCAAAACAGGGGATTCAATTATGCTGCCCATTTAGCGATTAATGTCTTAGATGTTGCGGATTGTAATGTTTTTGTAACGGGAGTGTATTGGACATACATGACCGGAAACAAAAACGAACAAACGAAAGACAGATGATAAATTTCTGGTGCCCTAAGCAAGAATCGGACTTGCGACTCGTCCTTACCAAGGACGTGTTTTACCACTAGACTATTAGGGCATTGCCCGTTAATTATACGGGCACGGTCCAAAAATGCAAGGATAAAATGCGCACCTATTCTATACAGCAATTTACCGCATTTTTGACCCAGTTTTTAAGCTTTCCCATTGATGTCGGGGCCTTGTCGGATACCGCCACCGCCGCATCGGGTTTTGCCGCAGTCTTCTTTTCCTTTGGCATATATTTCAAATCCGACGCGCCCCCCAGCATACCCATATTCAGCCCCCAGAACATGCAGTACAGACCATAGGAATCATCAAACAGCGCGTACGCCTGAGTCTTGTCCCCGGCGGCCAGCGCCTTGGTTCCCACTTCAAACAAACGCATACTGGACGCCAGCAAATGCTTGGATATGCACCAAACCTCGCCCTCGTATGACGGAATAATTTTCTGCATCATGCGCTTGCGCATTTCGCGCACTTCATTTATCTGGTCGTAAAAAGCGGTCTTGCCTGTCTTGGCACCAGAGAACATCAGATGCTCTTCGATGGAAATCAGGTTCATAATTCCAATCGACAAATCCTGATCCGATGACAAATCCTTTGGATTTACCTTTTTTGCCGCATCCATCTTTTCAACAAATTCTTTTACGTTTTTTATTTTTCGCATTATCTCCTCCCCTTTATCTGCATATAGTCAAAATACCGCTGGCAATCGCCAAGACAACAACCGGCAGCACAACTTTTTCAAAAGGAAAATGTGCATGACCGCCATTTTTTTCTTTCATGAAATCGTACAGCTTTTCCGTTAATATAAATAACACCGCCCCCAGAACAGTTCCAAACAACAGCGGATCTATTTTAAAAAATCCGAAATAGCTGCACGGACTGTATTTCACCTGGCCGATATAAGCAAAACCGATTGTTGCAACCGATGCGGCTAAAACAATCGCATTGCGCCCCCAAAAACGCCAGCCTCTTTTATCCATAAACTTTATAATCCAATAACCCATAATCGCCAAAAACGCACCCACCCACAGGCCCGCAACAGCATCAGGCACACCCATACGCCGGGTAATAGGCAGCGCGGCCCCAATCGCCACCGTGCATATAGGACAGGCCGGATTCGCATACACCGCCGCCGGCATTGTCGCCATAAGCGCAATAATCAGCTTTCTCATAAATTCCCCTTTCTTTATATATCAAAAACGATATATATAATAAACAATACATATCAAAAAGTCAAATAATATTTGCCGGCCAAAAAAATAAGTGCTATCATAAACAACATGGAATTACCGGACACCATTATCAAAAAGCAGCTGCCCGCGCATATTATGGCGCGTGCGTCACGCGGTATCGCATACATATCGCATCCGCTGCGCCTGCGGATACTGGAATGGCTGGACGTGAACGGCACGTCATCCGTATCGGCGATTGCACGCGGCGTCGGGGCCAAACAAATGATTGTATCACAGCACTTGCGCAAAATGCGCGATGCCAATCTGGTGCGTACCACCCGTCATGGAATTTTTATTTACTATGAAATAAACGAAGAATATCCGGCCAGTATATTTGTATGCCTGCGCAAACTGTTCGGTCACATGACGGACCAGCTAAAGTTCTTGCGCGATGATTATCGTGAAATATTACCAAGCGATTATACGACAATGGCGGCGAACAGAATAAAGCTGTTCGCACATATTGACAAGATGCGGATACTGGAATATCTGATGCAACACGGCAAAGATTGCGTATGCAATATCGCCGCGGGCGTCGCCCTGCCCCAAATAAAAGTGTCGCAATATTTAAAGAAACTATCCGATGATGATTTCGTCACATCATACCGCGCCGGTCGTTTCGTATATTACTCTGCAACACCCGGCGTGCACCAGACCGCCATCGGCTGCATTCACAAACGCTTTGAACAGACCGGCGAAGAATTTTAAACGGGCCGGCGGCCCGTTTTATTTTTTACCAATACATCTCTCTAACTTTGCGACGCAGTCGGCGCACCGGTATCAACGAAGATGCCGCACGTGTCACAGACCGCATAAAATAAGAAAATCGGCTATTGGGAATTTTTTTATCCGTCTGGCCGCGCAACCATTTGGTACCGCCGTATTTCGGAGTATTTTTTTCACGACTGATAATCTTTACCATTACCGCATCACCCGGCGCCAAGCGCTTTAATTTATGTTCCGGATATCCGTATGCACGACCGCACAACAAAAAATCACGCGTCGCCAGATAAGCATTCAGATGACTTTCATCATCAACCACCGCATTGATTCCGTTTTTAATATCCTTTTGAACATTTTTGGCCAGCGCGCCGCACATCTCTAAAAATGCATCGGCCGTCCCGCCGTTAAACGCCCCGCATACATAATGCCGTCCAGTTCCATACGGAACGTACGCGGTGCTTTCTTTTCTTCTTTCATAGGGGAAACCATCTGGCGTATCACGCCAGATGTCGCCATGGCGACCGGGATGCAGACTGGCGCACAGACCATTGTCCCATTCACGCGGTGCGATTTCGGATAAATCGGTCGGATTTATGAATTTGAAATTCGCATTGAAAAAGAATAAGTAATCAAATTTCGACAGTTCTTTCTTATGACCGTAAAACATTTCAAAACGCAACAGACTGTCATACGGCCATCCGCGTTTTGTCGCGGGAATAATCGTTACATTCGGTGCCTGCATTGCATCGGTCGGATTATCGGTCCATATAAAATAGTGCTTGTCCGCATGCAGCAGGTTCCGCTCACAGCTTTCATAAAACTCGTCCCAGAAAACAGTATACCGCCCCAGTGCAATATATAAAATACCAACCTTTGCCATGCCGCACTCCTTAATTTTTTTATTTCAGCACCAACGCCAATCCGCAATGATCCGTCGGTTTATCCGCCAGACGCGGCCCCATGTCGATTTCACATGCACGCACCATATCCGCGGCAACCTTGTTACACAGGAAATAATCCAGTCGCAGCCCCTGGCGATTACCGACCGTATCACGACCACGATATCCGTACCAGGTGTAATCAACATCATCCGGGTGTAATCCGCGCCACGCGTCAACCCATCCGTCCGCCAGCCACCCGCGCATTATCGCACGTGCCTCTGGTGCGGCGATTGCGATGCCGACATAGTTCGCAGGCTTCCACACATCACGGTCTTCGATTGCAATGTTAAAGTCACCGCCGATAACAACCGGCTCGGGCGAATTTATGTATTGTGAAATATAATCGGTAAACGCATGCAGCCATTCCAGCTTGTACGGAAACTTTGGTGAATCCACGGTGTCACCGTTTGGCATATATACGTTTATAATACGCACACGCCCATCAATAACACATTCGATAAAGCGTGCGTTTACATCCGCGTATCCCGGCATACCGCGCGTCACATCCTCTATTGAAAATTTTGAAAACACGGCCACCCCGTTCCAGCTTTTCTGGCCGAACACTTTTATATTGTATCCGTAATCGTCAAACAGGTTGTACGGGAACGAGGCGTCTTCGACCTTTAATTCCTGAACCATGATTACGTCGTATTCGCCTGCGCGTAAAATGTCGATAAAACTCTGTGCGTGCGCACGTATGGAGTTAATGTTAAGTGTCAGAATTTTCATATTTGCAATATTCCCTTTGATGGTTATAATAATTCCTGTCCAATATAAAAACAACAAGGAATTTTTGTTATGAACATGTACCAATTGCTGGAAAAAGCCGCCGCCACATGGCCGGACAACCTGTTCCTGGTCCGCGAAGGGGTGACATTTTCCGGGTTTGTTGAACTGGTTAAACGCCGTGCGGCCGAACTGCATGCGGCCGGAATGAAACGCGGTGACATTGTGGGTGTGCTGTCGCACAATATCCCCCAGATGCCGACGACCATGTTCGCGATATGGTATCTGGGCGGAACGGTTCTGCTGCTTGATACCAATTTAACACCGTTTGAATATGACAACATGACATCGACCACCGACTGTCATATGGTATGTGCAGAAAAATCGTTCTTTTACAAGACCAAGAAGTTCAAGTTCTTTGACATTACCCAAGAAGACGGCAAGGCAAACGGTCGCCTGAAACCGGCACCGCTGGAACCGTTGGACGTGGCGACCCTGTCGTTTACATCGGGCTCCACCGGCAAGCCAAAGGTTGTGCCGTTGACGCACTTTAACTTAATCGAATGTTCTAAGTCTTTGGACGACATGCGCGACTATATCGGGCCGGGCGATATTATGTACGGCTTCCTGCCGATGTATCACATATTCGGGTTTGCGGTTGAATTGCTGGCAACGCTGCACTATGGCGCGGGTGTATTGCTTCAGCCGACCGTTAACCCAAAGGAAATCATGGCGGATTTCAAAAAATTCCGTCCGCATGCAATTCCGGCCGTTCCCCGTTTGTTTGAGGTTATTCGCAACCGTATTATCGATACGGCCAAATCTCAGAACAAATGGTGGCTGGTAAACACGGTTTTGAAATATGGCAAATTTTTGCGCAAAATCGGTTTGGGCTTTATCGTAAACCGCGTTCAAAATCAAATCCGTGAAATATTCGGCGGCCGTGTATCGCTGCTGATTGCGGGCGGTGCCGCGACCAAGCCAGAGGTTGAAACATTCTATGAACGCTTAGGCATGCGCTTTATTCAGGGATATGGCCTGACAGAAACCGTCGGCCCCGTATGCATTTCCAAACCGTTAAAGAAACGTTTTCCGTTTGCATTCGGTGCACCGACAACAAACAACGAATGCGAAATCCGCGACATGAACGAAGACGGCGTCGGCGTTCTGTGGATTCGCGGTCACCAGGTGTTTGGCGGATATTTAAACAACCCTGATGCAAACGAGGTTGTATTTGACGAACGCGGATTCTTTAACACCGGCGACATGGTTTCAATGGATAAAAACGGCGAACTGCACTTTGCCGGCCGTAAAAAACAGGTTATCGTTCTGGATTCCGGCAAAAACGTTTATCCGGACGAACTGGAGGCCCTGTTCATGAAAATCCCGGGCGTAAACAATGTTGCGGTATTCGAACACAAGATAAAGGATAAAACCGTTGCATACGGCGTCTTTAGTGTTGAACCGGACATGACAATGGAAAAGTTGGGCGCAGCAATCGCGAATGCAAATAAAAAGGTCGCCAGCTATAAGTGGGTGACACACTTTGCAATGACAACGGACGAACTGCCGACGACCAGCACGCAAAAGATAAAACATCACGTCGTGCGCCAGAACTTAATCGACGGCAAATATCCCATGCGCAAGGAATAAAAAACAGCGCAATAAAAACACCGGGGTTCCCCGGTGTTTTTATTTATTTTGATTAAATTTGTTAAACATTTTTCTTTGTCGTCGATACACACTTTCCAGCATGCGTATCATCATCATTTTATAGCCCATTATAAACACGCGCTCCATTATATCATATGGCAACATAACACGGCCACGTTCATATTCGTATAATTCATCCGGCATTATTCGCAGTGTTGCCGCCGCCTCGTCCAAGGGCATTTTACATTTATTACGCGCATGCCGCATTGCCACGCCCAGACGCGCGGTTGTTTCATCTATTTTTTTCATTTTTTCCTCCATTGGTTTTTATAAAAAAACGTACCGCCGTGATGAAGGGCGGTTGGAGGTTCATAACTACCAAAGTAATAGTCCCGCTTATTCAAATATATCGCAGGCCTCCAACCATATTGGAGTTTTCACTTTGAGAGGTTATGACACCTCACACCGGGTATCACCCGATGCGATGGGAATTATAACAGGAAAATTACGATTTGCAAATAGTTACTGGATTGCCACGTCGGCGCAGACGCCTCCTCGCAATGACAGTCATTCCAGACTCATTGTCATTGCGAGCGATAGCGAAGCAATCCAGTAAATCAAACAAAAAACCGGGCATACGCCCGGTATATTAATAATTGGCCAAACTGCGTCTTTCCATCCATGCGGAAATTCCCGGCACCAGAAACAGCACCACCCCCAGCATCTGCCAGAATGCAATCCCGCCGATAATGGAAAAATACATTACCATCGGGGAAATGCCCGTCGCCCATACGGCGACGTAAAGCAGTATCGGAAAGTACGTCAGCGCCAGCGCAATAACGCCCAAAATTAAATTGATGAAAAACGCGCGCAGCAGCATTCTATGCTTCATGCGTAACTTCATGTCCTGTTCTTGGATAAAATCTTTTTTCATTGTTTCTCTCTTTGGTTATGGACACATTATACCATAAACAAGAGATATATTAAAAACGGAATGTAGTCATATATAATACTGGATTGCCACGGGGCTGCGCCCCTCGCAATGACAATGTGGACAATCCGGGTGTTGCATCACTATTGTCATTGCGAACGTATGTGAAGCAATCCAGTGATTTAAATAAATCTGCTCATATTACTGTGCGCCAGTGCGATTGCAATCGCATCCGCCTCGTCCGGGGTCTTTGGATTTGCCGCCGGCAATAAAATGCGCACCATCTTGTCAATCTGGTCTTTTGATGCATGCCCGGCCGATGTCAGTGCTTTTTTTATCTTGTTCGGCTCATACTCATAAACCGGAATATCGCGGGTTGAAACCGCAACAATTGCGGCCGCACGCGCCTGGCCCAGAACCAGTGTCGTCTTTGGATTGACGTTAACAAATATAACCTCAATCGAGCATGCATCCGGCCGGAAAGTTTCGCATAGCTCAGACACGCCGCGAAATATTATCGCCAGACGTTCCGGAAACGATAATTTCGCCGGCGGCAGTATAACGCCGCTGGCGATATATTTTCGGGCCGAGCCATTGCTTTCAATCACCGCCCAGCCCGTATGTAAAAGCCCTGGGTCAATCCCCAAAATACGCATTATTATGCCGCCGCCGTAAATACTTTCTGAACGTCGTCATTTGCATCCAGCGCATCAACCAGCTTTTCAATCTTTGCATACGCTTCGTCGTCCAAATCCATCGGCATGTTCGGAATCCAGGTCAGTTCCGCCTGTTCCGGTTCGCCCAGCTTGTCCGCCAGCGCTTTCTGAACCGTGATAAAGTCATCAGGCTTGGTTGTGATGATAAAGCCCTCTTCGGATGTTTCCAGATTGTCCGCATTCGCATCCATGATGATTTCCATCATTTCATCTTCGGTTTTACCAATCGATGCCGGATACATAATCTGACCCGCGCGGGTAAACATGAATACAACGCTGCCTTCTTCACCCATATTGCCGCCGTTTTTGGCGAAAATATTGCGAACCTCTGGTACGGTGCGGCGCGGATTATCCGTCAGCGCCTCTACAATTACCGGAACCGCACCCGGGCCGTATCCTTCATAGCGTACCGCAACATAGTTTTCGGTATTGCTGCCCGATGCTTTGTCAATCGCGCGCTTGATATTATCATTCGGCATAGAGCTTTTGCGTGCCTGCAGAATCGCAAGTCTTAAACGCGGATTGTTATCCGGGTTCTTGTCCCCCAGCTTTGCCGCCATGGTAATTTCACGTGCCAGTTTTGTAAACAGACCGCTGCGTGCGGCATCAACTGCACCCTTTTTATGCTGAATGTTATGCCATTTACTGTGTCCACTCATAATTTGACCTTTTAATTATATTGGATTAAAATTACCCCAAAAGGATAGCAAATGATTGGCAAATTGCAAGGTATTGTTGATTACATCGGCGACGGTTTTGTAATCATCATGGCGGGCCCTGTGGGGTACAAGGTTTATACCCCCGAATATTTAACCCCAAAAGAGACCGTATCCCTATGGATTGAAACGGTCGTACGCGAAGATTCGATAAGGCTGTTTGGCTTTACGCGCGCATCTACGCAAAACCTGTTTAACATGCTAACGGCGGTATCCGGTGTCGGCCCAAAGGTTGCACTGGCGATTCTTGGCACGATAAAGACAGACACATTGATTTCCGCCATTGCGACCGGTGATGCAAAAACAATCGCAACCGCGCCGGGCGTCGGTAAAAAAGTTGCGGAAAAAATCATCGTCGAACTAAAGTCCAAGGTTGGCGGCGCATCACTTGATTTTGGTTCTGATATGGCCGGGGGCGCATTGTCCGATTTGCTCTCCGCGCTTGAGGCTTTGGGTTATCGCCGCATGGATGTTGTTGAAATGGCCCAGAAACTGGTTGCGGACAACCCCGGCACAGATATTACAAAACTGGTTCCGATGGCACTGAAAAGCATAAGCGGGAAAAAGTAAATGAATAACGATACGATTTTTGCCCTGTCATCGGGACGCGGGAAATCCGGTGTTGCGGTTATCCGAATATCGGGGGATAATTTGGGCGACATGGCCGCAAAGTTCATCGGTCGCACACCCATGCCGCGACGTGCATATTTTGCAAACCTGGCGGATAATGCCGGCGATTTGATAGACCAGTGTTTAATAATATACTTTGCCGCACCGCATTCATTTACCGGCACGGATGTAATAGAGATTCAGTCCCACGGCGCAGATGCCGTTATACAAAAAATATTCTCATACCTGATGGAAAACGGGGCGCGTATGGCAATGCCGGGTGAATTTTCACGCCGCGCCTTTTATGCCGGGAAAATGGATTTGACAGATGTAGACGGTCTGGCGGCACTGCTGGACGCAAAAACGGATATGCAGCGGCGCTGGGCACTGCGCTCGCTGTCGGGCGGGGACAGTAAAAAGTACCAGTCCTGGCGCGGTGACATGATTGACATATCCGCATATGCGGCCGCAATTTTGGATTATGATGCGGACGACCTGCCCGCAAACATCGGCGAAACGTTACGGGTGCGGACAAAAAAACTGCATTCGGAAATATCCGCCGCATTGTCGCACTTCAACGCCGCACGCATGGTGCGCGGCGGAATAAACATCGTACTGGCGGGCCGGCCGAACGTCGGGAAATCATCACTGTTCAATCAAATCGTCGGCGCAAACCGTGCAATAGTATCCGACATTCCCGGCACCACGCGCGACATAATATCCGCCGATATCGACATTGACGGATACCTGGTCCATTTGATGGATACGGCGGGCCTGCGCGACGCGGCCGCGGACGAGATTGAAAAAATAGGCATTCAAAAAACACGCGACGAAATGAACGACGCCGACATTGTTCTGCGCGTGTTCGACGCACCGACAGATATAACGCCGCACGACAATGAAATCATTGTCATAAACAAATCAGACCTGTGCGGGGGGGCCGACGGCGCACTGTGCATATCGGCCAAGACAGGCGACGGCATCGACATGGTAATGAACGCATTACGTGAAAAAATAAAACAGCTAACCGATGGCACGGACACGGACGTCGTTTTGAATGTGCGCACGCGCGAACTGCTGTCCGACGCAAACGAAAACCTGGCCGCGGCCATTGCCGCCGGCGACAACTGGGATATATTTGCGGAACACACGCGCCGCGCCGCGGATGCGGTGGGCCGAATCCTGGGCGCAATCAGCGCATCCGACGTCATGGACGCCACATTCGGCCAACTGTGCTTGGGGAAATAAAACACCCGCCACATGGCGGGATTTTTTTTATTTGCGAAAGCTGATTTTTGCAACCGCCTCGCGCCCGAAATATTTGTTGATTCGCGCGGTGATTTCCGGCGCCATGTACGACAACTGTAACGTGAAGGCGGGGTTTGCCGGCCGCACGACAACGTTGTATTTCCCGTCGCGTGTTTTTTTAATTGCGGCAAGCCGCGCAATCGATGCAATTTCCGGACCCATAATCGCATCCCAGCGCCCCGCCAAATCAGCATCGGACGCCCGCACCCCCAGCATTTCCATCAAACCGCCTAAGGCACCCGCCAATGTTCCGGGGCGCCCGTCGCGCTTTTCCCATTTACCGACCGGGTTTGACATATTCGTACACCTTTGGCATCAGGATATACATCTCGCCCTGGGCATGCTGGCCGTGGGCATATTTATAGGCATCGTCACCCTTGCCAAAGAATATGTCCGCACGAATCCAGCCCTTTATCGCGGACCCGGTATCCTGGGCAATCATGAGCCTGCGGAACGCACGCCCGTCGGACAGATTCGTGTTCACATACACCGGCAATCCCAATGTATATATATCCGTGTCCATGGCCACACTGCGGATTTTCGACAGCGGCGTCCCCAGCTTTCCAATAACATCCGGCGGAACGGATTCATAGAAATATACATACCGCGGATTCTTATAGATAACGTCTTTGGCCAGTGCCGGATTCGCCTTTAAATGACTCCACACCGCGTCGGCGGAATATCCGCCCTCCGGCCGGATGCCGCGCGCGCGCAGCTCTTCGCCAATGGATTTGAACGGCATGTCGTTTACCGCCGCAAAGTTCAACTTTACGTCCGTTCCGTCCTCCAGTTTCAGGTTCCCACTGCCCTGAATCTGAATGTTCTGAACGTCAACGATGTTCGCCCAGTACAGAACACGGCCAATCTGCTTTTCAACAATGTCTTTTTTCGCAACGCCCTTGTAATTGCGCCCGTCTGTTGGAATACCCATTAACGGCTCGTTACATTGTGCCGTTTTTGTCCGACATGCCGGAATCACCGGCGAATAATAACCAGTGTATGTCCCGCGCGTGGCACCGGTGTCGGTGTGAATCTGGTACGGCTGGAAATTGGATTCAAACCATGCGCGCACCGTCGCGGTATCCGCCGACGCCGCCGGCAGGTTGCGGCACTTTTCCTCCAGCAATGCGCGGTCGGGCACCACGCGGCCGGTGTATTGTATTTTTGCCTTGCATGTGTTGCGGAACGCCTGCAACGCATAGCGCACGTCATCGTCGCGCCATCCCGGCAGGCTTGAATAAGAAACCTTTTTCAAATTGGACGGGATAACGGAATTGTCGCCCGCGGTGGTGTACGTTCCGCCCGTCGGTGACAAGTCGCGGCACGACGTCAGCGCAACCGCCATACCGGCGCACATCGCCACACGCATTAGTAATGTTTTCCCAAAAGCCATTTTTTATTATCCCCCCACTTGTAAAAGAACTCTGATAATGCTATATTACCATAAAACGATGCGTAAAAAAAGGAGCAATCGCAATGGCAAAATTTAACATTATCTCCCAGTTTTTAAAAGACATTTCTTTTGAAAGCCCGAATGTCCCGGAACTGTTCTTTAAACAGGACAACGGTCAGGCAAAGCTGGAAATAAACATCGATATTCAGATAAAGGGCGCGGAAAACAACCTGTTCATGGTTGATTTGATTACCAAGGTTCACTCGAAACTGGACGCGAACGAAAAAACAATATTCTTGATTGAATCCACATATTCGGGCCTGGTCCAGATGGAAGAGGAAAAAGACGAAGAAGCCAAAAAGCGCACATTGTTGATTGACGTTCCGACATTGTTGTTCCCGGCGGTACGCGGCTTGATTACGCGTTTGACATCTGAATCCGGTTTCCCGACATTCGCGATGCAGCCCGTGGACTTTGCCCAGCTGTACGCCCAGAAACAGGCGGCCGCCCCGGCAAATGCATAATATTTGCAATAATGAAAAAATCCGGCGGTTGCCGGATTTTTTATTAAAAAACCGACACAAAGGTCGGTTCAAATTTTGGTAGCGGGAGAGGGAATTCGCCATCGGCTGACGCCTTGGCGGAACTGCACAAATTTGCGCGTTGCGCAACCGGAATGTTCCCACATGCCTATTTGCTTGTTTGAACCCCCGACACGTGGATTTGCCACCACTGGTACTACCCTGTGGAAAACAATATATGGTTTCACCATTAAACGTACCACAGTCAGTCCAAGAACTTGGGTGCGATGCACACTGTTCTACACCGCCGCCTTGTTTCTTGCACCAATCGGCGTAGCAACGGACATTCAAAAGACAGCATATACAAAAAACTCAAAAAATATTTCTTAACACGAAAGCACCCCGTAAATTAGAATAAAAACCTAAGTTTTAGTCCAATATCAACAATGTTGAGATTTCCTTTTTCTTTCCAATCGGGATAATAAGATGTTGTTTCTCCAGCTGGTGCGCCTATATTATATGCATCGCCAACTGGAATGTCATCAGATGTTGAAGTAAAAAAACTATATGTTGACACTACGCCTTCACTCTCTACAGAACCTAAATTTACATAACGTCCAAAAATATCTATTATGCAATTTTTAGTTAAATTATAGGATGCGCCAAGTTCAAAAGAAAATGCAAAATTACCGACAGTGCTGCCCTTATGACGTGTTTTAATATTTGAGATCCGAATAGGTGTTCCTGATTTTTGTACAGTACCTTGCATCTCAGGAATTATATAAGCAGCACCATCAAAAATGGTATAATCAGACATAACATTTTGTGCCATTCCAATACCAGCACCAATATATGGTCGTATCTTCAATGTTCCGATAAGGCGGTCTAAATAATAGTAAATATTCAGCATAGTTGCATCAGCAGAAATATCTGGTTCTTTATTAAATTTATATCCGTCTGTATAGTTTGTAACTTTATCATCAATTGGCAACAGACTGTGTGATTTCATTTTCAATGATAAATTTGAATAATGCAAATAAGTAAAATCTAAACGAGTGTTTTGTGTAACCTGTGTACCTACAAACATCTGAAGACTTAATGACTCGCCACTGGCAAATTCCGATTTTTGGAAGGAACCTGGCGCACGCCATGCATCAGCTTGGTCCTTATAATCTGCTTTTATTTTTCCGAAAGTGAAAACGCTTTTTCCCGCGCCGATTCCTAAATACAAATTTTGTTTAAAATTTAATTTATTATCAGAGAATTGTTCCTGGGGTTTGTTATAGGTTGTGTAATTTCTATTATTGGCCACATGTTTATATTCTTTAGCACATGCTGGACAAAACGAAACAATGCACAATACAGTTGATAAACATAAATAGCTAAGTAAAGTATTTTTTTTGTTTCCACACATATTCAACAACTTTGATTTTAGTATAAACATACCCTCTCCGCCACTTGACGGAGAGGGTATACAATTAGCGCACTTTTTGTGTCAAATGCACAACGATAACTGCAGGAATACCACCAATGCCTCCGGCGCCACCGACACCGTTAACATGATAGGCTGGATTGCTTGGAGCACCCCCATTTGTGCCAGAGGTCCAAGCGCCACCGCCACCAGCGCCATAAGCTCCTGATATACCCGCTTGCGCCGGCCGTATGCTAGGTGAAGTTCCATTTGAGCCGCTTCCACCTTGTATTGCTTGAACAATATCTTGCAAGGTAGTAGATTCAGATATTATCAAGCCACTATCTAGCACTCCTTTGCCACCATTACCGCCTTGACCCGTATAAGGAGTGTTACCTCCACCTGCTCCACCGACACCGCCAGAACGCAAACTGCCCGAAATAGCTGGAAGAACGGCTGAACCACCATTTCCATTATTACCCTTACCACCAGGTGTCACAGCAGGTGTGCTCGTTCCTCTTACACCATAAGTTCCACCTGCACCACCACCACGCGAACCAACGTACTCTGCATTAGCCGGAGCTACAGAATCACCGGGCACAGGGGGAATAGTCAAGCTCGTAGCCGGAACAGGAGCTTGGACTCCAGAACCTGCTTGGGGTATTTTTACATTGCCCACCAATGGCCCAAGAATAGTAAGGTTTTTACTTTTTTCGTCAATGACAAAAGACAGATATCCATCATACTCACCAACGTTTATATTTTTGAAAAAGACAAAAGCTCCTGCACCACCACCAGCTCCAACTGCGCCGTTTACATCACCAGATGTTACATTATTTCCACTTGGTGAAGTTCCTCCTTTAGCGCCGTCCCCACCATAACCTATACCAATAATATTGTATGCACCTGGTGTTAATTGCGTATAACCTGTTTCTGTATATATATCAAACGACATTTTTCCCTCCTTTGTTTGGGATTGCGAGTATTATCTAATACTCTTAATAGCAATTATAAAGCGTTTTTTTTTGAATAATAAATTTAATTTGTTGTAATTAAACAAAAAAATCACATTGAAAAAATGTGATTTTTAATATATAATCCTGTAAGGTAATATGCACGCAATAAATTCCTAAGAAAATTTGTAGCAGTCTATTTTATTATACGATAGTATAGAAACACCCAATAATAAACTAACCCTGTGGAACTTTGTACCGACGTTGACGCTAAGTTATACGCGCCGCGATTCAAACATTTGGCAACGCGAGTTCGATAAATGGGGGCTTGAATTTTCAGTACAACAAAGGTTCTAAAAAACCGCCCAAAAGGGGCGATTTATTTTGGTAGCGGGAGAGGGAATTCGCTTCGCGGAACTTCGCAAATTTGCGCGTTGCGCAACCGGCATGTTCCCACATGCCTATTTGCTTGTTTGCCCCCCCTTTCCTCGGGGCTTCTGCGTCCCTGTACCAAAATTAAAATGCCCGCAAGGGGCATTTGAATTTTGGTAGCGGGAGAGGGACTTGAACCCCCGACACGTGGATTATGATTCCACTGCTCTAACCAGCTGAGCTATCCCGCCAACGCCCCCGATTATAACAGAGAATTTTCCGATTGCAAGGCAAAATAGCACGCGCCCCACCCCAGGATTTCATTCATATACAAAAACATTATATTATTTAATAAAATTCTGTTGAAGCCCAAACGAAAATATTATATATTTCCACTTATGAAAAAAATCGTATTTGCTTTTGTATCTTCGGTCGTCGCATGTGCGGCAAATGCCGATTGGAACCCATATTTTGGCACCGCCCAAAATCAAATTGTCGTTAATATCGGTCAAGGTGTAAACAGCGGATTCCTTGTCCCGCCGCCATCGCAATTCGTGCCGTTTTATATGCTGCCAAATATTCAGTATTCGCAACCGACAACATTCTTTACCCTGCCCGCGCGCCAGTCTATGAACTTTGGCGAAACAGTCGGCATGGGTCGTGCATACGGCTGGGACTGGACTGATTTTTCAATCCCGATGGTATGGGCATCCGGTGATGTCGCATTGTTGTATGGCGACGATTGGTACGTCGGCCCGGGTGTCGGCGTCGGTTTCCAGGCAAAAGAGAACGACCGTCTGGGGGCAAAACTGGTATTTCAGTTTAAAATATCGGCCGGATATCGTTTTACAGAGCACTGGGGCGGTGAAATTTTTGTTCAGCATTTCTCGAACGGCAACACGGCCGACGAAAATCATTCATACGCATTTTACGGTCTGGGCGTATCGTATAATTTTTAATATCTCTGGATTTTTATCACAAGCAATGCTATAATAACCCCGAACCAGTAGGGATATTGGTTTGGGGCTGTCGAAAGCCTTTAAGAACCGGTGCGATAAACGCATCGAAATAATCCATGCGGTGCGTCGCACCGTTATTCCTCGTGCTCGTGGAAATGGCCGGGGTGCCGATGGCTATACAATACGGGAAACCGAAAGGCCTGAGGAGTCATGGTTCTTATGATTTTCGAACGCCCCGGCCACCAATTTTTTGGCGGCCGTTTCCATATATTATCCGGTGACGGCGGAACAGATGTATGTCTGCGTAAGAAATCGAACCATATGCCAAACGATATTCCGCGCGGTATGCGTAAAATCGCAATGGTCCTTACCTTCAGGAAATGTCTTTATTTTGCGTCGCCGGGTAATTTTACCATTCAATCGGCGTCATGCCGTGCGCGGCCAGATATTCGTTCGCACGTGAAAAATGATGATTTCCAAAAAATCCGCGATGCGCCGATAAGGGCGACGGATGCACGGATTTTAATATCAAATTATTTTGCGGGTTTACAAATTCCGCCTTGCGCTGGGCGTACGCCCCCCACAGCATATATACGACGTTGTCACGCGCCGCAACCGTGCGGATAACGGCGTCCGTAAACTGTTCCCATCCGCGCCCCACATGTGATGCGGCCCGGTGCGCCTGAACGGTCAATGTTGCATTTAACATTAAAACGCCCTGCTGGGCCCAATGCGTCAAATCGCCGTGCGTCACGGACGGACGACCCAAATCGTTTTCAATTTCCTTGTAAATATTAACCAGCGACGGCGGCACCGGCGTCGGCGGCAAAACGGAAAAACACAGGCCGTGTGCCTGGCCCGGCTCGTGATAGGGGTCCTGGCCAATCATAACGACCTTTACCCGATCCAGCGGACACAGATTGAACGCATTAAAAATATTTGCCGGCGCCGGATAAATCTTTTTACCGGACATGTATTCCGCGCGGACGAAATCGGTTAGCTTGATAAAATAATCTTTATCAAATTCGGACGCCAACGCATCTTTCCAGGTCTGTTCAATTTTTACGTTCATAATACAATCCTTTTCAAAATTGATTTATATGTGACGAATGCGCCGCGATAATCAAAGGGAATGTACATAACGGTACATGACCGGCGATTATTGCAAGCAGGCGTCCATAGAAATCAATTTTTGTTGGCATGCTTTCCATAACACCACATCAATATATCCGCGTGGCAGTCCGGTCGCCACACAAAGTGACGCAAACATGTCGTCGCACGCGCGTCGCACATCCGCGTCCAGATTCCCGTTGTCTATTTTTGCGCTCAACGCCGCATTGCCCGCGAACAGAACACCCAAACGCTGAATCCAGATATCGTATTTCACAACATCCTCGCCCAGGTTTCGCGCCAGATGATTTGCCGTAATTTTCCCGATATGGGGCAGTTTTGCCAGATAGGCCAACCGTGCGTCCGTCGTTTCCAATTCATAATAGGCCCGGCATAAATCCGCGCGCCCCGTCCATATTTTGCAAATGGCGTTAATCTTGTTTTTATTCGCAAACAATCCCATCATCGCGTCAAAGTCCGCACCATTTTCCGCAATATGCGCCATGATTTTTGCATGAATTTTTTTCGCGGTCTTTTGTGAAAATCCGCCCGCCAATATAACGTATGCACAGTTGTCGGCAAATTCGTCCGGCGTGCATACATGACGGCGCGACAGGTTTTCCTTTATCTCGTCAAAACTCTGCGCATCGGAATCCATTCCCATGTCCCGCAACTGTCGGTCCAATGCAAAAAACCAATCCGCCGTAAACATACTTTAACCGTTTTGCTTTTTTTGCGCCAACATGTCGGCCATCGTCACATTATGATTTTGCGGCGCGGGGGCACCGTTGTTCAAGCGCTCGGTAGCCTTGTTGAACATAGTTTTCTTTTTCATCGGCACCAATGTCCCGTCCGGCATCAGCAGCATTTTGCGACCGTTTATAACAACCATCTCTTCTTCGCGTGCGGTTGTTGTTTTCTGCATGTCGTTACTTGCGGACATTGGCGCCCCTTTTTTAATCATTTTGGTTTTGCCGGGCCATGATATCAATCATACCCGGATTGTTATTCTGATTAATACGCGCGCGCAGTTTTTCCCGCGCCTTTGCAAAGGCGGCGGCACTTTTTTTAGAATCAATCCCCATCTCTTTTTCCAGTCTGCCACGCTGCGCGCGCGCCGCATCAACATCGTCCAGTCTGTCCGGATGATTGTTTATCAAATAATCAAGATTGCCGTACTCCGTATCTTTGGCCGCATCTGCTTCGGATTTCACCGACACGTCTTTTCCGTCCAATGCGATTATCTCGCCGGCATCGTTTATTTGAAAACGCCGTCCATCCGGATAAGTCACAATTCCGTCTTTATCCATATGCGGCAAAGAATCGTTTTGTTCGGCCATTACGGCACCCCTTTTTATTTACACGTCCAGGTTTGCGTCCAACGCGTTTTCAACGATAAAGTCGCGGCGCGGTTCAACGACATCACCCATTAACATGGATACAACCTCGTCCGCTTTGGCGGCGTCGTCAACCTTGACCTGAAACAAAGAACGATGGTTCGGATCCATTGTGGTTTCCCACAGCTGTTCCGCGTTCATTTCACCCAAACCTTTGTATCGCTGAATCTTTAGCCCCGTCTTGGCATATTCGAACGCCGTATCCAGCAGTGCCAGCGCACCCCAGATTTTCTGCGACTTTGACTTTACACGCAGCGTCGCCGGTTTCGAGAAAGTCTCCATCAACTCCTCGCGACCGTCCATGCGGTGCCATCCGCGAATTTCCGGCCCGTTTATTTTCTCGCGCGACAACATGTGTGATTCCGTCACACTGCGCAGTGTGCGTGTAATCATGATACCCGCCTCGTCCGCGGTTATTTTCCATCCGCGTTCAAACTCCAGCTCTTCCGCGTCCAGCATCTTTGCCGCCGCCGCCAGGTTTTCCGGCGACTCGTTTTCAAACACATGATTCAGCGCCAGTGCCTCTACAAAGCGCAGCGGCATTACATGATTCAGTGCCTGCAGCGTATTGCGCATGTTCAAAATCAATGTCAACAGACGTTTCAAATCCGCGCCTGAAATCTGGGTCCCGTCGGCGGTCTCTATCAGTCCGTCCGTCGCCAGCTGGTCCATCAAATAATCGTCCATCTCGCGCTGGTTCTGCAGATAAATCTGCTGCTTGCCGCGGGTGACACCATACAGCGGCGGCTTTGCGACATAGATGTATCCACGCTCAATCGCCTGGGGCATATGACGGTAAAAGAACGTCATCAACAGCGTCTGAATATGCTGGCCGTCAACGTCGGCATCGGTCATGATAATGACTTTGTGATAACGCATTTTTTCAATATCAAATTCGTCTTTGCCAATACCGGTGCCCATTGTCGTAATCAGCGCGCCAATGGTATCGGACCCCAGCATCTTGTCAAAACGCACGCGTTCAACATTCAAAATTTTTCCACGCAGCGGCAAAATAGCCTGGGTCTTGCGATCGCGCCCCTGCTTTGCCGTACCACCAGCCGAGTCCCCCTCAACAATAAACAGTTCGCATTTTTCCGGATTGCGTTCACTGCAGTTCGCCAGCTTTCCCGGCAACCCGCCCAGTTCCGGCCCCGTCTTTTTACGCGACAGTTCGCGCGCCTTGCGGGCGGCCTCGCGCGCGGTGGCGGCCTCTATGATTTTATCTACAATTGATTTTGCAATCGCCGGATTTTCGTCCAGATATTCATACAACATTTCGGACACGGTGCTTTCCACAATCGGGCGCACCTCGGATGACACCAGTTTGTCCTTTGTCTGGGAACCGAATTTCGGGTCCGGAATCTTTACGCTGACGATGCTGGTCAACCCCTCGCGGAAATCCTCGCCCGACAGGTTGATGTCCTTTTTCGTAACCTTTTCGCCGATGTATTTGTTAATCGCGCGCGTCAAACCCGCACGAAAGCCCGCCAGGTGCGTTCCGCCGTCGCGGTTCGGAATATTGTTCGTAAAGCACAATGAGGTTTCCGTATAAGCCGTCGTCCACTGCAGAACGATTTCAATATACGTGTCGCCCACCTGCTTTATCATCTGTATCGGTTCTTTGTTCAGCAATTCTTTGGATTTATCCAAATAAGTCGCAAAACCCTTTAACCCGTCAACCGAATGAAACTCGCGCTCTTTTTTCTCAGACCCGCGCAGGTCTTCCAAAATAATCTTTACGTTCGCATTCAAATAAGACTGTTCACGCAGCCATGTCTCCAGCGTGTCAAAGCTGAACTCGGTCCCCGTAAACGTATCCGGCGACGGTTTGAACGTAACCTCGGTCCCATGCTCGATACCGGATTTGTTTTCAGATATTTTCAAATCCATTGTCGGCACACCGTCGGCAAATGTCATCGTGGCCTCTTTATCGCCGCGCCATACGCGCACCTCCAGCCATGTGGACAATGCGTTTACCACCGACACACCCACACCGTGCAGACCGCCCGACACCTTGTACGCGCCGCCGCCCTCGTTGTCAAACTTACCACCCGCGTGCAGTTCGCACATAATCAGTTCCAGCGCACTGCGCCCCGTGTCATGGTTGATATCGAACGGCATACCGCGGCCGTTGTCGCGAATTGTGCACGAACCATCCGGATTCAACGAAACATAAACGGTATCGGCATATCCGGCCATCGCCTCGTCGATAGAGTTGTTAACAACCTCATATATCATATGGTGCAGACCGTTTCCGCCCTCGCCCACGTCGCCGATATACATTCCGGGGCGTTTTTTTACCGCCTCCAGACCCTTTAAAACCTTAATTGAATCACCGGTATATTCGTTGGTAACAGCCATTTAAATTCCTTTCTTTTTTCTATGAAAACCATAGCAATTTCTGGTATACTTATCAAGGAAAAAGGGGATAAAATACCATGAAGTTCAAACTGCTATATTTCGGAGAAATTTTAATTAATCCAAAGAAACGCGCCCAGCATATTTCGGATATCCGCATGCAGTTTCACCCCCAGTTAAAAAAGCTGGTTGAACACAGCCCATGGAACAACATGACCAAGTTCATGATGCCCGGCGCCACCAAAAGCCCCATTACCACACGCCATATCGGGGGCATCGACTGGAACCCGATTATAACGCCGAATTTGAAATTGATTGCGGAACTGGACATCCAGATGATGCACCCGGAAATCGTCGGCATGACGCGGTCCGACATCGACAACCGCATCAAGACATTGTTCGACGGCCTGCGCGCGCCGCAAAATGAACACGAAATCGGTGCAAACACGCCGCGCGATATCGGTCCGATTTACACACTGCTGGACGACGACCATTTGATAACCAAATTGTCGGTAAATACCAGCCACCTGTTGTCCACCGATATGTTCTGTCCGGACATACCGCGCACACCCGACACCATATTTATGTGGATTGACGTAAACGTCCGCGTGGTCGAAGGGACACTGGAAAACCTGCCGTTTATGGTGTAAAAAAACTCCAACCATCTGAATTTTTCCGATGGTTTTTATTTTTATCACACAGGGGTCCCCAATGGCACGTCAGGCAACGCGCGCGGAACTGAACAACACATAAGAGCCCCGGCACAATTTTATTGTTTAAGAAGACGCAAAACCGGGGCATGAACAAAAAAGACCGCCAAACATATAGGGCGGTTGGAGGGTGGAAATCATGCAAAAATTCATGCCTGGTCTATTCTTTATATTCAACCAGTCTCCAACCCGCGTTGGGTGGAGCATTTAACGCCTGCGCAGGCGATTTTTGTCGCGAGATTTCCACGCTCGCATAACAGGAAGCCCTATTACGATGGGAATTATATCCTATTTCGATTATTATTTCCAGAAATTTGAATTTCCATTATGACAATGCAGCCGTAATCTGGTCCTGCATCTGGAACGTCCCCAGAACAACCCACGCGATTATCGCCGACACCAGGATTATGCCGATGCTGTTCAATGTGCTTGATATCGCCTCCATACGGCGCACGGACTGGTCCAGATAATCGTTCGCCACACGCGACAGATTCTGGTCAAACCCGTTCATGTCGGCATATATCGCCAAATCACCGATAATTTCATCGTTCGGAAAATCCATCCCGGTATTCGCCAACGCAACACCCAAATTGTCACCGTTTGCAATATATCGCAGTGCCGCCGAAAGTCTTGTACGCAGATACCTGTTCCCGTTGTCGGCCAGCATTCGCATCGCGTCCGGCACGGTCATTCCCGCCGCCACCATCGCCGACAAGGACATTAACCACGACACCGACACGCGTATCTTGTAAACGTTCCACGGCGGCAGTTTATCCGCCACCGCGCGCGCCCGCCCGGCCCAGTTCGGCAGGCTTATCCATACAGCCCCGATAATCGCGGCCGCGGCCATAACGACAATGAACCAATATTTATACGCCGCCCCGCTTAACCATATCAGTGACGCCGCCGCGCCGCGCCATATGACGCCGTCGCCCGCCGCCTCTGCCAACGGCGGCACCAGATACAGCCCAACCATTATTATTATCCCGAACGTCAACGCGAACAGAAACAACGGATACGCAACCGCCGACGCCATCGCGCGCGAAATACGGCCCGACCCCTCTACCACGCGGCCAACATTGTCCAGCGCCACCGCCAGATTTGAAATATTCCCGGATGTCAACAACAGCGTTTCTTCCGCTGGAACCCATCCGCGCGTCGCCTCTGAAAAACTCATACCGCGTTCCAGATTCTTTTGCCATTCGCGCATTACGATTGCGAACGGCTCGCCCGGTTTTTTACCGCCGCGCGATTCAATCATTTCAATCCGCCCCAGCGCATTCATCAACGTAAAATCATTGCGCAACAGCGACGCCAGTTTCCGGCACGTCGCCATACGCTTGGACGTATTGGTCCGGAACATAAATTTTGCATACAGCTTTTCAAGGCGTTCCATCAATATACCCCCGGCCGGTCAAGCAACCCGACCCAGCGCTCCAGTTCATCAACACCGATAATCCCCTGCAACATCAATGAAATCGCGGCCTCTTTCAGTGTGCGTCCGTCCATGTTTTCCAGCCAGTACCGCACCGCGCCGTCCGTATCCCCCGACAGGGCCAGGTTCAAAAATTCACTGTTTGTAATAATAATCTCGCCCGCCTTGATACGGCCCAGCGTCCCGCTGCGCCCGCATTTTTCACAACCCGCGCCGCGAATAAATACCTGGCGCAGGCCCAATTCCCCAAACGCGTCCAGCACGCGGCGATACGCCGGGTGTTCGGGATGGTTTGCCAGCGGTTCGCGACAATCCGGGCACAGCTTTTTAAACAAGCGCATGGATATTAACCCGCGCATCATTGTTTCTTCTTTTAACTTAAACGCCTCTACCCCCATATCCAGCAATCGGGTCAGCGCCGCCATCGCCGAATTCGCATGCAGCGTCGTCCAAACATTATGCCCCGACAGCGCGCCCTTTACCGTTAACTGCGCCGCAGACAAGGTGCGGATTTCACCAACCATCAATGTGTCCGGGTCACTGCGCAACGCCGCGGCCAGTGCCTCTGTAAATTTTTCCTCGCGCTGATCCTCGTTCATGGCGTTGACAACAGGCATCTGGTGCGCGCCGAAAATCTTTTGCTCGGCCGGGTCTTCAACCGTAATCAAATTGATTTCATAGCGCCGCTCTTTCAGCATCAGCGACATGTTCCGAACCAGCGTTGTGGATTTACCGGAACTGGTCGGACCCGCCACAACAACCAATCCCGTCGGGAACGAGCGCAACTGCATCAACAGATTCTGTTCATATTCGCCAAATTCCTGGCCGGATTTAATCCCCTCGGACGGATTGTCGTACAGCAGTCGCATTACGACATACCGGCTGCCGAATGCGATGGGGTTAAACTGCATACGTATCGCCAGGACGCCCGCCGGCAGATATAAATCCTTGGTCCCGCGCAATGGCGTGCGGCCGTCTTTCTGGGCGGACTGATACTCGTTCTGGGCATAGTTTGCGTTTGATATATCCGCCGACGCAAACGCCGCGCGAACAAACGATTCACCCCATCCGGAATTGTATTCCAGCACCGGCTGCATACTGCCGTCGATACGGAAATATATCGTTGTCTGGTCCGCAACCTCTATATGAATGTCGGACACTTTCTGGGCGGCGGCCTTTGCCACGATATCGACAAAGTCCTTTTGCATCTGGTTGTCGTAATCCGTCCTGGCCCGGCCGTCACTGCCGCGCCCTTCGTACGTTTTGTAAATAGTGGACAGCAATCCCAAATCGGAATAAAACGGCGTCCGTGCCGTACGACCGCGCCGCGCCAGCAAATCAATAAACGCCAGCACGCGTCCGTCATACCGGTGCGTGCGGGATATAATCAGCTCGCCCCCGGCGAAATACGCAATTAAACTCTGCGTATCCTTGGACAGTTCAAATTCACCGCCCGCCGCCGTTAACAAGCGGTTTCCGTTGGAAAACAAATAATCGACCACGTCCTTGTTGGTGGAATTTTCCAGCCCCGCCGGTACCGACGGCGTGGACGAAAAAGGATTCAAAATCGTTTTATCCGATGTGGCCATGCTTTTATGTCCGTATTGTATTTATCTGTTTCCGCCAATGTTCAGCGTCTGGCTTTTTCCGTCTTTGACGAACACAACCCCGTCGTCCAGCGATATTGATTTCACGGAAAAACCGTCCAGAACCGAGCCCGCACGAATTCTTTTCGTCTGGCCGGTGCTCAAATCTTCAACCGTCGCCTGCAACTGTGAACCGGCGCCGATTACATTGATTAAGCGAAACGCGTCGGAAATCACGACGTCGTCATCGAACTCTTCCGCGCGCGACGACGTGGAAACCGTCTTTTTCGGTGCGGCGGCGGCCTCGGCCAGGGATTCCTTTTCACGCGCCAAGCGCGCGGCCTCCGCCTCCAGCTTTGCCTTTTCCGTCTCCAGCTCCTGCTGCTGCGCCTCGGCCCGGCCCGACAAAGTGTCTATTTCCATGTGCAGCTTTATCTTTTCCGCCGCCAGTCTGTCCAGTTCCAAATCCAGCTGGGCGCGTTCTTTTTCCAACTGCATTAAAACCTTTTCCTGTTCCAAATCAGTAATCTGCTGGAACAGACTGCCCTCAACCTTGTAATCGGCGACCGCCTCTGCACTGATTGCGTCCATATCATCGTCCACGTCCGTGACGGCGGCGCGTGCGCCACCGCATATGCACAGCATTGCAAAAACGGCAATCAGTCGAAATTTCTTATTTTGCATAGATTATCACCTCATAGTTCCAAATGCGACGCGACACGTCCCATGCGCATCGGGTCATATAAACACCGCCAAAATCGGCGAATATTTCCATAAACTGGGCCGGCGTCAGTTTTGATGACGCGGCAATTTCCACAACGTCAACAGACTCCGTTTCCACACCGTTTGTTATCGTGTCCGCGACAACGCCGATTTCCACATCCTCGCCCGTTGCCTGAAACATGCTGTACACGTCGCGGACAATCGTGTCAGCGTCACGTTCATCCTGGGACGAACGCGTCTCCAATTCCGGCAGGCGCGCCCGCACATTCAGTGAATTTTCAGACTCCTCGCGGACAAACGCGCCGGGCATCAGCGTGCCTGCCGTCTCATAAAACCCGGTCAGTGTTCCAAACCCGCGACGCAGCGATGCGTTTGCATATTCCTCGCCGCATTCGGCCGACACCTGATTCCAGCCCTGAACCGGCTGCATCAAAAATCCGATTGCCTGATAGCACAAATTTGCACGCGCCGCCGGGTCGGGCAGATAATCGTACGGCATACGCAAAGGCTCGACCGGCGCCGCCTTTTCTATCTCAAACGCCTTGTCCAGTTCTTTGTTTTTTTCCTCTATCCGGCGCTTGTACTCCGCCGCCAGTTCGGGGTCGATTTTCGCCACCTGGGGACGCGGCGCCAACATTTGTGCAATCGGCCCCCGGAACATGTATAAAAATCCCAACGCAAACAATGCGATTATCGCCGCCGACGTCACAATCATTTTTGCACGCCCGATATGACGCAGCGCCGCCGGCGCCCGCCCCGTTATTATATCGGACAAATTGCGTTCCACCGCGCGCGGCATGGACCATGCGCCGGGGGCGAACAATGCGGACCAATCCGGAATCGCCGCCAGGCGCAGATATTCCGCACGCGCCGCCGCCTCTGAATCAAACAGACGGTCGTTTAAAATTATTCCGTTTCTAACCGCAACCAGATAGAACATACGTCCCGCCTGAAACACACCCAGAAATGACGAATATTCCGTCATGGAATCCATAATTTCGGCGGCCGCACTGTGCATTCCGCTGCGATGTCCCATGCGGCGTCCGCCCAGTCCAACCATCGCGCGGTAATCCGCATACAGATTTAATTTTTTATCGATACTGCGTGCCAGACTGCGCGCATAATTGCGCGCGACAAAGCCACTGGCAACGGGCTGCCAAAACAGACCGGCGGCATATTTCTTTCTGTCAACGGTTATTACTTGATTTATCAAACTCTCTCCCTAATATCCTAGGTATGAATAATTATAACATAAAATTACCAATCTTGGCAAACACAGAATAAAAATAACCCGCCTAAAAAAGCGGGTTGTTATTTTATCGCGATATGCAACCTATTGACACTGGCCATATGCGCCCGCGCCGCCGCATGTTGTCGTGATAACATCGACCGGATACGCAACCGTCGCCGACCCGCCGTCGCGTGCGGTACGAACACTGCGCGGATGCGGACAGTCATAAACGTTCGCAACCAAAACAAAACTGCGTTCCGGCCCGAATATCACCCATTCGTTCGGACGTGTACGCGAGCTGGTTATCCAATACGCATTACCCGGACGCGCCTGGTCCGCGATGCGGTTTTCCAGATACCGGCGCGCATCGTCGGCGTCATAGACGGAAACCTCCGACTCCAGCTTGTAAAGGAAAGTGCAGCCAATCGGCTCCGCATCCAATTGGGTCAAAAATTCACTGCCGTTTTCATTTTTTATCATGCCGCCGCACGCACACAGCGCTGCCAACGCAAAAAATCCAAAAAATTTCTTCATCAAAAAATCCTTTTTGCTTTATTCAACTATATCATAATTGCGCGGGTCGCTGAACAATTTTTTCAGCACGATATTGTTCATCGCATGACTGCCCTTGTACGATGTCAGGCGCCCCGCAATCATCCCGCCCGACGTCGCCATGTCGCCGACCGCATCTATGATTTTATGACGCACAAATTCGTCCGGCCACATCAGCGCATTCAGCGTCCCATCCCCCGCATCATTCAGGGCGATTACATTCGTCTCGTCCGCGCCGCGCCCCATGCCGCGCGCCTTTAAATATTCCCATTCCGAATACTTTCCAAACGTGCGCGCACGCGCAATGTCGTGAACAAACGCCTCAACCGACTTTTTCGTGCCGTCAAATTTGTATTCATATGTCTGGCGTCCGATAATTTTTTCGGGATATACCAGCGTCGCCTTTATATCCAGCGCATCGCCGCCATTGGGTTCCAATTTTACATACCCGTCGGCGCGGCGCCCGGATATTAAATCCATAATCCACAGACGCACGCGCAACCCAATCGGCAGCGTCCGCCGCACATCGCGCACCGTCGCCGTAACCGGGCGGCGAACAACAATCTTTTTTATCACGCCGGCCGTCACGCCCGCTTTTTTAAACGCGTCTATGAAAACGGACGCACTGCCGTCCATTATGGGCGTTTCCGGACCGTCTATTTCGATTACCGCGCTGTCCACTCCCGCCATGAACAACGCCGCCATCAAATGTTCAATTGTCTGAACATGCGCACCGCACGGGCACCCGATTGTCGTATTGCGCATTTTTGTATCGCCGACATTGTCAAAGCGTGCGATAATCGGCCCACTACCCTTTATATCGGTGCGCACAAAATATATCCCATTCCGGTCCGCGGGCTTTACCACAATGTCGACCCGGCACCCCGAATGAATTCCGCGCCCGGACAGGCGAACCTCTTTTTTTAATGTCGGCATCTCAGCTTCTCCTTTAGCCAGTCATAAAATCCGTCTTCAATAACCGTTTCCAGTCTTGCATATTTTATTTCATCCCGCACATCCGCCGGCAAACGAACCCAGTCCTTTTCGGTCGTAATCAGTTTTGCCTTGCGCCGCGCCGCAGCTTTGCGCAGTTTCTCAATGTCCTCGGCCGTGTATTGATAATGGTCGGCAAAGCTTTTCTTATAAACAACGTTTTTCAGTGCCGCAAAAAACTTTTTCGGATACCCAATTCCCGCAAACGCCGCCAGACGAACCGTATCACCGTACGGCGATATGGTCTTGTTTTCGGCATAAAACACCGGTATCCCCGCCGGCAGTTTTAATTTGCGCACATGCCCGCCGTTTGACTTTATTATAATAATGGCGTCCGCCCGCCGTGCGGCACGTACCGGCTCGCGCAATGGGCCCGCCGGCAGGACAAAACCGTTTCCTGCACCCAAACGCTCATCAAATACCAAAATGGAAATGTCTTTTTTTATACGCGGATTTTGAAATCCGTCGTCCATGACAATGGGGCTGTTTTCATCCTGTGCATCCAGCAGGCGAACATTGCTTTTTCTATCGCCCGTATGCACCTGCAAACCGGCGCGCGCCAGCATTGTCGCCTCGTCCCCGATGTTACCGGTCGCCGCGCACTTTTTATACCCGCGCATAACAACCGGCGCGCCCAGGTGCACTGCAATGGCGCGCACAATCGGCGTCTTGCCGACACCGCCGGCAAATATGTTCCCGACACATATAACCGGCCGGCGCGATTTATAGGCCCCAATCTTGCGAACGCCGTACACCGTGCATGACACCATATAATATAAAACCGACACCGGCCACAGTATCAACGCCAGCGGAGTCTTTCTTAAAAACCACCAGGGTGTTTTCATCTCTATTCCGTTATTTTTTTACTCGCCGGGCTTTTTTCGCATTCTTTTTTGCCGCCTTTGCCGCACGCATTTCGTCCTTGAAACGACGCGCGGTCTGGCCCTGTTCCGCCGGCGCCAAACCAAACTCGGCATCCATTTCGCGCATCTGGCGAACCATGAAATCCTCCAACGATTTTCTGGCCGCCTCAAACTCTTGCGGGGTGGCTTTTCTGTCTACAAACACCGGATTACCAACATTACACGTAATAGTCCCAAAAGGCAACGCGACCAAATACCTGTCCCAGCGTTTCTGCAACTGCGCACGTGACGCGGAAAAACATACCGGAATTATCGGTGCACCACTCATTTTCGCAAAATAAAGCGCCCCGTCCTGAACACGCAAAGACGGCCCGCCAGGCCCGTCGGGTGAAATACATACGGAATATCCGCCCTGGCGCAGTACGCGAACCCCTTGGCGTAATACGGATATGCCGCCGTCGGACGTACTTCCTGATATGGAACGCAAACCGAACAAGCGCTGCAACTTTGCCATCATGCGCCCGTCCTTGTGACGCGACGCCACCGCATAAGAACGCATGCCACGCATCGCCACAATCGGCGACAGCATCATACTGCGCCCATGCCAGAACACAAAAATAGCCGGTTTTCTGCGATATTTACGAAAAACTTCTATATTCTTGATACGCAGACGCGATGTAAAATAAACAAACCATATCGACACGGCCATCAATATTGCGATAATCCATTGAAATATTGGTAAACGCAATATCGGCTCCCAAAAACCCTTCCAAACTTTTCTAAAAGTAATACTCATACCTATATATCCTGTATATTTAAATTCGTATGATGTTAGCAATAAAAAAAGGATAATTCAAGAAAGGATAAGAATTTAGTCACACAGCAAAAATAATTAGAATATTTTAAAAATTTCGCGCTACAGTTGCACAAGATACATTTATTTAAGGCAAATTTTGAAAAGATTCACTTTTTAATTGACACTAGCTTATATGTGGCTATAATAAAGCTACGTTGACGCGGAGTAGAGCAGCCCGGTAGCTCGTCAGGCTCATAACCTGAAGGTCTGTGGTTCAAATCCACACTCCGCAACCAAGATTTTCCGCAGACTTCTGCGGATTTTTTATTATTTTTAACTCAGAATTTTCAGCCCTATTTTGACCCTTTTGCTACCTATTTGCTACCACAGGGATTAATTTTTATTATGCGATTTACTTGAATATTAAGCTTTTGTCCGTTAGCGTGACTATATAAATACAACCAAAAATACAGGAAAATATTATGACAGAGGCACAAAAACTATTCCAATCAATTCGTCCACCATTTTACGATTTTATATTGGATCAAACCGCTTTATGGGAAGATCTGGATCACAAGGCGGTTGAAATCCATAAACAATTTCCAAAAGATATGGCAATAGACATTATGATACCCGGATGGCGAGATTGGTTAATTACCCCACAAGACAGAGTATCTGAAGATATAAAAGAAAAACACCAAGCTATTTTAGACGGTTACGAAAAAGAATTGTCTCGCATCTCTGAGGCCTTAAATCTCCCAAATCTCAGCCACGACCAACAATTAGACATTTGCGCCAAAGCCATGGAGGCAGCCATACATTATCATGCTCGCCAGGTCGAACTTATCCTGCAATCAAAGTCGCCAGAAGCTCTAAAGAACGCCAAAACCAAAATACAACAACAGATAATTCGTGATTTTGAAACAAACCGAAAAACTATTCTGTGCGGTGAAATATTAATCAAAATAGCCATGTACGGTGATTTTTTATTCAGAAACAACGCGCACACTCAAGATGTTGAAAATACATTACCTCTTAATGCAACAACCCAGAAAGACCTAACATGTTTAAAATGGCAAATTGTAAAATTACATAAATCTCTATACGGCATTATCAACCAAGACAAATCAAAAAATAATTCACGAAAAAACCAAGAAATAGCCAAACAGCTTTGGATGGAATCTGGCAAAGAACGTTCATTGACCGAAGCAATCAGACTAAAAGCCGAATTAGAAACAAGGGGCATAAAACGAAGTGAAAAGACAATTTTTAGCTGGATTTGCATGTGGTAATTATTCTCGATAGCTAGCTAGTGTATTCATTAGCTAGCTAAATTTTTTATTTCTCGCCTTTTTGCAAAAGCTCCTCAATATTGTAGTCAATTAAACAAGCAGAACAAAAGGAGCTAAATATGACAGACAGTAATTTAATGTCTCAAAATGAGGTTGCAAAATACATACATTCAACTGTGGCCAGTATGAATTCAATGCGCCATTATGGACGTTTGGACATTCCATACATAAAAATAGGTAACCGCATCAGATATAAAAAATCAGATGTTGATACCTGGATAGATGCACACACCATCAACCCCAACAAAAAGGAAGATGACGATGTACAAGCTTAACAAAATTTCCTATATGGCGTGCTATACAATGGATGAGGCTGGCGCCCTTATCGACCGTTCGGCCAGGACTATACGCGCATTTGTCGCAGATGGCATGCCAACAATCGATGATGGTAAACCAACCCTTATCCGCGGATATGATTTGATAAACTATCTGCGAACCAAGAACCGTGTTACCAAGAATCCGTTAAAAACTAACGAAATGTATTGCCTGCGTTGTCGCGAACCAATCGTTCCGCTAAACAACAATGTCACAATGCATGAAACTGGCACCAGTTTAAAGCTAAGCGGCATCTGTCCATTATGCGGCAAAGTGGCAAACAGGGCTTATAAAATCAGCGCAAAAGACCTGTTATCGGGTACTTTCCATATCGTCGATGATTTGAGTATATACGATTCTGTCACCACCCCCTCCGATTGCCGCATTCCGGAAAGCAGTCTTCCACAACATCCGACACCCGAAAAAGAGGGACAATTATGTTTTCAACTATAAAACAAAAATCCCCTGCGCCGCTTCCTGCAAGAAATGATCGCAAGGGACATAAACCTGCAAATCCCCAAAGGAATATGCATAGTCTATTTTATGCATGTTTCATTGGGTTGTCAAACAAAAGGAGTATATAATGGCAACCATACTAAACGATGAAAATCGTGCACAGTACAATCCGACAAATGAACGCCTAATAAAACAGTATTTGGAACACATCCGAAACACCGTCGGTGCCGACGATAAAACACTGAATGCGTTGCACAAATCCATACGTTGCTTCGAAGTTCTGACGGATTTCGCGCCACTTAACACTTTTAATGCAGACCTGGCAAAACAGTTCAAAATTAAGGTCCACGAACTGGAACTATCGGCCAGCTATCTGTTAAGAATCAGCCGCGACATCCAGAACTTTCTCCATTGGCTTTCACATGAGCCGAAGGGACGCAAGGTTAAATACAACGATGCAGACTACCTGAATCTGACAACAAACGAAACTAATCGCGCACGTGCATCTGGTTATAAGCCACATCACGAATACGATATACTGCTACAGATTGTGCGTAACATGCCTTCTGAAACGATACTGGACCAGCGCAATCGGGCCTTGGTCGCACTTATCATCCTATCCAGTCCGCGTATCAGCGAACTTACACATCTGCGAATTGATTCTTTGAAACAAGAACGGGCATCCGGCGCATATTTCCTGGATATAAATCCCAGGTATATCAAGGGCGTAAAGTTCAACAAACCACGCCAGCCGACCCTGCTTAACATTCCGGACCTACGCGGCTTTGTCTTGGATTGGATAGAATATCTGAAAACAAACGAAGGCTTTAAACCCGAAGATCCGATGTTTCCGATGATACAAAGTACGTTTGCACAAAATATGCAGTCATGTCGCACGGTTCAGAAAAAGCCAATATCAGTAAACACAACCAACCGAATATTCAAAGAGGCCTGTCTGGCGGCCGGATATGAATCATACGGCGTTCACAGTGTTCGCCGAACGCGGGTCCGCTTTATGGAACAACATACCGCCGATGAGCGAATGGTCGCCACCCAACAAGACCTGGGCCATAACAGCCTTGGCACGACCAGATGTAACTATGGCAGCCTGCCCCCACCACAACAACATCAAATCATGCACTCAATCAATGTAGAAAAAGGGGGATAGAATAAATGGTATACGCATATCTAAGGGTTAGCACAGATGCCCAAGACACTGAAAACCAGCGCAGAGGGGTTGATGCCAAGGCCGCGAATCTGGGGCTGAAAATCGACAGATATATAATAGATGATGGTATATCCGGCACAACCGCCCCAGAAAAGCGCGCACTGGGTGGCCTGTTGCGTAAGATATCATCAAATGATGTCATTATCTGCAGTGAACTGTCCCGGCTGGGCCGCAAACTGTTTATGATTATGCGAATACTGGAACATTGTATGAAGGTCGGTGCAAAGGTCTATACTGTCAAAGACAACTATGAACTGGGGGATAATATCCAGTCCAAGGTTCTGGCCTTTGCATTCGCCCTGTCGGCCGAAATTGAACGCGACCTAATATCCCAGCGCACCAAAGAAGCAATGGCACGCCGACGTGCGATGGGTAAATACGTTGGACGCAAACCCGGGGCTAAGAATCTGCATCACAAACTGGACGGCAAAGAAAACGCCATCAGCATGATGTTGATTGATGGATTGTCGCGCCGGGAAATTGCAAAAAAATTAAAAGTTAGCCCCACAACCGTGAATAAATTTATCAAATCTAAATCACTCTTAGCCAA
>CAMWON010000001.1 GCA_947175875.1 uncultured Alphaproteobacteria bacterium | reverse complement strand
CATCTTCGTCGTGTTAGACGCTGGTTTACCTGTCGAGGCACTTAATTCTGTGTCGCGTCCGGGGACACACACGAAATAAAAAATACCCCGCATTTGCGGGGTATTTTTTATCTCTGGTGGCCCTGGTCGGACTCGAACCGACACTCCTTGCAGAACTTGATTTTGAGTCAAGCGCGTCTACCAATTCCGCCACGGGGCCCGAAGACGCAAGAAAACTTATGCAGCTTTCTTTGCTTCAACCTTTTTGACCAAGCGAGCACTGCGGTTCGGCTTGTGCGCCGGCTTTTTCGCAGGGGCTTCTGCCTTGCCCACTTTCTTTTCAATGGCTTTCTTAATTGCAGCCATTTCTTCGGTCAAACGCGATACCGGCTTTGCCATTACATAACCGTCCAGACCGCCGTGCTTGGTCAGCGTGCGCAAGCCCGCCGCCGAAATACGCAACGAAAAGTCGCGGTTCAAAATATCGCTGTGGAACTTTAATTTTTGCAGGTTCGGCAAGAATGTGCGTTTCGTATGACGCATAGAGTGGGAAACGTTCATCCCGACTTCTGTTTTCTTACCAGTAACTTTACATACACGTGGCATAATATAATCCTTTGATAACTGGGGCTCAATTTATAACAAAAAACAAAAAAAGTCAAGTAATGTTTTCATATATTTATTTTGGACGCGCGACGGGCGATGTTTCCTATAACTTGAAAAGCAAAAAACTGCCACTATATATCTGTTAACAATAACAAACAGGAGGATTTTATGAATCCAGAAGAAATGCAGGAAACGCCCGAACAGGCCATTGCCAAATACACCACCGACTTTACCAAGTTGGCCTCCGACGGCAAACTGGACCCTGTTATCGGACGCGACGAAGAAATCCGCCGCACGATTCAGGTGCTGTCGCGGCGAACAAAAAACAACCCGGTTTTAATCGGAAATCCGGGCGTCGGGAAAACCGCAATCGTAGAGGGGCTGGCCACGCGCATCATAACGGGCGACGTGCCGGAAAATCTGCTGAATAAAAAGCTGTTAAGTCTGGACATGGGCGCGCTGATGGCGGGCGCAATGTTCCGCGGCCAGTTTGAGGGCCGCCTGAAGGCCATATTAAAAGCGGTCAAGGATTCCGACGGCCAGATTATTTTATTTATTGACGAGCTGCACACGTTGGTCGGCGCCGGCAAGGGCGAGGGCAGCATGGATGCCGGAAACCTGTTAAAGCCCATGCTGGCGCGCGGCGAGCTGCACTGTCTGGGGGCGACGACACTGGACGAATACCGCCAGTATATTGAAAAAGATCCCGCCCTGGCCCGCCGTTTTCAACCTGTATATGTTGACGAACCGTCGGTCGAAGACACCGTGTCAATCATGCGCGGATTAAAGGAAAAGTACGAGGGGCACCACGGTGTCCGCATCGCGGACAGCGCGCTGGTATCGGCGGTAAAGCTGTCGGACCGCTATATTACCGACCGCTTTTTGCCGGACAAGGCGATTGATTTGATTGATGAGGCCGCCGCACGCGTTCGCATTGAAATCGCGTCCAAGCCGGACAAGCTGGACGAGGTTGACCGCCGTTTGATGCAGTTAAAGATAGAACAACAAGCGCTGAAAAAAGAAAAGGACGAAGAATCCAAAAAGCGCTTAAAAGAGCTGGACGGCATTATTAAAGAGGCCGAGGCGGAATCGAAAACATTAACCGAACAATGGCAGGCGGAGCAGAAAAAGATGCGCGCGCTGTCCGATGCGATGGCGGCACTGGACGCGGCAAAGGCCGAGGTTGCGACCGCCATGCGAAACGGTGACTATGAGAAAGCGTCCGCGCTGCAGTACGGCAAGATTCCCCAGCTGGAAGAGGAAATCAAAAAGATGAACGCCGACGCGCGCGAGTATAAGACGGTTCTGCCGGAGCATATCGCGGCCGTGGTTAGCAAATGGACCGGCGTGCCGGCCGACAAATTAAGCGGCGAGGAGCAAAGCAAGTTGCTGAATATTGAGGACGAGCTGCGCAATCGCGTTGTGGGCCAAGACCTGGCGCTGAACGTCATCGCGCGCGCAATACGCCGCAGCCGCGCGGGCCTGTCCGATCCGCGCCGACCGGCCGGCAGCTTTATGTTCCTGGGGCCGACCGGTGTGGGTAAGACAGAGGTGGCAAAAGCACTGGCCGAATATCTGTTCCACGACGACACGGCAATGACGCGAATTGACATGAGCGAATATATGGAACCGCATTCCGTATCCCGCCTGATTGGCAGTCCTCCGGGGTATGTGGGATATGAACAGGGCGGTGTTTTAACCGAAAGCGTGCGCCGCCGCCCCTATCAGGTATTGCTGTTTGATGAAATTGAAAAAGCGAACCCGGACGTATTCAATGTCTTTCTGCAGATATTGGACGACGGCCGCTTAACCGACGGCCAGGGGCATGTCGTGAACTTTTCAAACACGATTATCATCATGACCAGCAACCTGCCAAGCATGGATGCGGTAAAGAAACACTTCCGACCGGAATTCATCAACCGTATCGATGAAATCGTGTTCTTTAACGAGCTGGGCAAGGACGTGATGGCCGGCATTGTAAAGATTCAGTTGCGGAATCTGGAAAAGCGTCTGGCCGAGCGCCATATACAGCTGCACGTATCCGACAAGGCCATAAAATGGCTGGCCGAGCACGGATACGACCCGGCATTCGGGGCGCGCCCGCTGAAGCGTTTGATTATGTCGAACGTAGAGGACAAAATTGCAGATTTGATTTTGTCCGGCCAGGTTTCCGATGGTGGCACGGTCGATGTGGACGTCAAAGGCAAAGAGCTGGTTGTTAAATAAAGAAACGGGGCAAACGCCCCGTTTTCTTTATTTTTGTTTCTGGTCCTCTGACACTATTTTGAATATTTGCGTCACAGGGCGCGTGTCCAATATGACGCGCATTCTATTGCTGACCTCCAGTGCAATCTGGCTGTCGCCAATCGGCGCAATGCTTTTGATATAAACGCTTTTTCTGGTATATGGGTGCACCTGAGAAAACGTGCGGCGCTTCATATTTGTATCATAGACCTGCCATGACGGATTGTCGGGATAATTCGGAATATCCGTTGTACGGCCATGAACCCCCAGAACAGTACCGTTTAAGAACACTTGAACATTTGTATCAATATGATTGCGCAGTATGCATTTACCGTTTACAAAAACATCATTATGCACACCATCCTGTGATATCTTGGTACGCTTAACCGAAACAACCAGCTCACCGGGATTCGCCGGTGCCGCAACATTTTGGGGAGCAGGGACAGATGCGACCGATTTACGCAATGCGGCCTTTTCGCGTTGTTCCTGTTCTGCAATTTCAGCCGGTGTCGCCAATCGATAACCACCACGCAAATCAACAAACGTTTGCGTCTTTTTATTATATGCCGGGAAACGACGTGCCAGCTCATCATTCAGCTCCGCCGGGATATTGCCCGCACTGCGCGCATTATAATACATAATTTTCAGCGTCTTATCCGCCAATTCATGCAACGGCTTTTTCTGTTTGCCAACCTTGCGCTTGTCCGGCAGAACACGATTTTGCGCATCATAACGCGTCGGATAGCGACGTTTTAACTCCTCATGCAACGCGTCTTCAATCGGCGTACCGGCCATACGCGCGGTGTGATATTTCAGCATGATATCACTGTTGCTTAAGTCTTTATACGGACGCGGCGTGCGTACGCGCGGTGTTTTTTCGACTTGTTCCTTGGCGGATTCTTTTACCGCGCAACCTGTGAACGTATGCGTTGCGGCATCATATGTCGGGAAACGACGTATCAATTCCGCCTCCAGCTCCGGCTCTATATCCCGGCCCATACGGCGGCGTTTGGCATACGCACTGCGCAGTGATTTATCGGACGACCGGGCCCATACTGCCTTGCGACCAGGGCGCTTTTTTGTCGCGGCAGGCCGCGACGCCAGTGCCTGGGCCCGGGCATTCATATCATCTTTATTTGTCATCTGCTTTTTTCCTTTTCTTGTTTGCTGCTCTCTCCCGGTTATTTGATGAAAACTGTATGTCGCGCAGGCGCTGGTACTCGCCGCCGGCGGCGGACAATTCTTCGTCCGTGCCCTGCTCTACAATTCGGCCGTCTTTGACGACACAGATTATATCCGCATCCAGAATCGTCGATAAGCGGTGCGCGATTACAAACGTCGTGCGGCCCCGCATCAAGTCACGCAATGCGGACTGAATCAATTTCTCGCTTTGCGTGTCCAGGGCGGACGTCGCCTCGTCCAACAACAGTATCGGCGCGTCTTTTAATATAGCGCGGGCGATTGCGATACGCTGGCGCTGGCCACCGGACAGCAAAGAGCCCCCTTCGCCGACATTGGTATCGTATCCGTCCGGAAATTCCATAATGAAATCATGTGCGTTCGCGGCGCGCGCGGCGGCGACAACCTGGGCCTCGGTGGCGTCGGGATTGCCGTATTTTATATTGTCCGCAATGCTCATGTTAAACAGGAACACGTTTTGCGAAACCTCTGCGATATTATCGCGCAGGGATTGCGTGGTATATTTGCGAATGTCTTTTCTGTTTATGGTGATTTTGCCAAACTGGGGCTCATAAAACCGCTGTAACAAATTAAACAGCGTGGTTTTACCGCCGCCCGACGGGCCGACCAGCGCACACACTTTGCCCGCCGGCACATTCAAAGATATGTTTTTCAGAACAGGCTCGCCCGGGTTGTATTCAAACGAAACATCGTCGAACGCGACCGACATTTTGCCGCCTTTTAGTTCCGTTGCGTCGGGGGCGTCAACAATGTCGGGACGACTGTCTAAGAATTCAAACAAAACCTCGGCCGCAAGCAGGCCATGCTGAACCGTGTCGCCGGTGCCGGTGATGCTTTTGGCCGGCTTGTACGCGGCGGTCAACGCCAACAGGAACGCGGTAAAGTCACCCGTCGTAATCTGGCCCGACGCGATAAAGTGGCCGCCCATAATCATGGCGATGCACAGACCGATTGAAATCATAAACTCCATCAGCGGCGAACGCAGGGCGTTGGCCTGGGTGCTTTTGTACGAATTTACAACAGACGAGTTCACAACATGCGCGAACTGCTTTTCCTCGCGCGATTCGCCGGTAAAGGCCTGAATGGTCTTTATCCCGTGCAGGGTCTGGTTTAAGCGCTGAGTCACGCTGTTTGCAATCTTGAACGACTGGCGCGATAATTTCCGCCGTTTGCGCATAATCAGTGCCATCGGAATCATTATTGCCGGCGCCAGGAACATTAAAACAACGCACATCTGCGGCGCATACCAGAACATCAGCGCCAGCGTCATCGCCAGTGTCGCGACATTCTGAACCAGCTTTAACACCGTTGTTGTCACAAGGCTTAGCACCGCGCCGCTTTGCACCGTGAAATAGTTCAGATTCTTGCCGATGCCGTCACCGTAAAAGCGCGACAGGTTCATCCGCATCATATGGCGAAAGATTTTATTCTGCAGGCCCGCATGCGCCATTAAACCGCCTTTGGACATAACCAAGGCCTTGGCATACGTAAACACGCCCTTTATCCCGAACGCCAATATAATCTGGCCGCCCAAGAAATATATGGCGTCCATGCTTTTGCCAACAAACGCCTTGTCCACGACCTGTTGGACCAAGGTTATGGTGTACCCCTCGGCCCCGGCGGCCAGTATCGTAAATATAACACCCAGGACCAGCCATTTTACATACGGGCGCCCAATCTCGCGCCAGACACGACCGTAGAGAGACCATTTGATGCGACCCGCCTCTGGGTCGCCGTTTACAATTTTTTTAATTTTTTCTGATATTTTCTTTGCCATGGGCGGATTATAGCCTTCCAAACCGAAATATGTCCACCCAAAGATTTTATTGACAAGCCGCCAATAAATATATAGAATGCATTCCGCATTGGGGTCATAGCTCAGTTGGTAGAGCACCTGCTTTGCAAGCAGGGGGTCGTCAGTTCGAGTCTGATTGGCTCCACCAAGATAACAAAAGACAAACGCCGCAAAGGGGGTGAATTAAGTATGGTAAAGGTTCTGGTTCGCGACAACAACGTTGAACAGGCACTGCGCGTTGCGAAACGCAAATCTCAGAAAGAAGGTCTGTACCGCGAAATGAAAGAACGCCAGCGTTATGAAAAACCCACAACAAAGCGCAAGCGTTTGAAAGAAGAAGCTGTACGCAACGAAAAGAAGCGTCAGTCGAAACAAAGAATGGTCTTTGGTTTCTAAGTTCAAAAGTCCCCCGATTGGGGGATTTTTTTATTTTACCGGCAAACTATTGACAATTGCTTTTTTTGTATTATATTTATATTGTAATAAAAAATAACAGAGGGAAAAACACCATGAATACAAAACAAATTAGATTAAAGTTTCGCGATGCGATAAACAAAATTACGGGCAAAGATGTACTGATTAAAGAATTTTATTCATTAAGCCGCCGTCTGTGCGAAATATCTGACAGAACACCGGTCGGCACACCGCTGAAAAAGCAGATAATGAACAGCATTGATTCCATTTTGGAACAGGAAACTGTTTATACACAGCACGGCTTTTACATCGACAGCTATGACCCGTACAAGGGCAGCAAGGCCACCACGCAGAAAAAGATTGAAGCGCTGAAAATGGCGCTGGAGAGCTTTACACGTCTGCAAAACGTGCGCTAATAACAAAACAAACCGCCCACGGGCGGTTTTATTTTACCTCAAAAACATTTTTATATCATCACTTTCTTTCCGTACCAATCATTGCGAGCGTATGCGTGGCGGTCCGGTTATAATTCAAATAAAAAACTGTTGTTATTTTTTTTCAAATGTTCTAATTTTTTATCATCATGAGCACAAAAATTATCGAAAATATTGATTCACAGCAACTGGCAGAGGCTCTGTCAGAGCGCTATTTGTCATATGCAGTGTCGACGATTGTATCGCGCGCACTGCCCGATGTGCGCGACGGTTTAAAGCCCGTGCATCGCCGCATTTTGTATTCCATGCTGCGCCAGAAATTGTCGCCTGCGGCCGCATTCCGCAAGTGCGCGACGGTTGTCGGTGATGTGCTGGGCCATTATCATCCGCACGGCGACGGCAGTGTTTACGACGCAATGGTGCGTCTGGCCCAGGATTTCTCGGTACGGTATCCGTTAATAAACGGCCAGGGGAACTTTGGTAATATCGACGGAGACCCCCAGGCGGCGTACCGTTATACCGAGTCAAAGATGACCGAGGCCGCCATGTTAATCATGGAAGGTATCGACGAAGACAGCGTCGATATGATGCCGAACTTTGACGGCACAACGGTTGAGCCGACCGTTATGCCGGGCGCGTTTCCGAATTTGCTGGCCAATGGCGGTATGGGTATTGCCGTGGGTATGGCGACAAATATTCCGACCCACAACGTGGCGGAGGTCTGTGATGCCCTGGCACTGGTAATTGACCGACCGGACGCGACAACGGCCCAGATTATGAAGAAACTGGTCGGGCCGGACTTTCCGACGGGCGGCATCTTAATCGATAATTTCGACACAATCGTTAAAAACTATGAAACCGGGCGCGGCGCATTTCGCGTGCGTGCACGTTGGAGCGTCGAAGAATTGGAGCGTGGCGCCCAGCAGGCCGTGATTACCGAAATCCCATACGGAATTGTAAAGTCAAAGCTGGTGGAGCAGATTGCGGGCTTAATCGATGCGAAAAAGCTGCCGCTGGTTGACGATATCAGCGACGAATCCACGACGGACGTTCGTATCGTTATTACGCCGAAAAGCCGTAATGTGCCGCTGGATAAAATGATGGCGCACCTGTTCGCGATGACGGATTTGGAATCGCGCTTTAACATGAATTTCAACGTTATCGATTCCAAAGGTGCACCGCGCGTTATGGGCATCGGCGACGTGCTGCGTGAATTTATCGCACACCAGAAAAATGTTCTGCGCCGTCGTACGACATGGAGACTCGGCAACATTGCACGGCGACTGGAAATATTGGGCGGGTTGCTGATTGTTTATCTGAATCTGGACCGCGTGATTGAAATTATCCGCACCGAAGACGACGCCAAAGGGGCGCTCGTTGCCGAATTTAAATTAACCGACGTTCAGGTAGAGGCGATTTTAAACACCCGCCTGCGTGCGCTGCGCCGTCTGGAAGAAATGGAAATCCGCCGCGAGGATGCAGCCCTGCGCGAGGAGCAGGAAAAGTTAATGGCGTTGATGGCGTCCGAAGAACTGCAAAACACCCAGATAAAGGCGTGGTTCGCGGACATCAAAAAGACGTATGACAAAAAAACAGCATTGGGGCGTCGCCGCACAACATGGGCGGAACAGACCGAAGAAATCGTTGTCAACGCGGACGAATTTATTGAAAAGGAACCGCTGACCATCATCTTGTCCACAATGGGATGGATACGTGCGGCAAAGGGAAATCTGGACTTGAACAATCTGGAAATGAAGTTCAAGGAAGGCGACGAATTACAGACCGCGTTCCACGCGATGAGCACGGATAAAATCAATCTGTTCACATCACGCGGTAAAATGTTCACGTTATTGGCTCGTGACTTGCCATCCGCCCGTGGATTTGGTGAATCGGTTCGCATGATGGCCGACATCGGCGCAGACGAGGATATTGTTCGCGCGTTCGTGCTGGATACGGGTGCAAAATACCTGTTGGTGGGGCGGCACGGAAACGGATTTATCGTTGCGGGCGAAAACTGCCTGGCTCAGACACGCACCGGAAAACAGGTTATGAATACCGACGACAAAAATCCGGCGATTATGTGCGTGCCGGTAACCGGCGACACAATCGCAATGTCGGGTTCCAACGACAAGCTGTTGATATTCCCGACCGCGGAAATTCCGACAATGGCGCGTGGCAAGGGGGTAATCCTGCAGAAATACAATGCCGAACGCACATATGTTTTGGACGTCATGTTCTATAACGCGGCGGACGGTTTTGGATGGACCACGGGCCGCGGGACGACAAAACTGGACGACATCAAACCCTGGCAGGGCAAGCGTGCGTCCCAGGGGCGCACCGTCCCGGTGGGATTCCCGCGCAGTGGAAAATTCGGTAAATAAAAAAACGCCCATGCGGGCGTTTTTTTATTTACGCGGACTTTATCAGACGCTATAATGATTATTGTCATTGGGGGTTCCAATGATGGGGTGTGAGAACCCGTTCACATGCGTCGGAATATAAGCTTAAGGCGCGCTGTTGGCGCCGGTTTTAATGTTTGGACGAAAAACAATCTCCTGAACCAATCGGGTCAGGAGGGCTCGCGAAATATAAAATACGCGGCACAATTCATGTGATTGTTCTCAACCTCCTGACCACCAACGTTTGGTGGTTTTCATTTTGAAAAAACAGGAGAACGAGAAAAATGAAAAAATTAGCGATACTGCCCTTGATTCTTGCATATGCGACATCCGCACACGCGACACCACCATATTTGGACAAAAGCGAAACAACCAGATATACGAATTATATGTCATTGGGCTCACAAACTATCAATTATTCAGAAAGCGACTGCAAATCAAATATTGACACATGCTGGCGCGATGACATCGGGAAATGCGCAGTCCCCAGCGACAATTCGTATTCCAGCGATACATGCGCCAATCTGTGTGAACATAGAGAATACACAGCATATATAATAGATTCACCAACAGGTGAATTCGGATGCGCATGTGCAAAAGTAGCCAATTTAGGTTGGCTGCCCTATAAAACCGGTGTATTACGTTATTATGAAGTGAAAACATCATCAATATCGCAGTGCAGCCAGATTACAAATGTCGCAACCAACAAATATAAATGCGACAAGGGATATTACGGTCCAAACAACGATCCGAACGGGTGCAAAGTATGCCCTGCAAACGCAACATGCAATGGTGGTACCTCTTTTTATTGCGACAACGGTTATTATCGCAACGGCAATGCATGCACAATATGTCCCGACAGCAAAACAGGGGGGCTGGGCTGGGACGCCAACGGCAAGGGTGTTGCCGCCGTAGGTGGCGATGAACTAAGCTGGTGCGCGATTGCGCCGGGAACAACATTACGTGACGCAACGGGAACCTTTACCATTGATAACAATTCGGTTGACGGTTGCGAATACACGCCATAAAAAAACGCCCGCATGGGCGTTTTTTTTACTCCATTGCGACGATAAATATTTTGGCGTCGTTGGCGGCCTTTATCACGGCCGGTTTGTCCACGACAAAGCACGTTTTCGCGTTCACCACAATTCCGCGCAGGTGCGCCGCCGCAACCGCACGCACCGTATCGACGCCGATTGCCGGGATATCAATACGCAAATCCTGGCCGGGTTTTGTCATTTTTGCAAACACACCGCTGCTTTTCGTCATGTCGCGGCGCATGTCCACCACACGGCGCAGCATGTTGGCCGTGCCCTCGGCCGCCTCTACGGCGATAACCTGCTTGTCCACAACGACGGATGCGCCGATATCCTCGGCCCCGATGGTGTGCGATACGGCGATTGCACGCTCTATATCCGCGGCGTCACGCGCGGCCGGTTTTGCGCGCGTCTGAACACCCGGTGTGTCAAATGTCAATTCCGGGGCCAAATCCTGGGCCGCGACAATTTCAAAGCCACGCTTTTCCAATACCTTGTTTAATGCAACCGCCATTGAATCATACCCCTTTTGATGTCTTTTTATACTTATCAGTGCACCAATCGTCCACCAGTCGGGCCGAATATCCGACAACTTTGGGTGACCGATTGCGCCGACAAATGTTAATTTCCGTATGCCGCGACGGCGAAATTCCCGTATGGCCGCCCCGCCCCCGCCCAGGCGCACAACCATGTCGGGCATCAGCCGCGGGTCGTAAAAATTTTTCAATCCCACGACAAAAACATCCCACCCGGCGGCGCGCAACGCATCGCGCGTAAAGAACGGCAGATCCAATGCCCCCGCCACCAGCGCTATCTTTTTATCCGATGAATTTGATTTTTTCTTCATGCCTTTAATACTACGCATAAATAGGGCTGGAATCAAGTTTCAAATTTTGTTAAAGTTTTATTAAAATAAAACGGAAAGAAGAAAAAGTGATGAAAAATACACCATTTTTAATTGCACTATGTGGCGCAATGGTTGCCACGTCTGCGAATGCCGCATACACTGACCGTCAATTCCGGTCAGAGGTTTCACGTGGCCTGGATATCATCAGCGCACGCACAAATGTTGAGGTTGTAAAAGACGATGCGCCGGGGGAGCTGGGGCTGGAGGTGTATCAGACCGTTGATGCGGTTGATACGCGTGATGTAAAACTGTTTATTCCGACGACAATGTATGTACGCGGTGGTGCGGGCCTGAATCTGGGCTTTGCAACAGACAAGGCGAAATTTGCCGGCAAAGAGTATGAAAGCAGCGGCAGCTGGACCACACAAATCGGTCTGGGATGGAACCTGTCGTCGTATGTGCGCACGGAAATTGATTTCCAGGAATCGACACTTAAATTTTCCGATTTAGACGACCATCAGGCGACGTATCAGACAATCGGCGGAATGCTTTATTTTGATTTGGCACGCCGCTATGTCCAAACCGGCGATATTACACGCCGCCGCGTATTTGTGCCGTTTATCGGCGTGGGCGCGGGATTCGGCCGCTATGAATTTGAGGGGACCGGCGGCGCCGACGGATTTGTTATCGCGGCACCGCGTGCGCAGGTTGGATTTAATATCGCCCTGACCGATTTGATTGGCATCGATATCGCATATCAATATCAGATGATGATTGGCAACGGTTTCGGTTGGGACGTGCGCGCCGGCGGCGTTGATAACATCAGCAATGTTATGGCCTCGTTCCGTGTGAACTTTTGACGTGGGAGAATTTAAACGATGAAGACAAAATATTTATTAGCGACCGCCGTATGTTTAATGCCATGCGTTGCAAATGCGGCGATTCCATATCGCGCCCAACAGAACCGCATGCCGGCGCCAAGCGCCCCCAATGGCCGCGATGTGGAGGCGTTTGCCCGCAACCACCGCTTTTACGTTGGCGGAATGTATGATTTTTCCATGTGGAATTCCTATACCGATGACAAAGACGTTCATGCCGGCGGGAAAAACACATCCTCGTTTGAGGCGGTGGCTGGTATCCGTATTTACGATACGTTCCGTTTAGAGGCGAACTATATCCGCACGCGTGCAAAGTGGAACAATTTCTCGCTGGACGGGAACGCCGGATTTATCAATGCGATAATCGATGCGCGAATCGATAACCTGTATCGTCTGTTTTATAATCAGCGCCTGGTGCCGTATATCGGGGCGGGTGCCGGTCTGTCATGGAATTCGGCAAACGATATTCATATCGACAATAAGATTACGCCGGCGGTTGCCGCAATGGCGGGCTTGGGCATTGAACTGGGCGAATATTTCACGATTGATGCGGGGTATCGCTATATGTACATGTTCACGCCAAAGTTTGACGCGATAAAAGACCTGGCGCCAATCGCGCACCAGTTCCGTATTGGCGCACGAGTGAATTTCTGATGAATACATGCCCGTTTTTTGGCAAATGCGGCGGTTGCAAATTTGATTTTGCGGCCGCCGATTATCGTTCGCAAAAACATGCACAGCTGCGTGGCATCACACCGACGGCCGATGCCGTATGGGTTGCGCCAGGCGCACGTCGGCGCGTTGACTTTTGCTTTGCCGGTGGCGAGTTTGGGCTGTATTCGGCCGGCTCCAAGGATATTATCCCCGTACGAAATTGTCCGAACGCCGCGGCAGAGATAAACGCTGCGCTGCCCGCGTTGGCCGCCATGCCGTGGGTTGGTGCCGGCAGTGCGCTGATAACACTGTGCGAAAACGGGATTGACGTTGCGGTAACGTCGGACGTTCCGTACTGCAGTGCGGATTTTAAACGCGCGGCGGACGCCCTGCCCGTGATTCGGATTACATGGAACGGAAAAATAATAAAACAGACCGCCACACCCATTATAAAATTTGGCGACGTGGCGGTCGAATACCCGGTTGGCGCATTTTTGCAACCCGGCAAACCGGGCGAAGACGCCATACGCAAAATGGTTGTCGCGGCCGCGGCCGGCGCACATCGCGTTGCGGATTTATTTTGCGGCCTGGGGAATTTTACACATGCGTTAAATGCGGACGGATTTGATGTAAGCGGCCCGCACTGCCAACGTGATTTGTTTAAAAATCCGCTGACACCGGGAATGCTGAAAAATTATGACTGTGTCGTGATGGACCCGCCGCGCGCAGGCGCCGACGCGCAATGCAAAATACTGGCGAAATCGGACGTGCCGCGTGTTATTTACGTATCCTGTAATCCGGCGACATTCGCGCGCGATGCGAAAACACTGCAACGCGGCGGATATAAAATAACCGGTTTAATTCCGGTTGATCAATTCGTCGGCAGCACGCACTGGGAATTATTCAGCGTATTCGAGAAATAAAAAAACCGGCAAAAGCCGGTTTTAATTTTTGGCAGTCCCAACCGGAGTCGAACCGGTGTTCTCGCCTTGAAAGGGCGGTGTCCTAGGCCTCTAGACGATGGGACCAAAACTGCCGACGGATTATAATCGGCATTTTGTTTATTGTCAAGCGTTTATTCGTCCGCCGGCAATTCATCAACCTGGTTAAATACCATTTCTTTGCCAGACGCGTCACGCAGGACCAGACGGCCGTTCGACAAATCATATGTTTCGACCGCATCCAAGAACTGGAAATACTCCTGTTCGGTCTGCATCGCGTCCATCGGGCCCATCATCATGGTTGACGCCATCTGGCCGAACTGCATCTTGTTGCCGTCAACAGAATATCCGCCGTTATACAGATTTACAACACGACCGTTCACCTTCATTTCGTCCGGCGCAAAAGACAGTGTTATTGTCGTGCCCGGCTGGTCTGATACAAAGTTCGCCCCACGCAACGCCGCCGCATCCGGCGTGGAATCCCCGCACGCCGCCAGCGCCAACGCGCACGCACCAATCGCAAATGTTTTTATATTCATATCTTTCTCCTTGTCATTCCGGATACATGATAGACTTTATTGCAATCCATATGCAAACAAAAAAACACCGTCAAACGACGGTGTGAATCTCTGGCGGGATTGAAGGGGCTCGAACCCTCGACCTTCTGCGTGACAGGCAGACGCTCTAACCAGCTGAGCTACAACCCCAGAGCGATACGTATATTATACTGCCAGAAGAATAAATGCAAGAAGTTTTTTAATAAATAAATTCTCTTGCGGCATTTTTCTAATTCAAGTATGATTTGCGTAGCCGAGGCGTGTTGCCCGGCCAGGCGTCGGAACCTGTATAAGAAGTGTCCGTGGTGGACAATAAACATCTCCAACCGTTGGTTGGAGGGCGGTGAATATATTGAATAAACCCGCTATTGCTTCTTATATAGTTTCGAACCTCCAACCACCCAATGTATCCGGTGGTTTACTTTTATCGTCACGTAGGGAAAAGTATGAGAGGCGTAATTTTTTTATTGGCGATTGCTGTGATCCAGGGGACGGCGAATGCCGCCACCGTGGTGCGGTTCGGCGCACGGTTGTGCGAAGACGGCCAACAGATGAGCAATGGCACATGCATCGACAAGGTGCAAAACGAATGTCCGTCCGGATATTATGAAACGGTCATCGCATCGGCAACTTATTCGGCAATGACATTAAAGAACCAGTGCATGAACGCATATGACAAGCAGCAGCTGCCGGATATGTTTCATGCGATTTACAGCGGCGTTCTGGTTAAATACGGCGCGACATTGTGCGCCGCAGACGAGCAATTTGCCGCCGGCACATGCCAGAAAAAGTCCCCCGGGCGCTGTCCGGAGGGGTCATACAAGACACCAATCGGCCAATCGACATTTTCATCGCCGTCGGCCGCGTTGCAGGAATGTATGAACTCTTATAACGCATATGAATTACCGGAATTTTTAACACCCATATACAACGGTGTTTTGGTCGCATACGGCGCAAAACTGTGCGGGGCGGGCCAGTACCTGTCCGACGGCGAGTGCACGGCGCTAACGCGCGGCGACTGTCCGGAAAACTTTCACGACATAACAGTTGATGCGGCGACGCTGACCACGCCGGAAAACGCGGTATGCGCCACGGGATATGCGACATATTGGCTGAACGCGGATTGCACGGCGGGCCAGTCAAAGAATAACATGTGCGCAATTCTGTGCGAGGATGGCCTGAAATACACGGGGCTGGGGACATGCGCGGAACTGTGCCCGCACGGCAAGACAGAGCTGCGCGCGAGCGGCGGCCAGACATGGCCGTTGTGGGCGGAAAAATTGACGACGCCGGCGCTGAACATCAAGACGTCGGACGGTGTGTGTTATATCAACTTTTTACCAGGTGCGGCGCGCGGCGTTATGAACATAAAGTCCGCCGCAGGCACGTATCACATATCTGATTAAAGGGGAATGGGGGAACATATGAAAAAAGCAATATCATTATCCGTATTATTAACATTGTTTTGCGCCGGGTCGTATGCGGCATCAACATGCATTCACAGTCGCACGGCGGTGTTCACGATAAAGAAAAGCGAGAATCCGACATCTTCGTCATACGACACGGCGGAAAAGACTTTTACGTTGCGCTTTGGTTATGACCTGGTGCCGAATGACGCGTCGCAAAGAACGCTGACCGGGACGGCCACATGCAACGAGATAACGACCAACACGGCCGACACCGCCGCCAAATCCGGCGACGCAAACGTATATCTGCGCGCCAGCAGCGCGGACGTGGGGACGCAGTGCTGGTGCAGTTTAAGCGGCCCGGTGACGTCGTGGTGGGTATATTACGGCGCATTCGACAGCGAGGATGCATGTGACGCGGGATGCACCAGCGCGTGCGCGGCGGCGATACGCGACAACACCAACAACTTTCGCACGAACGGCATATATCTGGCGATTTGGTAATTTAAAATGGGGGTATGGGATATGAAGAAAGTAATACTGAGTGTTTTAATTGCAATGTTCTGTGCGTCGGCCGGGGCCACCACAATGTGTGCCACGGACGATACACTGGCCATCGTGCTGGACCCGATAATCGGGGGCACGAACCACTCTTATAATACGGATTTGTTTGAATGGTCGGCAACATTTCCATACGGAACAGTTTGGGGAATTGCCACATGCGTCGATACCAGCGGTTCATCAAACACCGCGGTTGAAGAATTGCGTGATTCAAACGGCGAAATTGCCACCGGCGGTGAAAGAACCGGCAGATATTGCTGGTGCCAGATGACCCACCCTGCAAACTCGCGTTGGGTGTTCCTGAGCGCCGCCGGCTCGGTTGCCGATTGCAGGTCGAACTGCGCGCGCTACTGCGGTAGCAACGTTCGGAACAACTCCGGCTTCCGCGCGGGCGTGTTCGGGTCGGTCGGCAATTGATAAATCGGTATGCGGCGTTGCCTATGCGTCAGCATAGGCCGTTGCCTGGGTGGGGGTTCGGGGGCGGCGACCCCGCCCCCGGGGGTAAGCGCCGCAGGCCGAAATTTTTTGAAAATTCCCGGGCGAATCCGGGAATGGGGTGTGTCGCCGTTACGATGACAGTTCAGGTCCGTTATGGCGGATTTCGCGTTGGGTGTTCCAGAACGCCAACGGCTCGGTTGCCGATTGCAGGTCGAACTGCGCGAACAACTGCGGTAACAACGTTCGGAACAACTCCGGCTTCCGCGCGGGCGTGTTCGGGTCGGTCGGCTCCTTGGGGAATGGTAACTTTATTACGCAAGGAAATAAAGTTTGGCTAACCTGCAGGACAAAGTGCGAACGACACTTTTCAGACGCAAAAAAACGTCTGTTTGTATGCCTTCCTTATCAAAGGCGGGGCGGCATATCCCGGCAGAATGTGGCGACACATTCTCCGAACAAATAACGCAGGAAACATTCGGGCCAGTAGCTGCCACTTTACCCGGCGAACGTCCGAATGTTTGATTGTCTTTAACAAAAGGAAACAAATATGACAATCGACGATATAAAAAAACTTGACCGGTCACAGTGCCCGAAATTTTCCGTATTTGCACGCGATAAACTGCCCATGCCGGGGGATAAAAAATTTATGAACGACCTGTTGAACCGCGAAATTACAATTACCGATTTCAGAATATCGGGCAGTAAAAAACGAAACGGAACCGACTGTCTGCAGATACAATTTCTTTTGGACGACAAGGTCTGCGTCGTGTTTACCGGCAGCAGCGTCTTAATCGACCAGATTCAATCCGCAAAAGAAAACATACCCTTTTGTGCGACGATTGTAAAAATCGACAAGTATTATTCCTTTTCATGAAAACACACAAGCATTTGTGGGACGAATTTATATCCGCGGAAAATTTCGAAATTGCCGCCGACCATGCCCTGCGCGGGAAAAAATCCAAACTGTCTGCAAAAAACTTTATGCGGCGCCGGCCGCGAAAACTGGCGCGGCTGCGCGAAATGCTGGAAAACGGCACGTATAAGACGGGCCGATATCGCGTCTTTACCGTATACGAGCCAAAGAAACGAAACGTATTCATGCTGCCGCTGTATCCGGACCATATCGTGCACCATGCGCTGATGAACATATTGGCGCCAATTTGGCAGAAAATGTTTATCAGCGATTCATACGCGTGTATTCCGGGACGCGGCCTGCACGTGGCGTCACACAGATGCATGCAGATGCTGCGCCGGAACAAATACGTGCTGCAGTGCGATATACGAAAATTCTATCCCAGCATCAATCACGAAATCATGATGAAAATCCTGCGGCGCAAAATCACGGACCGACGATTGCTGAAAGTGCTGGAGGATATTGTGCGCTCGGTCGATACAGAGCGCGGGATGCCAATCGGAAACTTAACCAGTCAATGGATGGGCAACCTGTATCTGAACGATTTGGACATGTTTGTTAAGCATAAAATGCATGTGCGCGACTATATACGATACTGTGACGATTTCTGTCTGTTTGGGGACGATATGGAAACGCTGCGCGGGTGGCGGACGACATTGCGCGAATATCTGGGGACGGAACTGGACCTGGTGTTTTCCAAATCGTTTATAAAGCCGACCGATGCGGGGATAAATTTTATCGGATACCGCCACTTTAAGGACTATGTCGTTTTAACCAAGGCTGGCGCAAAAAAGATGAAACGTAAAATGCGCGCACTGATACGGTTCAGAGAGATTTCCCCGCATACGCGCAGCCAGCTGGCCGCGTTCAGCGGTTGGATGAAATGGGCGCGATGCAATAATCTGCGACGGAAATTTCGGGCGGATGTCCGCCAGACCGGCGACAGTGCATTTATAGGTTTTTACAATAAATACCTGATATAAAAAAATCCGGCAAAACGCCGGATTCTTTTTTTCGATATAAACAATTATATCAATTTGCCCATCGCAACCGCGGTGTCGCCCATACGGTTCGAGAAGCCCCATTCATTGTCATACCATGCGGTCACATGAACCAGACGGTCGCCCAAGACCTTGGTCTGGGATGCGTCAAAGATGGAACTGTGCGCGTCGCCGGTAAAGTCGATGGATACCAACGGCTTGTCATTATAGCCGAATGTGCGGGACTCGGCCGCCTTCATCGCGGCGTTTACCGCGTCAACGGTCGCGTCTTTTTCCAGATTCACAACCAATTCAACAACCGATACGTCCGGTGTCGGTACGCGGATTGCCATACCGTCCAGTTTGCCCGCCAATTTCGGCAGAACCAGTCCGATTGCCTTGGCCGCGCCGGTGCTGGTCGGAATCATGGACAGGGCCGCCGCACGTGCACGACGGAAATCTTTGTGGTTTTTATCCAGCAACTGCTGGTCGCCGGTGTATGCATGAACAGTCGTCATCCAGCCGGAAATGATGCCGAATGTGTCGTCCAAAACCTTGGCCACGGGTGCCAGGCAGTTTGTCGTGCAGGATGCGTTCGACACAATCAAGTCTGTGGATTTCAATGTATCCTGGTTCACGCCGTACACGATTGTCGCGTCCGCACCGGCCGACGGGGCCGATACCAATACGCGCTTTGCACCCGCCTCCAGATGAACGCGCGCCTTTTCAGCGGCGGTAAAGATACCCGTGCATTCCATCACAACGTCGATGTTCAATTCGCCCCACGGCAGCTTTGTCGGGTCTTTTTCCGCAATGCACTTAATCTTTTGATTGCCGACGATGATGGTGTCGCCTTCCAGCTTTACATCCATCGGCAGCTTGCCATGAACAGAATCATATTCCAACAGGTATGCGTTCTGTTCGGCCGGCGCCAAGTCGTTTACCGCAACAAATTCGATATCATCACGTCCCGATTCCAGTGCCGCACGCAAAACCAAGCGTCCGATACGGCCGAAACCGTTGATAGCAACTCTTACTTTTGACATAATTTTTTCCTTTCGTTTTTTTATTGGACAACCCTATTCTAGCACCATAATTTTAGAATTTACAATTGAATTTTACATTTTCGACATTTATACTTTTTTACAATGACTTATGATGCATACATTATTACAGGCCCAACCGCATCCGGAAAATCCGCATTCGCACACAAACTGGCGGCGAGGATTGGCGGCGTCATTATAAACTGTGACAGTGTTCAGATTTATAACGGCATTGAAAATATCGCGGCCAGCCCATTTGCCGGGCGTGACATCACACCCGATATCGACGGCGTGCCGTACAGGCTGTTTTCCGTGCTGGATTTAACGCAACAGATTTCCGTGGCGGATTATATGGAAATGGCGCGTCAGGAATATGAAACGGCCCACCGCGCAGGACGCCCCGCAATATTCGTCGGCGGGACGGGATATTACATTTCCGCACTGCGGTCCGGCATTTCGCCAATGCCCGATATTTCGGACGACGCACGGCGGCGCGCGCGGGAAATGGTGGCGGCGGACCCGAATGCGGCGCGCAAATTACTGCCCACCGATTTTAAATTCACCGACCCCCAGCGGATCGCCCGCGCGATAGAGGTATTTTTACAAACCGGCCGCCATATAACAGAATTTCAATCGATGCCGCGCGTCGGCGCGGTTGTACCGACGGCGCGGCGCATACTTATCAATCCGCCGGGCGACGTGTTACGCCACCGCATTGCCACGCGTGTGCCGGAAATGATATCCGGCGGTGCCGAGATGGAGGCCCGCCGAATAATCACGTCCGGATGGGACCCGCGGCGCGCAATCGGCGCGCCCCAGATGTGCGCATACGTTCGCGGCGAGATTTCAATGTCCGAATGCATTGACACATGGATTACAAAAACCAACCAGTATGCCAAGCGCCAGCGCACCTGGTTCCGCACACAATTTGACGCCGACGTAATTTTAAACGGCGCCGAAGATATCGACGCCGTGATATAATATTTCTTTGCAGGGTTATTTCTGCTTCGGGTCCCGCCCCGAAGCAAAGCGGCGCTGCGTCGCTTTCATTTTTTCGTAAGCATCTTGCGGGTCGTTGGGCTTTTTCTTGCCGGCGGTCTGGCATCTGACATTGCGTTCGCGGCGGGCGGCACGCTGAAACTCTTGACGCGACAGCATTTTCTGAATATGTGCAAAATCATCCCACAGCGTTTGCATCAGCGCCTCTTTGGCCTTTTTACGGGTGCGCTTTGGGAATTTCGGATTCTTCATCGTATATGCCGACAGATAATCCACAACCAGCTTTACAAACGCCATTACAAATTCAGGATTTTCTGCCAATTTCTTTACATGATGGTCCAAGAATACAATGAACATCTTGGTCTCCATGACAAATTCATCCTCTATTTTTGCAGAATAAGGAATATATGAACGCCATGTGTTACGCTCATTCTCGTAACAGGCATAAGAACCGCCATGATTCTTTAGTATCATATCAGCAATGTGCGGAACATACACCTTGCCAAACAATTGCTGAACCACACTGGGCTGCTTACGATTGTCGCGAATAGATGCCATTTTATATCCTTTTGATTAGGCCAATCTATATTTAATACAAAAATATTATTTTGTCAATCTTCTTTTATCCAAATCGTAATATTTTTTTTGGATATGCGACAAGATACCGGATTCTTTGATTTTTTTAGAAAAGCGAACGCAATTATCAAATTCCGTCGAGAGCAACCCCCAGCCCGAATACTCCCAGTCTATCACCCCCGCAACGCGCATTGTTTTTGGGTCTATGATTACATTATTGCATATATCGTTATGATTCCAACCATCGCCGGGCCGATCGCGCAAATCGTCCAAATCATCAGGCCGGGCCGTATGTATCGAATGAATAAATTCGCCAATCTGGGCGCCCCACGCGGTCGCATTGCGCGCAATTTGTGCCGGGGAAAAAGTATTCATGTTCCGCCCCGGGATAAAGTCATATTTATAAAACGTATATCCGCCGGTGCGTACAACCTCTATCCGGGGGATGCGAACGGACGCCACGTCCGCCAAGGCACCCGTTATCCGCTGTTCCCGCATGATTTTTGCGGTCGGCGTGTTTTTATCGTAAAACTTTCTGATTTTAAACACATATTTGCGGTCAACGATAAATCCGATGTTCCAGCCGCCCTTTATCATACGCGTGCGGCGAAAATTCAATTCCGGATATGCGCGGCGCAATGCACGATACTTTTTACGCCAATCGTAGAGTTTCTCGCGACGGATTGCCGCACGACGGGAACGTCCGGGAATAAAATTACACAGAAAATCACTGACTTCAAAAAACTGTTTCCACATGGCATGAATGGTATTGAAAAAAAGAAAAAAAACAAGTATTTTATGCTTATGTTCAATGCGGGCGATATCGTTAAAATTTTAGTGCCGAACGCGGTTAACACCGGATACGACTATCGATTGTCGGCGGCGGCGGAACTGGGTTCCTATGTTGCGGTGACAATTATGGGCCGCCCGTATGTCGGTGTCGTGTACGGCATGCCGGATGGGCGGGTGGCGCCTGAAAAAATTAAAAGTACGGGGACCGTTTTTCCAATAAAGATGCCGGTCGCCGACCTGCAATGGATTCAGAAAATGTCCGAATGGACACTGATGCCGCCGGGGGGCGTGCTGCGCCTGATTATAAACGTGCCGGACGCGTTTGCGCCGCCGCGGGTGGAGGCACTGTACTCATATAACACCGATTCCAAAATTCGCATGACCGACGCGCGCCAGGCGGTGGCCGACGCGTTCGAGGCCAATGACTTTGCCCCGATGTCGGCGTCTGATATTCAAAACATTTCCCGCGCCAGCCGCGCCGTCGTTGGCGCAATGATAAAAAGCGGCGCCCTGGTACCGACTGACGCGCGGCCGATTGCCGCCGATGCATTTGTACATCAATATCATGACACGGGCGCCGTCACGCTAAACGCCGAACAACAGGCGGCGGCCGACACAATCGCCGCTTCGATTTCACACGGGGGATTTTCGGTTCATTTATTGGACGGCATCACCGGCAGCGGCAAGACCCAGGTTTACTTTGACGCGGCATGGCGCGCGTATAACAACGGGCACTCTGTTTTATTGATGATGCCTGAAATCGCATTAACGGCACAGTTTATGGACCGCTTCTCGCGTCGGTTTGGCGCACCGCCCGTCGTATGGCACAGCAATTTAACCGCCGCGGCCCGGCGCGAAATATGGCGCGGCGTTGCGCGCGGCGATATTCGAATGGTTGTCGGCACGCGCAGCGCATTGTTTCTGCCGTGGCAGAATCTGGGGCTGATTGTCGTGGATGAAGAGCACGACACGTCGTACAAACAGGAAGACATGGGCAACTATCACGCGCGCGACATGGCCGTACTGCGTGCCAAGATTGCCGGATTCCCCGTAATATTGGCCAGCGCAACGCCGTCGGCCGAAACATTAAACAATGCGGCGACGGGGCGGTATTCGCATCTGCGCCTAACATCGCGTTTTGGCGGCGCGCAATTGCCTGCGATTTCCACAATCGATTTGCGTGCCGAGCGCCCCACCCCGTACCGCGCGCCGGACGCCGAAGACGGGGCGGATGAAACACCGGGCTGTTTGACACCCACCCTGTGCGACGCCATCGGCGAAACACTCGGCGCCGGACGCCAGGCGTTGCTGTTTATCAACCGCCGCGGATTTGCCCCGATTGTACAATGCAAGAAATGCGGATTTGTTGCGCAATGTCCGGACTGCAGTGTGTCGATGACATATCACAAACGTCTGGGAAAGCTGCTGTGCCATATGTGCGGGCGGACGGCGCAGATGCCGGCCACATGCCCCGATTGCGGTGGCGTAATATCCACCCGCGGGGCGGGAATGGAAAAGATAGAGGCCGAGGTTGCCGCCAAATTCCCCGGCGCGCGCACCGCATGTGTATCCAGCGACACAATCATGTCGCGCGCGGCGCTGCAGCGATTGGTTGAAAAAATGGAATCGGGCGAGATAGACATTGTAATCGGCACCCAGATTCTGGCAAAGGGGCACCATTTTCCGAACCTGACACTGGTGGGCGTTGTTGACGCGGACATGGGACTGTTCGGGACGGATTTCCGCGCGGGCGAGCATACATTCCAGCAACTGTTCCAGGTGGCCGGGCGCGCCGGGCGCGGGGATGCGCCGGGCCGCGTTCTGATGCAGACATACCAGCCGGACCATCCCGTACTGCGCGCGATTTGCGAATGCGACCGCGACGCGTTTATGGCGACGGACATGGCGGCGCGGCGGATGGCGAAAATGCCCCCGTTCGGCCAGCTGATTGCGCTGATAATAGAGGGGCAGAGGGAATCCGTGCTGCAACGTTTCTGTGCGGAATTGGCGGCGGCCGCGCCCGCGTTGTCGGGCGGGCGCATAATGGGCCCGGTGCCCGCCCAGATTTATCAGATACGCAACTGGTACCGCATGCGATTTTTAATATCGGGCGACGCGCGCGCCAATCTGCAACCGGTGGTGGCGCGATGGGTGGCAAAGGTGCGTGTGCCGACAAACATCCGCGTAAAAATTGATGTCGGCCCGCAAAACTTTATGTAGGGATTGAAGTTAGGATTTTTTACGATATAATATATTTATCAGAACAAAGGAGAAAAAATGTTCGTTGAATATCTGGCATTGTTTTTTATGTTTATGCTGTTGTGCGCATTTGTATGCGCGGTAATATGCATACCGGTAATGATTGCAAATGTGCGCGGTATATGCGGCACGCAAAAGACAATTATTCTGGTGCTGTCATGGCTGGGGATATTTTTTGGATTAACGTGGTTTGCGGCGCTGATACTGTCACTGGCGTGGCATGGCGAGGGGCAGAACTGCTATGCATGCGGCAGCAGACTGGACGAATTGGAAAAGCTGGCAAAGCTGCATAAATCCAAGGTCATTTCCAAATCAGAATACGACAAGATGAAGGCAAAACTGCTGAACGACAAATAAAATAAAGCCCCCGCACGGGGCTTTTTTATTAACGCGTACGCTGCTGCGTCTGCGACAGTTTTTTATCTTTTGTCTTGTCTTTGAACATTTTCTTTTTCAGCGCCGCGATACCCTCTATGAATTTATCAATCATGGACGGGGCGTTAATGCGTTCTTCTTCCTTGCGGGCGGCACGCGCAACCTTTTCCGCCTCCCACTCTTTTAAAATCTGTTCGCGTTCCTTGTCATCTTTGGCGTTTGCCAACATGTCTTCCAACCATACAATTTTTCGTTCTGCCATATTTGCATCCTTATTTTAAATATATGTATATTATAACACGAAAATTTCAGAAAACAAGCAAAGGCACTATACAACCTCGGTCACGGCGCGCAGGGCGCCGTCACGCGATAATTGCACGACGCGGATTTTCTTTCTCATTTCCGTAATCAGTTCAGTGCGGTTATACGCCGGCTGAGTATGCAGGATACGGTCCGCGAACGCGGCGTATGCAGCCTCGGCACTTTCGGCGTGAATGGTCGTATAAAAGTGGTCGTGACCCGTCCCCAGCATTTCCCACAGGACGGATGCATTATCGGTTGATATTTCCCCGCCGATAATGACGTCGGGCGTCATACGCACCACCAAATCCAACAGGCGCGCATAATTAAAATCATTATTCTGTTCCGTACGCGACAAAACGAAGTGCACCCGGTTCGCCTGGGGCACGCGGATTTCGCGGGCATCTTCGACGGTAATGACACGGCTGTTTTGGTCGATTAACTTTAACATATGGTTCAAGAACGTCGTTTTTCCGGTTGCGGTCGCGCCACTGATTAAAATGGGACTGCCGTCGTTTATGGCCTGCATCAATCTGTCGTACGGGTCGTCGGGACGGACGTTATCGCGGGGCTTTACCTTTAACAAATCCTCGCCACGTTTCAGATGATAATTCTCAAAACTGGTGTCCGGGGCGTTTCCACCGCGGATATTCATCGCGACACCACCCGTGACATCATTTTCATCATATTGAACATTCGGGCCCGCAATGGCTGAAAAACGATGATTGCCGGGCAACGTCGCATATACGACCGGCACGCCGTGCGTCGGGTCAAAGGGCCGCTCGTAAATATTGGCGACGGTATGGATTAAGTCGATAAGGTATTGTTTGCTTAAATTCTCGGCCTGGTATGCAACCCACGGAACGCGCGCGCCGTGCAGGCGCATCCAGACCTCGCCCGCGTGATTGATTGCGATTTCTTCCACGAACGAGGGTTTATAAAACTCCTCCAGCGGGCGCAGTAAAGAATCCAGCACAACATTAGCCATGCTTTGATTTTATCATAAATCCTCGCTTGAATCAAAAAGCTTTATTTGATAAAATCAAAAAAAAGAGAGACTGATATGAAAAAATTCATGATTTTTGCAATTATGTCCGGGGCGCTGTTGGCCGGGTGCAACAACGGCGGCGACACGCCGTACAACACCACCGATTTTGCAGAGGGTGGACCGGACGCGCCGCTGTATAACGAACGAACCAGCGAATTTATGCAGTCTGACAACCAATATGCAAACATTGATTCATACAAGCCCAAAACCGCCGAAGAGAAAGAGCAGACCAGCAACCGCTGGACCACGGCGCGGATGGAAACCCGCTGGCAGGAGTACAAGGGCGCGATGGTTCGCGTGCAAATCCTGCTGGGGAACACGGACATGCGTGAAATGCGCCTGCGCTTGATGCAGAATGCCGACGGCATGGACATTGACGGCGACGCACGCACAATATTGGCAAAGGTTGCAGACTATGAAATGAAGCGCGTATGCGGCCGCAATGCAGACAGCATTGTGATGGTGTACGACCGCCCGTCGTTTGACGCCATGCGCCCCAGCCCGTTTTACGATTATCGCATAGAGGCCGAGGGGGCCACCATGCGCGAATACGGATTCCGCTGCGTTTATGCAAATTAAGCACTGGACGTGAAACAAACAAAGCGCTATGTTAAATAGCGCTTTATTATTTTAACAAAAAGGGGAAAACATGAAAAAGTTTATGACAGCGGCCGCACTGTGCGGTGCACTTACACTGGGCGCATGCGACAGCAATGCCGGCGCACAGAACGGCGACACGGTTATCATTGATTTCGCAGGGTTCCTGGGCGACGTTCAGTTCGAAGGCGGCACCGCGACCGGTTTCCCCTTGAAATTGGGCAGCGGCCAGTTCGTTCCGGGCTTTGAAGAACAGCTGGTTGGAATGAACAAGGGCGAAACTCGCGACATCAACATTACATTCCCGACGGAATACGTTCCGGAACTGGCCGGGAAAGACGTTGTGTTCAAGGTCACCGTCCAGGACATTATCAAGGAATAAAAAAATCCCCCGTTTGGGGGATTTTTTTTAAACGAAGCGGGCGGTTGGCGGCTCGCGGTCGAAAAACACCTCGGTCACCTGTTTGTGCGGGCGACGCGTAAATTTTTCCAGTTCGGTATGCACAATCCGCGCCAGAATGGAAATATCCATAATCCCGGTTTTATAATCGGGATACTTGTTATAAAATTCACAGAGTTTATATATCAGCGCAGACGGATATTCATTTTCCGCCAGCATATTGGTGTTATCAGTGTTTTTTGCCATAGCAAGCCCCCGGTTTGATAAAAACAAAAACCATCTAAAGAAAGATGGTTGGAGCTAAAATGATAGTAGAACTTATCCCGGCTTATTCAATATATTCGCCGACTCCAACCAGCGGGTGGTGGAGCATTTTACGCCTGCACAGGCGGTTCTACTAAGCGAGATTTTAGCTCGCACTTTTGCAACAGGGGCAATGCCCATTACAATTATATTGTATCATCTACATTTATAATTGCAACCGCCAAAATCATTGTTGAGAAGACCGGGGCGGGAGCTTACAGACACATCATTGGTATGTGTTGGCCTATTCAATATATTCAGCCAACCTCCCAACCCCGATAAGGGTTGAAAGTTTTACGCCTGTGCAGGCAACCAATGACCGAGTCTGTATTCTCGGGCAACGGAATCCCCGTTGCAGTAAGTACTATATCCTAAAAAATCTCAGAAAGCAAATAAAACTGGATTGCCGCGGGGCTGCCGCCCCTCGCAATGACAGCGAGCCCAGCTCCATTGTCACCGCGAGCGTATGCGTGGCGGTCCAGCCAAAAGACAACCCCCGCCGAAGCGGGGAGACATGCATTTTTATAGTGATTGGTGTTATAAACCACTAAATAATTTAAGCGGTTGGAGGTTAGCAATCTATACACTCATAGTGTCGCCTATTCAATTTATTTGGCGACCCTCCAACCTTGGGTGGAGTGAATGTTTAAAGTCCTTCCGGACCGAGTGTAAAAGGTTGCTAAACCTTGCAGCGCTAACACAACGCTGCAGTAAGTACTATATCCTAAAAAATCTCGGAAAGCAAATAAAACTGGATTGCCGCGGGGCTGCCGCCCCTCGCAATGACAGCGATTCAAGCACGACTGTCATTGCGAACGAAGTGAAGCAATCCAGTTGATAAATGCCACCGCCGCTTTACATGTTGGATTGCCGCGGGGCTGCCGCCCCTCGCAATGACAGCGAGCCCAGCTCCATTGTCACCGCGAGCGTATGCGTGGCGGTCCAGCAAACAAAGCCCCCTACCAATTGCAAATTTTCTTTATTTTCCTGTCATTTTTTACTTGAAATACAAAACTTTTTTGTCTATATTGTATATACAAAACCTTGGTTCCCCGTTTGGGGCGGGCTGCGGGTGCGCGAATTTCGGCACAGCAAGTCGGGGTGTTTGAGTTAAACAAACATCTGAATGTACGTTGCGAATTTCTTCTTTTATCGCGACGAACCAATCAAAACAAAAAACGAATATAAAAAATGGATTAAATGGCACAGCGCCAATTATTCCGTTTGATTGCAAAGGGGAATAAAATGAAGTTGTATAAAAAAGTGGTTCCTTACCTGATTATGGGGTCTGCGACCATGTTTAGCAATAATTCTGCCAATGCCCAGAAAATAGAAGAACCGAACCTGCCAAAGCCAAAGTTGGAAATGCAGGTGCCGAACGAGCTGTTTGCAAAAAACATGTCGGTGGTTAACTATGCCAGACAGTACGCCATCACACAGTCGCGTTTGACCGCACGCGCGGAAAACACATGCGACATGTATATCGAAAACATGCTGGCCGCACAGAAGCGCTTAAACCCGACAATCGGCACACGCGGATATCGCGCCGCGGTGCGCAAAGAGCTGCCGGGGGCACCGGTGGGCCTGCACTGTATGTATGGACAGTACACCCAGTTAATGCGCGCGCTAAATGAAAACGGCGACACGTTGACCGTTATTCCACAGGGTGGCAAAAGCGCATGCATCGCCTTTAAGGACCAGATGCGCCGCAAATACACCAAGCCGGAATACACCGACGCCATCAAAGAGGGTCGCGCATTTGAATCCGATTCCACATACAGCGCAGAGTTGGCAAGACACCTGGCACGCCGTGGAATTACCGATTCCACAGAGGCCGCCAAACGCGACGCGGCGATTGCCGAATTTGCCAAGCGTAACTTTTCTTTGGCGCACGTCAATCCGGGTTCCATCATGATTGTTCCGCGTTTTCGCGGCTCTAAAACCAAGTTTCACGCAATCATGTTCCTGGGCGAGGGACGCGTCGAGGCCGGCGAATTTGTTCCGGGCCCGACCGGCAAATACATGTTCACCGCACACAATCGTGAACGTATCGGCGACGTTGTTCAAAACTGGGACATGTCGAACGTATTCTGTGCAGACATTGAACAAATTCTGCAGGTAGAATATGCAAAAGAATTAAAACGCCTGGAATCCATGTCACGCGACCAGATGGTTGATTACATCGCTGATGGAACGCAGATTTCGGTGGAAAAACTTTTGGCGTTGCCGCGCGGCGACCTTATACGCCTGGTACGCGCCAAATACTTTGGCGACGACGTTCAAAAAGCGCTTGCCGCGCCGGAGATGTCGCCGCAAATATCAATGCAGCACCAGCTGCAAATCGGCCGCTCTTAATAAGCGCGGCCAGCGCGGCCGTATTCGGCCGCGCACAAAAAACCTTGGTTCCCCGGGAACGGGGCGGGCTGCCACACGGGCAAGTCGGGGCATGGCGTGACGCGCCATGTTTGAATGTACGGCGAGAGTATTCATTTCATCACGCCGAACCAATCAAAAAGAATATTAACGATAACACAGGTGACCGCGCGGGGCTTTGGCGCGCCCTGTTTGATTGCAAAGGGGTAAAAAAATGAAAGCTAAATTTACATTACCATACATGTTGGGCGGCATGATGACACTGGGGATGTTTCTGAATTCCAGCAACACTTCGGCAAAACCATATGACTCACACGACAACGATTCCACCAAGTACAGCATCGACAGTACTTATTTGCTGCCGCAGGATACGGCCGATATTGAGATAGATTTTAGCAAGCTGATGCCGCATGCGGTCGAGGCACTGGAATATAAAAAGGAAGTTCTGTATGTCATGAGCACCGGCGACACAGTTCGCCGCTGTGGCGGCACGCGCGCATGGCGCAACAATAATCCGGGTTGCCTGGTATACGGAAAATACACACGCGAAAAAGGCGCAATCGGCAAAGGCGGCAAATTCGCGGTATTTCCGGACTATGAAACAGGCCGAAACGCACTGGCGGATTTGCTGCGTTCGGACAAATACAGAAATCTTAGCATAGAGCGCGCCATTACAAAATATGCACCACCGCACGAAAACGATGTTGCTACATATAAAAAGCGTTTAAGCAAATTAACCGGTCTAACGCTTAACAAAAAACTGTGCGATTTGGATTCGGCGGGCGTAAACAAAGTCGCTGATGCAATTTGCACGATTGAAGGCTGGCGCGAAGGAAAAATTGAATACAGCACAGCCAACAACATGATGGCATCAACCAAAACAAAGCTGATGCACGACAGTATACAAAACACACTGTAAAAAAACGCCCAACGGGCGTTTTTTTATTGCGCAATCTTATGCTTAATCTCGCGTATGCGGGCAAGGATTTCCCGCAGGTCGGCGTCCGATATGCTGGGCGCCGGACGATTACTGACCTCGTCCGCAAGGACAATGCACAGCGTCGCCAGCAATGCGTTTTCCGGCAAAGGACCGATTTTATCCAAAATCTCGCGCGCACGACCGTCCACCATTTTCCCCAGCTCAATCAGGCGCGCCTCTTGCCCGTCTTCACAACCCATGGGGTAATTTTTATTCACAATCGGTATCGATACGACGCTCATTTCAAATTCTTTAATATATCCATCGACTTATCAATCAGCTGGGTCGCGCGCGCATTCTTGTCACGCAGTGTTTTTACCTGTTCGGTTAAAATCGCAACCTCTAAATCCGTCTGCTTTCCGGCGATTACCGCCGCACCACGCAATTTCGAGGCCGCCTCTTCCAGGGCGGTCAGCTCTTGAAAAATCTGATGCTTTATATCTGCCATGCTGTCAGTTTAAGATATTTTTTATATGCGTTCAACACTAAAATATGATATAATAACCCAGAATTATGGGGGGCTTTTTTTCATGAAAACTAAAATCATCTATATTTCCGGCAGTGAAGTCTTTGAAATGTCCGATGTACGCGCCGCATTTGACGAAGTGCGCAATGCATTGGGCCTGGGGCGTGACACCGTACTGTTTGGCGTGCCGGTCGATAACGATGATGCATTGACAACGGCACAGCCCGCTGCAAAGGCGCCAGAAATTGAAGAAATCGCACCGGTTGTCATAGAAGAGCCCACAGAAATTATATCCGAACCGAAACCAGAATCGGAACCCGCCCCCGCAGAACCCGAAGAAATTATTATCCCCGAACAAGAGATTGTGATAGAAGAACCGATTGCAGACGTAGCACCTGTTGTCGAAGAAGCGCCGGCGCCGGTAAAAAAATCACGCGGCCGTCCGCGCAAGGCAGCGCCAAAGGCAGAGGCGACGGACGACGCCCCGGCAGTAATTCCGGCGGATGAGATTCCGGCCGCGCCACAATCCGAAAAGGTAATTCCGATTTTATCCGTTCTGGCGGCGAACGCACCGGTGGCCGAGGCGGCCCCGGACATTGTATCCGATGCAACACCGGAGACGGTGACGGAAGAACCAGCAGAAATTGCGGCGGCCGCAGACGAGCCGTCCGCGGATTCGGCGGATGACGATGCCGTGATTGAATCCGTTTCGATTGACGATATGATTGCGGCCCAGGCGCCCGAGGAACCGATTGAAAAAACACTGGAGCAATTACTGGAAAGCATGACGCCCCTGCGCGAGGATCATGGCGAGGCGACGATTGCCGACGCGGCCGACGATATCGCCCCGGCGATGGACATGACCAACGACGAAATAATGCATGTGGGCGATGCGGATGCCACGCTGGAACAGCTGGCGGCGGAATTCGCAAATACCGAAGATAAAATCGCCGCCCCCGCCCCGACACAGTCACAGGGAAAAATAGGCAAGCTGAAAAACATTCTGCCGTTTAAAAAGGTGCGCCGCGAAGATACGGGCTTGATGGGCGACTTGTTCGGATGGGCCGGCGTCGCGGCAAACGACGAAGATTTTACTATCCCGGGCTTTTTCACAACGGCCGCAAAAAAATAGGCGCCAATAATATAAATGGACCTGCAACATATTCTTAGACTGCTGGAAAACGCCGGATTCCGGAATATCCAGTATGCACCCGGCGCCCAGATTATCTCTTTTGAAGACCCGGCCTGTGTATTGCGCAGCTTTGCCACGTTCGCCGAATACGCATGGATTGCATTGGTGTGCGTGACGGGGTTGCTGCTGTTCGGGTGGGCGATATCCATGATTCGCGGCGCAAAAAACGACATATTCACAAATATGCGAAACCTGGTGCTGATATTTGGAATCGTGTCGGCCGCCGGCCCAATTATTAACCTGATATACGGCGACGACCTGTTTGCGCGCGGATGCAAGACCGCCCACGTATCCATGGCAGATGTGCAGCAGATGCTGGAGGCAAGAAATGCGAAACTGTCGAAATGGAACCAGGACGACCTGTACGAAGATTTTGATATTTATGACACGGGCGCGACAATACCGAACGAGAATGAAACAACGCCCCCGGAATCGCCAAGCGGGCCCGACAACAGCACCCAGCCGCCGGCCGGGAATGCGGGCGACCGCGCCGTAAAGGCACACGCATCCGGGAACGATGTCGTTTATACATATACCGATGAATCGCAAAAACGGCGCAGTCGCGGCACGCGCGCATGGCGCAACAACAATCCTGGCAACATTCGCCCGGGCCGATTTACGCAGGGGGCGGGCGGCATTGGCCAGGCCGGGAACTTTGCGGTTTTCCCCGATGAACAGACCGGCATGGACGCGATTATCAAACTGCTGAAAACGGATTCATATCAAAACAAGACACTGGCCGGCGCAATCAGCGCATGGGCGCCACCGTCCGACGGGAACAACACGTCCGCATATCAACAGCGCGTCGCCCAGGCGGTCGGCACCTCATTGGATACGCCGATGCGAAATTTAAGCGACGCCCAACTGGCCCGGGTGGCAAGCGAGATACGACGCGTCGAAGGATGGCAGCCGGGTCGCGAAACCCGTGAATAGACAAAGGAATGCACAAATGCCCAACAATCAGCGCGGAAGTATTGCCATTAACATTATGCTGGTATTATTGCTGGCGGTTATTGCGGTGCTGATATATCTGTTGGCGGATAATGGCGGCGCGCGCAACGGCCGTACAATCGGCACGGTGTCACCGGTACACACCGCGCCGCCCCCCGCAAAAAAAATGCCGGCGCCGGGGCGGACCGCGCATGGGGAATTTGACGACGGCCTGGGGCGCGCGACAACATCGACGGAATATCCGCTGGACGATTTTGGGGCGGGCCTGGCGCGTGTTGACGTGTTCACGCGCGATATAAACAACGACGGTCTGGCCGACAGAATAACGCGCAGTCGTCGCGAAAACGGCACGGACCATTTTACATACGAATATAAAATTGAACTGAATACCGGCAACGGATACACCGACATTACGCCGGCCGGATTTGCAACCGTTGAAGGGGCGCAATGCGCGCTGCAAAAACTGCGCTTTGTATTTACCCCCGGCTTTGGCGTGATAAAGATATCGCGTCCATGGCAGGATACATGGATTACGCCGACGGTCGCCACGCGCGATACCTTTAGCATAATAAAAGACAACATTCACAGAATAGAAAGCCGCACGCTGACATCCGTATGCGACGTTGAAGAATTGTTCTAATCCAGCATATGCATGTTGCGCGCGGAATAAACGGTTCCACCGGAAACGACATAATGGTCATACAGCGTGATGTTCATTGCACGCAACAACAGCATTAACTCTATCGTCATTTCCTTGTCCTGTTCTGAAAAAGACGTGCACGGCGTCGGATGATTATGGACCAGCGCAACACCGCGCGCGTTCAATTTCAAGGCATGCTGAACTATTTCACGCGGATAAATACCCGATTCATTTACGGTGCCGACGCTGTGACACTGGTCCTCCAACAGGCACAGACGACTGTCAAGGTATAAAACATGAACCTCTTCGACGGGTTTGCCGCCGACGTTTAAACGACAGTAATTTTCAAACTGGGCATAATCATGAAACAGCGGCGTTTTTAGAAAATATCCGCGAAATCCAACCGTCATCATTCGATGCATAGTTTTGATAAATATCGCACTGTTGCGCCCCATTCCGGGCACCGCCGACAAATCTTCGACCGATGCGGTTAAAACCTGATATACGGTGCCAAACTCGCCAATAAGCGCACGCGACACGGGCCGCACATCACGACGCGGTATGGCAAAACTTAGCGCCAATTCCAGCAACTCGTAATCGGTCATTTTGCCATCAAGAAATTTTTGACGCAAGCGTTCGCGATGACCGGCGTGAAAAGATGCGTCTGTTTGCTTCACCGGTCACCCCATAATCGCGCTATACCATTTTTTCCGTAAATATTATCACGCCGTCTTCGGTAATCCCCAGCGTATGTTCCCACTGGGCCGACAGGCCGCCGTCAACCGTGCGCGCGGTCCAGCCATCTGCATCGATTTTGCATTCGGGGCGGCCGGTGTTTATCATCGGCTCTATGGTGAATACCAGGCCGGGCACCATCTTTACCTTGTCCCAGCGCTTGTCATAAAAGTGGTAAATCTGAGGCTCGTCATGCATTACCTTGCCGATGCCGTGGCCAACAAAATCGCGCGAGATGGAAAATCCGTGCGGTTTTACAACCGCCTCTATCGTGCGCCCTATTTCCGACAGCGGCACGCCCGGCGCACAAACGGATATCGCCGCGTTCAACGCATCCTGGCACGTCTGGACCAATTCGCGCGCCTTTGGCGATACATTGCCAATCATGAACATGCGCGACGCGTCACCGTGAAACCCCTTGTATTCGGCGGTCAAATCAACATTTACAATATCGCCGTCCTTTAATATCACGTCATCGCTGGGGATGCCGTGCACGATTACATCGTTTACGGATGTGCAGATGCTTTTCGGGTATCCCTGGTATCCCAAATCGGACGAGCGCGCACCGTTGGCCTTTAAAAATTCCGCAACCATACGATCGATTTCGCCGGTCGATATTCCCGCGCGAATGTGCGGCGTAATATAATCAAAACAGCGCGCGACCAAATCGCCGGATGCACGCAAACGCTTGAAATCCTTTGGGGCGTAAACAGATGCCAACATTTTAATTCCTTCTTTTTATTGCCAATTTCGCGGCACGCACCGATAACTTTAATGCAAAATCACGCAGCAAAATCTCGGCCGGCATGCCTGTGGTGCGCATCTGCGCCTCCAGCTCGTTTAAACGATTTAGCACGACCGCAATTTCAGACGCCGGCCAAATCTTCATCGCCAGATTGAATTTATCCGCAACCTTCCAAAACAGGCGTGGCAGCTGGCCGTCGACAACCGCGGTCATCAACTTTTTAAAGTGGCCGTCCAACAGACGGATTATCATATTCGGCTGAGCATTGTCATATAACAGACGGTCCAGTGCCGTCATCGTCTGCTGAATATGGCCGGCGGTCAAAGAATACAGAAAATCGTCCATATCCGCCGCACCAGTATCCGGCAGACATTTTTCAACATCTTCGAGCTCCACAATTTTTTTATCGGCCACATACAGTGCGATTTTTGCCAAAAATCCGCGCGTAATGCCGCGGTCGCCCCCCAGATGCGTCGTCATGTACGCCATGGCGTCGGGGCTGATTTGATTTATTCCGTTTTCCGCGGACAGCGCGCCGCGTATTAGATTTGCCAGTGAACGCGCATCATCCGTATAGCATGCCAGGGCGGCGATTTTGTCGCCCCCTTCAAACAATGCGCGCAGGCCGCCGCCCGCCCGCAGGTCGCCCGCCGTAACAATTACCGTTGCACACAGGCCGCCGTGGCCGACCAAATCCGCAATCTGTTTCGCGTGCGCGTCGCCGGCATGCGATATGATCACCATCTTGCGGCCGCCGAACATGGACGGACTGCAGCTTTCTGCGAACAGCGCATCCTGTTTTTCACGCAGCTCTTCAGAATCAAGGGCAAACAAATTGTCTTTTTCAATTTCCAGGCGGTCTATGGCGCGGTCGCACAGCTCATCAACCTGGCCGGCGTCGGGCCCGTATATCAATACCGCACGAATTGTCGCGATACCGTTGTTAAAATCCGCTTCTTTCCATTTCATTACCGGTCGGTCTGCCCTTTCTCATAATCGGCGGTGGCCGTGATAACGCGCACGCTTATCTTGTCGGCCAGAACGGTTATAATATTTTTTACGGCATTATTATACGATGCGTTCGCCGCAACCAGATATCGCACAAATGTATATGATTCCGCCGCAACCTCGCGTCCGGAGGCAATCTTTTCACCGTCACGGGCCAGCTCAAAATTGGCGACAATGGACACCTGTTGCCATGTGGCGTCGCCCGTGCGTTCCAAGGCCTTGTACTGGGTCGTGGGCTCACCCAAATTAACAGTCAATGTATAGCGGGCCGACGCATCATGCTGGCCACCGAATTTCGCATTCAGGCTGTTGCGCAAATCAATGCCGTTAATCCCCGATATGGGCGCAACGTAAATATCGGCATCATAACCCGAAAACATCGGACGAAAGCCGCACCCGGCCAAAAGCAAAAACACAAGGCATTTCTTCATAAGACAACCATATTTTTTAAAGTTGCAGTTTATTCTTATATTAGCTAGACTTTTAATAAATCGCAAGGGGGAATGATGAATATTTTTATCATGATTTTGGTCGCAATATTCATGGCCGGTTTCTATATGTTAAACGCCCCGTCCCAGCGAATGACAGAGCAGGAAACAACATACGCGATAGAGCGCGCGGACCTGCGCAGTGTGGCGGAATGCGCCGCCGCCGCCCACAATGCGACAATTCGCGGCGGCGAATTTGACGACATATGTGTGGAGCAAAATAAAATAGAAAGCCGGTTTGTATGCCTGAATACAAATTTAAGCGTCGCAAAATGCGAAGTCGTACGCAAAAAGAAACCTGCGTACAGTTTTATCGTTACCACCGCCGCGCCCGTGCCACCGGAAAAATACAACGACATGATGGAAATTTTAGAGCAGCACTTTGCCGACGCCGGAACATTCGGGATATATCAGGACAAACTTATCATGTCCGGCGGAACCGCGACCAAGCGCGCGGTGCCGGCCGGCATAATAACGGACATGAAACTGGCCGACGGCCAGCTGGTATATATGACCCAGTATGAAATACCGGATGCAGACACGGAATTTACAGCCGCCGCCACATCGGACGTGACATGTCCGGCGGGCACGGTCAAGGCATACAGATTTGGCCGGTGGCAGTGCATCGGATACAATACAAAAACGGACTGCGCGGGGGACACGATTTGGGATTCCGACCTGTTGGAATGCGTGGCGGACGAATCGCGCCGCCCCCTGTGCGCCAGCCAGCAGACCGCCGTACTGGTTGACAGCGTATGGGAATGCATAAACCCGTTTCCGGAAAAGCAATGCCCCGACAATATGATTGCACGACTGAATTACAATAATCTGGAATGGGAATGCGTGACGGATCCGAACAAAACGGCCGACACAAAAAAATGCGCCCACATTACGGACGGCGCAATTTACGGCAAACCGGGCGCGACCCTGCGCGTGCCCCAAACGACGTCGTGCACGGACTGTGAACAAATGATAACGGACATCGAAACATGCACATCCGTGTGTGTGCCGAATCCGGCAAAGATAAACGACCCGCAATGCTATCCGGGGCGCGCGACGGAATGCAGCGGCCCGTCGCGCGGATTCTATTTCGGATTCCCCAGCCAGAGATACGCCGCAAATGTCGATGCGGTTGCAAAAAAATCGGTGCCGATTGACGCCACGCACTCACAAAACAGAAGATTTAACTGCATGGATTGCGGGGACAGAACGGTGAACGCGGAAAAGTCTTTGCCGCCGTATATAACGGTATGCAATTAAACGCATAACTAACGCTGGTGGTCGCCGTTAAATTTGCCGACGCGCAGCCCCAGCATATGCTCCATATAATCCTGAAAAATTTCATCGGTGGCGTGCTCTGGCGTCATGGTGCTCAGCAATTCTATTTCACGTTCGGCCGCATCCGTGACGTCACCACCGTCTTCCATAACAACCGGCGCGGGCGGCACGGATGCCGGCGATGCATGGCGGATATTGGGCTTGGACCGTGCACGCGAGACTGCGCGCAAACCGTCCAGCTGGGTCCGCAAGGAATCGTGTTCCGCCAACAGCTCGGTATAAAATTCACGGTCATGACCGCGATGAATTTTCATTTCCGTCTCTATTGCGGACAAACGGCGGGCCAACTCTTTTCTTGTACGGATATTTTCGCGGCGCGCAGCCGATGCGTTTGCCATACCGCGCAGTGCCGCACGCATATCCGGCGTCATTGGTATTTCGACCGCATTTGCAAAATGTGCGATGATTTCATCGCGATATGCCGCCTTTTTAAAATCGGCCAAGTTTAAACGCGCAATATCTTTGAAGCAATCACGCAGTTCGCGCAGAAAATGGTACTGTGGGTCGGCGATATCGACAATTGAAACGCGGTCTGCGATACCGGCCGGCCACAAATCATTGAATTGCGATAAAATGCCCTGAATAGAGTCTATAATCGCACCCACTTCTTGTGAACAGTCTTTTTTACTATCCAAAGACACGCCGCCAAAACGCAACGGATTATAAGCCATCTCGCGCAAAAATGCGGCGCGCAAAATGTCGGTCGTAATACGGCCGACATATATGGAATAAGTACAACCGCTATTTTCGGTTTCGTTGAATGTGCGCCAGAGATTGTGGATTGCGACGGCCGATAACGAGGCGACATAACACTTTGCCGCCGAATATTTCAGACGATTTCTTATAAAAGAAACTGTATCCAAGGCCTGTGGCATCGCGCAACCCCTTTTCTTTCAATATAGTACACGGTCACGATTTTGTCAATATGTTATATACGGGGCGACGCACCCCGTATATAATGCCGTTATTACTGCTCGGCCCGCGTGAACTTGCCAGCGTCCAGCATTTCTTTGACCACGAAATGCTTTATCTTTTTCGCCGACGTCTGGGGCAGTTCCTCTTCGGTAATCGCAAAATGCTTTACCCATTTATAGGGCGCAATTTTTAAGTTCGACGCCTTTATCAACAGCGCCACCTTTTGCGTCGTGGTGCCGGGTGCGACCTGGAACACCGCATACGGAACTATCTTGCCCTTGATGGTGTATTCAAATACGGCCGCGGACAGAATTTCCTCGTTCTGGAGATAAAGGTCTTCCAGCTCGTCCGGATATACGTTTTTACCGCTGTCCAGAACGATGACCTGTTTCTTGCGCCCTTTTACAATAAGGCGGCCTTTCTTGTCCAGTCGGCCCAGGTCGCCCGTCTTGAACCAGCCGTCTTCGAATGCGTCGGCATTAGCCTGGGGGTTATCGATATAGCCCGGCATTACCATATTTCCGCGCAGCCAGATTTCGCCGACACCGTCTTTGTCGGGGTTGTGTATCTGCAACTCGTTACCCTGCAAGGGGCCCGCATAATACATTTTCCCGTTATCCATGCGAAAGGCAAAGTTAAAATTACCCGGCCCCGTGCATTCGGTCAAACCATAGCAGTCGCCGACCGCAAAGCCCAGCCGTTCAAAGAATCGGCGTATCGTCGGTTTTAATGTTGCGCCGGCCGACACCAGAACCTTGGTATTGCCGCCGAACTGTTCGTGAATGGGTTTTGTGACCTTGTCCACGACACTTTTCAAACCGACGCTGCGCAATATTCCCTGGGTCGCCATGACGGTGCGCATCAAAGTATAAACATGTTTTTCCTTGGCGCTTTGCACTATCTTTTTATAGAACGCCTCCCATATACGGGGAACGGCGGGAATAACCTCTGGGTGGTACTTTTTAAAATCGGCGATAAATTCACGCGGATTCAAAACCGGCTGCAACAGCAGTTTCCCCTGAAGCACCAGCGGGGCTATGATATTTATAACAACCCCGTAAATATGGTACAGCGGCAAAAATCCATAGAAAGTATAGCCAGGCTTGATAACAGGCCGGTAAAACAAAGCCCCCTGCCCCAACGACAATATATTATTGTGAGTCAATCCCACAACCTTTGGATTGCCCGTGGAGCCCGACGTAAACGACAGCATCGCCAAATCGGAGCGCGAAACGTCCGAGGCAACAAAGTCTTTTTCATCGGTATCGTCAGGTGTTTCAATGTCGAACATTTCCGGACCACCTTCGACAAAGTGCGAACGCTGGGCCAATGCCAGCTTGCACCCGGTGCGCTGCATCATGTTCAAATGCTCGGCCGGTGACAGGCCCGTATCCAGCATCAGCACCCGCGCCCCCTGGGACGTGATGGCAAAATACGATTTGATAAACTCTGGCGTGTTGCCGGACAATATCGCGACCGTATCACCCTTTTTAACACCAAAGCGTTTTGCCAACAGCACCGCGCGCTGCTTTACCTTTTTCAGCAAATCTGCATAGGTTTCATTTTGTCTGACAAAGAAAATACGGTCTTTGTTCTGAACACAAACCTCGTGCAGCATTTCATATATGTTTTTAACCATAATAATTATGCTCTTTTTGTTATTATTAAAAATCTGGATAACCATTACCCAGACAATTCATTATGCCCACAAGCGATGGGAAAAACAACCTATTTTAAATATTGACATGTGTGGCGGCGCATATTAGAATTTTAACCGCATAACATTATATTAAACATGGCAAGAACAAGAAAACAATTTGTAAAAATTCCCTTAAACGGAAAAACACTGCTGATTATTACACTTTATTCCGCAATGTTGATGTGCCTGGGCGGAATGCTGAAATCGTGTAATGACGACGCGAACGAGGCACGCGCCAAAATAGTCAATTCACGCGTACGCTGATTGCGAATCTGTACAAAATTTTATATGCGGCGTCGGAATCGGCGCCCTTTATTTTGTCAATATATATGTCACGATTCGTATTTTTACACCTATATTTTGTGTTTTTGTAAATTTTACCGATTCTGTTCCCAATCACTTTTTTGTGTTTTTTTGACACAAAAATACCTTTGGTATTGTGGTTGTGTACATGACTACATTCTGCAAGGCGCAGAACAGCGCCCTTTTTAAAAGTAAAGCAAAAAATGAAATTTTTTTTCATTTTTATATATTGCGCACGAATCACATACACTATATATTGATTATAAATTAAACGATACACCACTACATATTGTGATTTTGACAAAAAACAGGGGTTATACATGTCGGCCACAGAAACAACAATTCAGGTTATTCCAACGCTAACATCAAAGCTGGTCGCCGTTCAAAAGCGCAGCGGCGAAACCGTGCCTTTTGACGGCCGTAAAATATTCGACGCAATAAAGAAAGCCGTTTCCACAACAGAGGAAATATCAGACGCCGATATAGTAAAGATTACACAGAACGCACTGGATAGACTTGACGCCATGTTTGCCGGCAAGACTCCGTCGGTAGAGGTTATTCAGGATATTGTCATTCAGTCCTTGATGGACGCAAAGGCATACAAAACGGCCGAGGCATATATTATTTATCGCCAGAAACGCAGTGAAATCCGTAATTCTTCGGTTGATGCGGTTGATATTATCGAGGGGTATGTCGGCGGTTCCAACTGGCGCATCAAAGAAAATGCGAACATCGGTTATTCAATCGGCGGCCTTATCCTGCGCACATCGGAACGCGTGACGGCAGAATACTGGTTAAACCTGTATCCGCGCGCCGTGGCCGAGGCACACAAGACGGCCGCGATTCATATTCACGATTTGGGATGGCTGACGGGTTATTGCGCGGGATGGTCATTGCGTGAACTGCTCTACGAGGGATTTAACGGCGTTCCGGGTTATCTGCAGTGCGAACCGGCCCGACACATGGCGACGGCGATTTCGCATATGGTAAATTTCCTGGGGACGCTGCAGAACGAATTTGCAGGGGCCCAGGCATTTTCGTCCGTGGACACATATCTGGCGCCGTATGTCAGAATCGACAATATGTCGTATGCCGACGTGAAAAACGCGATGCAGACATTGGTCTTTAACTGTGCGGTGCCGTGCCGCTGGGGGACGCAGACGCCGTTTATCAATTTTACATTCGATTGGACCTGTCCAAAGGATTTGCGCGAGCAGCGTCCGTTTATCGGCAAAAAGATGGTCGATTTCACATACGGCGATTTGCAGACGGAAATGGATATGATAAACAAGGCGTTTATCGAGGTTATGACCGAAGGCGACGCCCAGGGACGCCCGTTTACTTTCCCGATTCCGACATACAATATTACGCCCGATTTCCCGTGGGAACACCCGAATGTCAAACCGCTGTTTGACCTGGCGGCGAAATACGGTATTCCGAATTTCCAGAACTTTTTAAATTCCGATTTGGAACCGACGGACGTGCGCTCTATGTGTTGTCGGTTGCGTCTGGACGTGCGCGAACTGTTAAAGCGCGGCGGCGGCCTGTTCGGGTCGGCGGAAAAGACGGGTTCCATCGGCGTGGTGACAATCAACCTGGCACGTCTGGGATACACGCACAAGGGCGACCGCGAGGGGCTGTTCCGTGAATTAAAGCGCCTGATGGATTTGGGGCGCGAGGCGCTGGAAATCAAGCGCAGAATAATCAGCAAGAATATGGAACGCGGCCTGTATCCGTTTACACGTCGGTATCTGGGGGATTGGAATCATCATTTCTCGACCATCGGCGTCAACGGTGCGAACGAAATGGTTTTGAACTTTACGAATGGTGCGGAAAATATTGCGACGGTATTCGGCAAGAAACTGGTTCTGGACGTGATGGACTTTATCCGCGAAAATCTGGCGACATTCCAGGAACAGACAGGCAATCTGTATAATCTTGAGGCGACACCAGCCGAGGGCTGTTCATACCGCTTTGCCAAAACGGATACCAAAAACTTTCCGGATATTATCACGGCGGGAACAAAAGACGCCCCGTACTACACAAATTCAACCCAGCTGCCGGTGAACTTTACGGATGACCCGTTCGTCGCACTGGAGCACCAGGAAGAATTACAGCGCAAATATACCGGCGGGACCATGCTGCACCTGTATATGGGCGAACCGGTATCCAGCGGCGACGCCGCCCAGAAGATAGTGCGCACAATCTTTGAAAACTACAAGATTCCGTACATGACGCTGACCCCGACTTTCTCGATTTGCCCGAAACACGGGTACCTGGCCGGGAACTATGAATTCTGTCCGAAATGCGATGCGGAAATTGCCGCCGCGGCCCGGGCATCGAATGACCAATAAAAAAAGAAAACAAAAAAGGGAGGAAAAAGCTATGAATATGGGTGAAGCAGAAACATTGGTAAAAAGAACACCGTGTGAACGTTTTTCACGTTCTATGGGATTTATCAGACCGGTTTCCAATTTCAATATCGGCAAGTATTCGGAGTTCTGTGAAAGAAAAACGTTTAAAGAATCCAACTGTCTGACAACGGGCCAGCGCCACAGTGACTTGATGAAAAAGGCGGCGTAAGAAATGTCCGACATACAGATTGGCGGTTTTGTGCCGTTTACCACAATAGACTATCCGGGGAAACTGGCCGCGGTGCTGTTTCTGCGCGGATGTCCGTTGCGGTGCGCATATTGCTCTAACCGCCATCTGTTAAATGTCGGCGACGGCGAATACGACACGGACAAGGTTTTAGAGTGGCTGCATGGCCGCATTGGAAAACTGGAGGCGGTCGTTTTTTCCGGCGGCGAGGCATTGATGCAGGGCGATGCCCTGATTGAATATATGCGCCGGGTACGCGACATGGGATTTGCCATCGGTCTGCATACAAATGGATTTTATCCGGAGATGTTGCAGCGCGCGGCATCGGTTGTGGACTGGATTGGTCTGGATTTTAAGGCCACACGTGAAAGCTATGGCCGCCTTACCGGGAACGACATTGCGTACGAGCGCATGATAAAATCGCTGGATACATGGATTGCGACGGGACGCGGGATGGAGGTGCGGATAACATGCGATCCGCGCTTTATATCCAAGGCGGACGTGGACGATATTACGACGCTGTTGGCGGCGCGCGGCGTGAAAAACATCGCGATACAAAAATACATTCCGCACTTTGAAGACGAAAAGGAACAAACGACCGCCGATGCGCGCGAGCAGTTCTTTAACGACGCCGCACTGCGCGACAAAATAAATTCGCGTTTTGAATCCGTCATTTGGCGGGAATAAAAAACGCGGGAATTATCCCGCATTTTTTTGACCACACATTTTATTTTTCCGCGTCCTTTGGCATTGGACAAAATCGCGCAAAATCTATCATATACGCATTATTTGAATCCAATACCTTTGCCAGACTTTGCATTGACGGCCATCGCGGTTTTCCGTCACGCGTCCAGCGCTTACTTCGATTCAAAGTCGTAGAATCAAGACCGCTGCGACGCGCCATGCAAGAGCAAGTCATATTGCGACTGCGGGCAAAGTCATCTATTGCATTCCACATGTCTGCATGTGTCATTTTTCCCTCCTTTCTCCAATGTTATTTGTACGCCTATTTACAAGGACTCGTTTCTTATTTTGGTTGAATCGCACCACAAATTCAACCAAAATTTTAACGGAATTTTTCCTATAAAAACACTCCCGCAATCCGCCAACGCGAATTTGTATATACCCGACAAATATGGTATAATATATATGAAATAACAAAAGGATAGAGATATGGGAATAAAAGAAAGCGATATAAAGCTGTTGCTGGAATTGACAAGCCAAATAGAAGCGGTGCAATCACCAACCCCAATTGAAGGTGTGGAGCAGAAAAAAATAGCCGGCCGTTATTTTATGCAATACTTTGTACCTAACAATGGGGCGAATATTGAAAAGATTACATCAATATTAAAAAAATACAATTTGCCGATGGACATGCATAAGTCGTCTTTGTATTCACACCCTGTTATCCGCGTACCGGAATCGCAAAGCTATGAAATAATAGAAGCGATAAACAAGCATGAATACGCCAGATTGGCAGAAATGCAGGCATCCGTGCAGGAATCAAATTTAAGCCCGCTGTCTAATGAAACAATTAACAAATTGCGTGTGGATATGATTTTGAAACCGCCGTATGCAATGTATTATCCAAAGGGTGAAAAAGAAGCCGCCGCGGCAATGGAACTGTTCCGGCGTTTTGACAAGGATTCGGCTTATTCATCACAGGCCCAGACAAAGGATGGACGGCCGGTTATCGTGATGTCACTGGATGACAACGGCAGAAATCCAATGCCATATCTGTTTAAAAATATTGTGGAGGCCAAGAAACAGGCCGCGCAGCAAAAAACACAAAAGCTGGCCAAAGGAAAGGCCCAGGTTGAACAAAAGGGGTTTCGTGCCATGTGGCAGAAAATGCAGAACTGGTTCGGCAAAGGTAATCAGAAATAAAAAAATCCCCGCCATCCGGCGGGGGATTTTTTTTATTAACCGTTTATTATTTCCAGAACGGCCGCCGGAACATCCGCGATATTGACGCGGCGCTGCTCCATCGTGTCACGCAGCCGCAGTGTGACCGTGCCGTCTTCCAATGTCTGGTGGTCAACCGTGATGCAAACCGGCGTTCCGATTTCATCATGGCGACGATAGTTCTTGCCGATGTTGCCGGAATTTTCCAGTTCTATACGACCAATCGCCAAGCGACGCAAGTCATTTTCAATGTTCATCGCCGTATCCAGCAATTCCGGCACATTACGCGCCAGCGGAATAACCGCAGCCTTAACCGGCGCCAATTTCGGACGCAGTTTCAGAACCAGGCGCGATTTGCCGTCCCCCAAATCTTCTTCGGTATATGCGTTATGCATAACGGCCAGCATTGCGCGGTTAACACCCATCGCCGTTTCAATAACATACGGGATAAAGTTTTCGCTGGTCTGCGGATCGCTGTATGACAGTTTTACCGTGCTGTCCTTGTTCTCTATAACGTGCGCATTGATTTTGAATTCGTTTTGCGCCTTGGTATGGCTGCCCAGGTCGAAATCCTGGCGATTGTGTACACCTTCAACCTCGTCAAAGCCGTCGGGGAATTCATATTCAATGTCACATGCGGCCTTGGCATAATGCGCCAATTTGTCATGCGGGGTAAAGCGCAACTTTTCAGCCGGAATACCCAAAACATCCGTCCACCAGGCCATACGCGCCGCACGCCACATTTCAAAATACTTTTCATCCGTATCGGGGTGCACGAAATACTGCATTTCCGCCTGCTCGAATTCACGCATGCGGAAGACAAAGCCGCGCGGAGATATCTCGTTACGGAACGCCTTGCCAATCTGGGCGATACCAAACGGCAATTTATGCGGGCGGGCATCCAAAACATTCTTGAAATTAACGTATGTCGTGGTCGCCGTTTCCGGGCGCAGGTATGCGTTTATCGCCCCATCGGCCATCGCGCCAATGGACAGTCCCATCATCAGCTGATATGCACGCGGTTCCGTTATATCGGTGCTGCCACAGTTGTCGCACTTGGTCGGGTCCGCCATCTTGTCCTGGCGCATGCGGGCGCCGCACTTTTTGCATTCGACCAACGGGTCTGAAAATCCAGCCTCGTGCCCGGAATATTTCCACATCAATCGATTGCTGATTTGCGCCGCGTCCAGACCTTCGATGTCATTGCGCGAATATATCATCGCGTTCCACCATGCGTCGCGAATGTTGCGCATCAATTCGACACCATACGGGCCATAATCATAGGCGCCGCCCAGTCCACCATATATTTCCGAGCCTGTAAAGATAAAACCGCGCCGCTTGCATAATGCGACGATATCACTGATTGTTTTTGCTGGCATTTATTACCCCTAAATATTACAAACCATAATATTATACCGTTTATTCGGTTTTGCAATAATAAATACGGACATATTGACAAACAGCATATCGGCGATATAATCCGCAATATGAAAATACAGGATAAAATTTTACCGAATAAAACACGGACCTTGTTTGACCGTATGGAATTCTGCATGGATGTGCTGATAACCGTTCACGGTCCCGACACAGACGACGGCAAACGGTTGCAGCGCGCAAAGAAAACCCTGCTGGAACTGCGCCGTCAAAGCGTACGGGTTAGCGCGGTATGGCTGGCGGAACTGGTGACCATGCTGGGCATGCTTGTGTATAATCTGATTGACAAAGAGGGGCATGCCGAGGCGGGTCTGGTCGTATATCCGGCAATGCTGGCCGGTGCCATGTACGGCGGCCTGTTGATGGACAGGATGGAAAAGAAAAAGGACGTTTTTAAGCAGCAAATGGACGCCAAGACCCCGTCCCGATAAAAATAAAACCGCCAAAACGGCGGCTTTATTTTATGCTTTGGCAAAATTAGCGTGAACGCTTTTGCGTGCGCGAATTAGCCTTGCCTGTCGTGGCGCGACGCGGGGCGCGGCGCGCGTCTTCCGCATCCTCTTCATCGGCATCATCCCAGCCTAAATCCGCTCCGACGCCACCGGTTATCGCACCGACAATGCGGCCAAAAGATTTCTTCAGTTCCGGGTTCTTGTCAGAATATTTTTTTACACCCGCCGCCAGGGCCGCAACGATATATTTCTCTATATCCTTGCTGGACACGGATTCTTTCAGAGTCTTTTTGATAGAGCCGGCAACATCCTCGACCGCCTCTTGGGCACGATACAGGAACGAGTGACGACGACGAATTGCATGAATTATATGCATTATCCACATAACTATCAGACCGACAACGGCCGGAACCGCCAACAGCGCGACAAAATACTTAAACACGCTGTCATTGCAGAACGAGGCGCCAAACATCGCATCGCACGTATAGGGGCAGTGCAGCAGCAATACCGCCAATATTTCGTACAACACGAAAACAGTGGAATATATTTTTAATTTCAACATCATTTTTGTATCTCCTTGTTGGGTTGTGGGTTGGTTGTATAAATTTTGTATTATTTGCCCCATAAAATCAGCAGGAACAAATACATGGCCCACGGACGCCAAGTATGATATAATGGCGCGCACAACAACAAAGGAAACCATATGATATCATGCGATAGAATTTACGGCGTAATCGACGTGGCAGAACCCGTCTTTTCACAGATTATATCCGCCCCGACGTTTCAACGCCTGCAGGGGATAAACATGGGACCGTGGCGGCCAAACATGCCGTTCTATTCCATTCCCGTATCCAGATATCATCACTCAATCGGCGTGTTTATGCTGTTGCGAATCCATGGCGCGTCTGTGCCGGAACAAATCGCGGGACTGATACACGACGTGTCGCATACGGCGTTTTCCCATCTGTCAGACCGCCTGTTTGGCGATACGGACGCCGCAAAGACACAAGAATACCAAGACGACGTTCATGAAAAATTTGTAAAGAATTCCGAGCTGGCCGAAATAATAACCAAGGCCGGATTTGATTTGGACACGATTCTGGACGACACGCGGTTCAAACTGAAAGAGAACGAGCTGCCGGACCTGTGCGCGGACAGACTGGATTACAGCCTGCGCGCAATTCCGCATATGCACCAGTACGGCAAATTGCTGGAATGCGACGAGGTAGAGCTTAGCCGGGCAATCGTTGCCACGCCCGACGGATTTGTAATGCGCGACATGGAATCGGCACGGCTGTTTGCGCATGCATTCAACACAACCGACGAAGAAATATATTCCAGCTTTACCGGCGTGTTTTATGAAGAAATGCTGGCACGGATTTGCCGCGACGCAATCGGCCGCGGCATATTGACGCGCGACGATTTCTTTCACATGAACGACATGCAGGTAATTCGTAAAATGCATGCCGCCGGCGTTGACTTTTCCCTGCTGTATTCCGATCCGGCCCTATGGCGCGCGGACGATGCCGCGACGGACTGCGTCATGCTGCCGCAAAAATTGCGACGTGTTGACCCGCCGTTTATCGCCGCGGACGGCACGATAGCCCGCTTAAGCCGGGTTGACGCCGAATTTGCAAAATACTTTGCCGCATGCCCAAAATTTGTGGAGTATAAAATAAAGAAAGAATTGTAATCGGCACATGATTAACGTCGCACAAAAGCTAAGTTTAGTCTTTTACCAATCAGTTTGCCCAACCTCTATTGTTTGACATATAAGACAAATTATCATACACTGTTTCAAATGAAACAATTAATAACTATATTTTTATTAATCTTACCGATATCCACATATGCCGAAACTGCTCTGAGCTATAAAACAGATATTAAAAAGTGCGATAATGCAGCAGAACAAGACTTAAATAATCCAGAAAACTATTCTAATGTGCGAATGGTTCAAATTACGGACACACAAACAGAGTGCTATAAGTCTGTTGCCTTGGACATAATACAGAAAAACTATGCAAAAAACGCAAAAAGCATGGTTTTGGAATTTAATAACTTTTGTGATATGGCACAAAGACTTTCCTACACGACTATGTATCCGGACAGTTGCGTACCACAATGTGGTACAATTGCAGGGGCTCAAGCCGCGGAATTATACCAGAAAATAGTTCTGGGCTATATAAACTCCCTTATAGAAGCCGCCGAATCCACATCATATTAGTAGGCACTGGTGCTGTATATTCCAAACTCATAATCGCGTCGTTTAATAAGTCCCGGCATTACTCGCCCGCCAGATTTATTCCATGCGCCCCATGCAGATTCCAAAGATGGATATTTGGAACTTGTAAAATCTGGGTTATTTATATATTGCACAACGGTGGACTTCTTAAATGCATCTGAGCCTATATTGTATGCCAGCATCACCAATGCGTCATACTGATTTTGTGTTATCGGCGCTGTAATATTATCCTGCACTGCGCGTTCTGCTGCGGCAACATCATTACGCAGCAGCTGAGTTGCCGTGTCCTCTGTTATACCTCCACGAAAATCTTCGCCAGGTTTTATAAGATGCCCATAACCAATCGTTGCACCAAGTGGCAAGGGGGCATCTACTGGAACAGGCTTTCCCGTTTGATCGTTGTATACCACATGCTTTCCGTCTTGTTTGACACTGCCTTCTTGTTGCTTAAGAGCAACAATACCATCGTCACTCATTTTCATATTTTTGACATCCTTTTCAATTTCATTCTTTTCTTCTTTTGCTTTTGGCGAATACGGTTTACTGCTGAGCGTGTGGCCATCCGGGTCTATTATATCCTCTGTTAGGCTGCAGCGGCAGTTGGGATGTACCGGTATTTCCGGAATATCATCCTCGCTGTCATATATCTCGCCATCGCGCGATGCACATTCATCACAGGTGTTATCGCCATCCTCACTGTGCCAACGCCAAACTTTTTTCAGAGCGTCATCTTCGGGTTCGGGAATGTCCAGAGTATAAACCTCTAGCTGTTTATTTTCTATTGTGCCCAACGGCATCAGAACACGTACGTCTATGGTCTCTTCTAATTCCACATAGGCTTCAATATCTATCTCTTGTCCGGCTTCTTCATATTCTGCTTCGGCCTCTTGTTTAGCCGCTTCCAATGCGGCCTCTAAAGCATCCTGAGCCTTATTAAATTGCGTCAACGTCATATCGTATTCAGGTTCGGTCATGCGCCCTGTGGCGTCGGTTTGTGCCATACCCGGATACAGCAGATTCAGATACCTTTCCGCCATTGCATACGCCTTGCTATTTTTATCCATATATGCAGGCGACGACATTATTTGCCGCAAAAATTGTGGTGTTTTCATTTGTGATTCCTTTTGGTAAATAAAAAAAGCCCGCGCGCGGCGGTGCAATAAAAAACGGCGACAAATGCCGCCTTTATTCTTGATTTATATTATATCATAAACGCACGTAAAAATCAATATAAAACCCGCCATGCGGCGGACATATTCCTGCCGGCCAGGTATCGATTTGCACAATTTCCCATACCAGAATTTATAAATTTAAATAATACACGATTCAAATTTTATAAAACATCCATCGTCTTGTAATACCAGCGATTTATCCATCAGACACAAAATCGTTTCTTTTGATATAAACAATCCATTTTTAAAAGGCTCTATAATCACACCCGCTGGTTCTTCTGCTTCCAATAAAATCTTACACACATCAACAAAAGATATTGGTATTAAAGAAGTTTTTTCATGTACCGATGCCATAGACATAAACACAGGCATTGCAACACCATATTCTGTAGGCAAAAACAATACATTTGCCGCAATGTCACCGGCTTCCACGCCTTGTATACGAACAGGCACAAAAACATCTGATTCAACCAACATACGATAGACCGGCACAATCGCATGTTTCCAATCCAAAGAACTGTTACCATCCGCGGCATTTTTAGCCACATCTAATAATACGCTTAATATTTTGTTATTTAAAGTTTTCATGTTCCAAAAAATCTTTTAAATCGTGCAGTTTTGATGCCTGTCCACGAGTATTTTTGCTTTGGTAACAATATTTCGTCAACCCAGGGATATTTTCTTTTAACCAATTTCCCCAATAATATCCAAACACGGGCACCCCATTACCCATATGTTTTTGTAATAATTTCTTATTTTGTTCCAAGCTGTTTTTTGCAAAATCATCCCACAGAGCTTTATTGTTTGTCTCTTTACACATCCCTGGTGTATGATATGGATAATATTCCAACGCCAGAATATCTGAATCTTTTACATATTTATCTGTCACATTCAAAACATTATCCCACCATTCGCAATATTCACGAACCTGACTAAAATTCATTCCGATTTGTTTATAACAACCATCTTTATCCATCGCATATTCTGGGAATCGCCGTGGCCATTTTGGATTGCCGCCCGGATTACAAAGCAATATAATCAGACGCGGCGTACGTTCATTGCCAATTCTGGATACCCGAAATCCATTTTTATTCTTCATGATACTATCATTGTATTTCATGAAACTTATTATAAAGACATATATTATTTCAATCAATGTAAAACACATCGGCCGAGCGTTTGCTTATACAATTGACTCAGCAAAAATAGACATTGTATACAATGGCGTATATTTAGGACAAAAAGCCCCCCCGTGTTTCGTCCCAAGCATAAGTCAATGCATGAAAAATCCCGCAGAACCGCGGGATTTTTGTGGATTTCATTGCAAACCCCAGAATACTGGCGGGGCGGTGATATTTTGGAATGGCCGGCTTTATAAGAGTCCCGCCATATCAGGGACGAAACAGGCTATTTTTACCATTTCGTGCCACACAAAAGCCCCCCCCCGCAGAAACCCAACGTTTTAGACAAGCCCCCAATATGTTATAATAGACAATACAAACAGTAAAAAACCAAAAATCGGAATCATCCATATCTGTTTGCGATATACTCTTATTAACCGGAATAACATCAAAGACAAGACAGGCAATATCAACACAATACAGACAATATCATAATTTACCATGCAAGCCAGATACTCTTCCAAAACATCGAACCGACATACCTTTGTCCAAATATGATTAAATTTTGAAATTTTGCCGATACAAATTAAATCAAATAAAAAAATATACTGGGCACAAAATAAACATACCGTTATGACATAACTTATTATGTTTAATATTTTTTTCATTTTGTGCCCTTATTTCTTTAATACTCTACTTTAATAATTAAATCTTTTCCATTCTTTTCGAACCAATCTGCAAACCCTGGCATTTCACTTGTTAGATCAATGCAACCTGCAGAACCGGGCTCTTCACCACCATGAATACTGAAACCATCTCGTCCAAAAGTATTTGTTTCCTTAGACGGTTCCAACCATACTCTATGCTTCCCCCAGCCATGTTCACCACCAGGCCACGAAGTATATTTTTTGACAGGACCATAATCATCTCTATTTTGAAAATCTTTTTTACGCGCAACATACGTTCCTTGCGGAATCGGTCCGGTATCTTTTTTATTTTGATATTCTGGGGATTGATAACCTGGCTTACCAGACACCCCCGCAAATTCAGCAATTTTGTCACCCCCATCATAAACTGCCAACGTTTTGCCATCAAAAACTGCATATTGCTCATCTTTTGCATTGATTGGTCCTTTAAATGTTGAACCATTGTATTCAAAATCTGCTTTTGGTTCTTTCGTTTGGTGTTGCAATTCGCGGTTTATTTTGGCTTCTGTCTGATGTCCGGGTTTCACGGTTCCGCGTTCAGACAATCCGTGTTCGCGCTGAAATTTATTAATTCCATCAAACAAATTCTGGTTGGGATATTCATTTAAATCATCTGGTGTTTCGCCGGCTCTGCTATCTGGCTCATAAAACCCAAGTTTATTTAGAGCATCTTTCAACCATTTAACATCTCTTGGTTCAGAGTTTCTGTTGGGTCCAACCGGATTACCTAAATTAGATTCACGTTCAGGCGCTCCCTCAATATCTTCTTCTGACAAAGAACATTTACAGTTTGGATGGAACGGCGGCCCAGACACAACCTCGCCATCAACAACCAACGCAACACACCCGCCACATTCACCACCACAATCTATTTCTTTATATGTATGTTTCGGTTTATTAGTTATATCATCTTTTGTTTCCGGAGGTTGTTTATAGATATCCAATACCAATTCCCCATATTCATTCCATGTAAAATCACCCCAATTTGCAGCCATATTATTTTTTCCTTTGATGTAAATAAAAAAAGCCCGCGCGCGGCGGGACAATAAAAAACGGCGACAAATGCCGCCTTTATTCTTGGCTTATATTATATCATAAACGCACGTAAAAATCAATATAAAACCCGCCATGCGGCGGGCATATTCCTGGCGGATGGTGAGGGATTCGAACCCCCGGAGGGCTTGCACCCTCAACGGTTTTCAAGACCGCCGCATTCGACCGCTCTGCCAACCATCCGAAACTGCGTTATGTATATTATATTATTTTTTTCTCATTGCAAAGGCAAAAATTATTGCGCCGGCAACAAACATTGCGCCCGACAACAACTGGCCCATGGTAAGCCCCCAGCTGGTCAAAAAACCAATCTGAACATCGGGCGCACGGAACTGTTCACAAAATATGCGAAACACCGCATACAGCATGCCCAGCATTCCCGCCAGCGCACCCGGGCGCCGACGCAGTCCGGTAAACTGATACAGGCACAGCATTATGATGAACAGCAGTGCGCCTTCGGTGGCAGCCTCGTACAATGGGCTGGGGTGGCGCGGGATTACGTCACCGGTGCCGGCGAACATAACCCCCCATGGCCGGGTGGTGGGGCGGCCCATAACCTCCATATTTATAAAATTGGCAATACGGCCAAAGAACAGGCCGATTGGCCCCACAACTGCCATTAAATCCAGCAAGCGCCACGGATTCAACCGCATGCGACGCCCCGCCCACATTGTCGCGACGATTACGCCGACAAGGCCGCCATGAAAGCTCATCCCGCCGTGCCATACGGCAAATATTTCCAGCGGGTGCGCCAAAAAGAACGGCAGATTATAAAACAGCACATACCCCAGGCGGCCGCCCAAGATAACCCCGATTATAACGGCGGTTAACAAATCGTCCATTTGCTTTTTGGAAATGGACACGCCGCTGTCACGGCGGCCGGCCAGATATTTGAAAACAAAATACCCCAGCACGAAACCGGCGATATACGCCAGCGCATACCAACGTATATCCAGGCCGAACACTGAAAACGCGACGGGAGAAATCGGATTTACAATTATTGCCATGTTGCCAATACTAACGTTAACGACAGGATTCCAAGGTATTCTGCATCAGCGCTATCTTCTGCATGCGTGCAGAGATATACTTCATATTAGGATTTTCTTTTTCCTGTTCCGCTTTGCATTCACGCTTAAACTGCTCAATTTTATTTTCTAAATCAATCAGCACACGATTGCGACGACGCTGACTTTCCAAGGTTGCCATTTCTGTGGCCGGCGGATAGCCGATACGGTCTGTGGGTTTTATCGTTCTTACATCCGGATTATACATATGTTTTTTTCCTTTATTTTTAAAGGCGACTCATCATTCCCTCTAAATTACGAATAATTTCCTGAATGCGTTTTACACTTTTCTCGTCGCCACGCTTCATGTCTTCTTCAAGTCTTTTCTGTGCGCGCGCCATTTGCTCAGCATAATATTTGCGAGTTTCGTCCCTGTTCATATTTTCAAAACCGGGTTTGGACGGCTTTCTTGTTCCCGCCATAACAATCTCCTTTTATTCTTGAATTTACAGGGCGATTGTATTATATATAATTCAAATAACAAGGAGAAAATAATGATTGCAAAAAAGACGGCCACAGCCACACGTCCCCAGGCGCAACGCCCCGGTGGGATTGAGCTGTATTTTAAAAGAATCTTTGCCTTAATGTTCGGGGCGGTGGGTTTGTCCGCACTGACATCATGGCTGACTATTTACGGCGGCGGCATTCGCCTGTTGGTAAACGAGGGGGGAATGAGCGCGCTGTTCTATATCGTAATATTCGGCGCACTGGGGCTGTCCATATGGGCCCAGGTTAAGGCGTTTTCATTAAAGCCGTTAACGGGCGCACTGTTACTGGCGCTGTATGCGGTTTTAATCGGCTTCGGCATGACACCGCTGATTTGGGGCGCACTGGCCGTGAATCCGGCATCCATACTGTATGCGTTCATTATCGCCGCGCTGATGTTCGGTGCGATGGCGCTGTTCGGATATAAAACCGTCAAAGACCTGTCTTTCCTGGGCGTATTTTTAATGATGGGAATGATAGGCTTGATTCTGGTCGGTTTGGCTTCTTTCATTTGGCCGTTGGGCAGCACGTTTGCAACAATCGTATGCCTGATTGGCGTTTTGGTATTCGCGTTGTTCACCGCATACGACATGCAGACATTAAAGCGTGCATATGCCGTGACACCGGACGAGACACAGCGCAACCAGCTGGCGGTATTGGGCGCGCTGCACATGTACATCTCGTTTATCGCGATGTTCCAATATTTGTTAAGTTTGCTGAATCGTAATTAAGGGAGTAATACAAATGGCATACAAAATTGACCCGGCAAAATGTATCGCATGTCACACATGCATGGGCGCGTGTCCGGTTATGGCAATATCCGTGGGCGCCGACGGCAAGTGCGTGATTGACCCGGCAAAATGCATATCGTGCGGCACATGCGCCGCAGTGTGTCCGGTTGCGGCAATCGCCCCGGATGTACAGTAAAAAAAAGCTCCCCCGATTGGGGGAGTTTTTTTAGACCCTGTGATTATCCGCAACATCGCTGTCAAAGTATATTTGCGTTACCTGTTTATGAGGCCGATGCAAAAACTTGTCCAGTTCCGTATGCAGCAGACGCGCCAAAACGGCGATTTCAACGATACCCGTCGGATAATTCGGATAGTGGCGGTAAAATTCCGACAGCTTGTAAATAAGCGGCGCCGGGAATTCGGCCTCCGGAATACTTGTGTCGGGTGTAATGGAATTGTTTTCGGCGTTCGACACGAACGAGGCTGCTGCGGTATTTTTTTTCATTTGCGTCCCCTTGTTGGCATTTTGCAAAAAAAATCAAGCCACCAGAGAAATAATGGTGGTTGGAGGGTAGAAAAACAATACACGATGAATTGTTCGGACCTTTTCAATATATAAGAGCCCGCCTCCAACCGACAAGTTGGAAGTTTAACGCCCACATATCACAGGCGATCGTGTATTAGAGGTTTCTACTCCTCGTTCTTGTAATGGGGACCATTACTCAGCCACGTCTTGATTATATTTTTCGGCGGTCCCCAATTCCATAATAATATGCACCACAAAAAAATATAAAAGCCGCCATGTAATACAGGGCGGGGGCTGGACTTAGTACTTCGCACAACAACATGCTATCGGCTTATTCAATATATTCACCGCTTCCAACCCCCGAAATGGGATTGGCATTTTACGCCTGCGCAGGGCGGTTGTTGAGCGAGAGTACTAATCTCGCATAATAGGTTCCCTATTACAATCGGTACATTAACCTATTTGCGAATACAAATCCATAAAAAAATCCCCGCCGATGGCGGGGAAAAGCTTTATTCCTGGTTCAAAGACGGAATTATTATCATGTCGTTATACTGGCCCAGATAACGCTTGCCGGTGGCGCAATAGACACGCGTCAAAGAGTCTTTGTATTCACGAACGGCGCTGACCCAGCGGTCGTCAATATCGCTTTGTGCGCCCTGGTATCCGACAAAGCCGCCCATCGCGCCACCAATGCCCGCACCGGTCAACGTGCTTTTTAATCTGGCCTTGTTGCTGATGTCAACGATACCGCCGTCTTCGGCGTTAACTGGCATCGGGCGGAAGTTTTCAATCGTATATCCGTCACCCAAATCATACGCATTGCCGTCCATGTTGCGCCCCCAAACCCGTGCCTTGGGATTATTGCTGCGCCATTTGGCCCAGTCGTCGGACGTCAAACCGAACGCCTTGTCGTTGACATTCGGCACCATGGCGCGGACGGCCATGCCATCTTCTAAGCGCCCCTCGGAAATCTTTGCCCATATTTCGTCACTGGTGCCGGGTTCCACTTCCTGCTTTTGTTTGTCGTATTTAAAATGAAACTTATCATCTTGCAGAACGGCACGGTCCTGCTCTTTACGGATTTCGTCCAGAGTCTTGTTCGGCGCCGCCTCAAGACGGACGGAGGCCAGCGCAAATCCTATGGGCTTACAGTTTTTACCGTTTTCATCGCACTCAATCGTGTCATGCGTCGTCATATTGTAATATGCGGTCTTTGTGGCGCCGTTTTCTTCTTGTTTCCATTCGACGGTTTTAACAACACTGCCCCACAGACAGCTGGTCTTGACGCCGCCGACCTCGCAATCCTCGACACGCAGGACACTGTTGCCGGACGCCATGATATTACCCATTACGCCGCCCGCCGCCGCGTTGACACCGGTTGACAGGATGACATCGCCGCCGACCTTGCCGGCATAAGAATTGCCCGCCATTATGGCCGCACCGGACAATGCGCCGATTGCGGTACTGGTCATTTTTTCCTTGTTCGTGCCGATTATGGAGTCGGAGCCCCGCTCCGCCTTGCCGGCGATATTGCCGCCGATGCCGCCAATCAGGGCACCGGCTGCGATTTTTAATCCGGCGTTTTGTTTCTGTTCCTGGTTCATCTGGGCGATAACATCGTCCATGGTGGGCTCGCGGTCCGCCGGGAATTCAATCTTGCCCGCGTCTTCGGTGTACGAGTATTCCGGGAAATCCGATATATTGCATTTGATATTGTCGCCGGCGGCGATATTGGCACGGGCAAGGACCGCCTCGCCCCCGCGGCCGTCGGCATTTATCGCGCGCATTTCAACAACCGCAATACATGTCTGGGCACCGCCACTGCCGACGCCGGCTGTGGGGGTATCCCATGCAAAGTCACCCTCGGGATAAATGCGCGAACATGATTCCAATGTGCCCATGCTGACACGACCGACCGTTTCGCCCAGCCCTATTCTTTTCGCCAAATCCGCGTTCGCCACGCGAACCGGCAGATTCACGACCGCCCCTGTTCCGTCAACCGCGGTCGTGACGGAATTATCCGTCATCAGTCCGGTCGTCGGCATAAATGTTTCCGTATTTTGATTGGCACCGTTCTGGCCGTTTGCCGTACCCATACGCAGGCCGTTTACCTGGCTGTACGAGTCGGCATAGCTGCGCGACAGGTTGCCGACGCGAACACCCGCCGTGGCCGGTGTCGCCGCAACAATGGCGGATATCAATAGATAATACGAAAAAATCGATTTATGTTTCATTCTCTCTGCCCGGTTTTATTTTAAATGAGCCGAGCACCCCTCTTATGCCCGGCACATCCATAATCTTGCGATTTAGAACTGCAATCTTATACGCGCGCCGACGTCAACCATGCCGATGCGGCCACTTTCATACCAGTTGGTGTAATGGAATACACTGTCGTACGGGGCAACATATTCGTCACCGGCACCGTCACCCAGCCATTCCGTCTGGGATACGATGATACTGCCCGATGTCTTTACCTTGCCCAAATTGGCATAGCGCGCAAAGAAATCCAGTTTTAGGCCGTTGTCCAGTTCGGTTGTGACACCGCCTTCCAGCATGAATGCAAACTGTTCCTCGGTCCCGCCATTGTGATATGCGTATATGTCGGAAATACCGGTCAATTCGCCCGCACCGGCATATGCCGGTTCTTTTTCGGAATAAAATGTGTTGTCATACACAACATAGTCCGCAATCGTATTCAAAGAAATACCGACACCGGCGCCGATATACGGACGCAGCATGCCGCCCGCGATATAGCCGGTAAAGCTGTCGATGTTGTAATAAACGTTCAGCATGGTTGCATTTGCGGTAATCGCGCCACCGTCAACCGTCGCCTCAACATAACCGCCGGCACCGTTCGAAGATTCCACACGACCCGGATATTCCAATCCCGAATAACGCAGATACGAAAAATCAATGCGGATATCATTGTTAATTGCGGCACCAACCGACAACTGTAACGGAATTACGGTGTCCGAGTCAAAATCGGCGTCTTTGAACGCGCCGGGAACAAAGAAAGCGTTCTGTTCACCGGTATAGTCCGCATGAATATTTCCCATAATTGACGCAGAGTACGCGACGGAAACACCAATATACAGCCCACTGTCGGCCAGACGGTCATAATCGGCCGGCTGATAATACTGACGGCCGGCGGTGCTGGCACTGGACCCGACGCGCGGCAATGCGCCGGTTATGCGCGTTGGCGTCGCAGCGTTGGAATTACTCTGAACCGCCACAACCTGGGTGTTGGTCGGCATCTGTACGGTATTACCCGGCAAATATACGATTCCACCCTGGGCATTGGTTGCCTGGTACGCCTGGTGCGCGGGATATGCGGCCACGGCGGCACCGTGCGTTCCCAACAAAAAGCCGAACAATGCGGCGGAAAAGCCGAAATTTTTCATAATATGTCTCTATTCCTTTATAGCATATTATACCATAAAAACAGCCGATAGCAAAATATTAAAAAGGGCCCCTGGCGGGGGCCCAATGTGTCCAATATTTGTTTATTATCTTTTGATTTAGAACTTAAAGTTCACGCGAACACCCGCTTCAACCTTGGCGTCCGTACCGTTCTGGGAACGTTCGTGCGCGTTGTCAAAGGTGTATTCACCATATACCGCAACCTGGGCATGGTCTGTGAACTGGTGCGCGGCGGACAGACCGATGATATACGCGTCAAAACCGTCGTTCATATCAGACAGCTTGTCTTCCAGTGCCTTCTTTACAGGTTCCAATGCCGGCGCAACGCTGGTTGTGATTTTCTCGACCCCCTGGTCGGCATGGTGTTCATAACGGAACCATGCGCCGGTCGACCATTTCGACGTCCACTGATAGAACGCGTTCAGGCCGGCGTTAACCTCGGTCGTGGATTTAAATTCCGCCGCAACTTCGGACGGCGCACCCAACTTGGCCAACATCAGCGCAGTTGAATATTCGCCTGCAACCGGTGTATTGCTACCCACGATACGGATACGGCTGTTGTCGTCGCCAAATGTACGCAAGACTTCAACAAACGCGCTGGTCGTCAACTTATCCCAAACCTTACCAACCTTGGTACCGACATGGAATCCCCACATACCGTTGGAATAGTTGTCATAATCGATTACGCCATGCGCATTCAGCAAAGAATAAGCCGGAGCCAATTCCATTACCTGAGCCTTTACCAGCTGGGGTGTTGGCGTAATGCCATTTGCGATCATTTGTGCAGTCACCACCTGGGCCAATGCGGCCTGTGTTTCCGGATTATTCACGTCTGCGCCTTCGATATTATACTGGCCGCGCATTTCACCAACACCGCCTAAATGCAGGTCACCATAAATATCCCACACAAAACCGTTATACAGGTTCAGCAAACGATATGTCAGCCCCACACGACCTGCGGACAGACCGGTGCGCCCAATATCATCGTCGTGCGTGTACTGAACCGAGAAGTGTGCCGCCAAGCGGTCGGTGATACCGTATCCCATATCTTCCTGAATACGGATAATCGGAAACTCGGTAGAGCCGTCATGATGCTTGTCCTTGTGTGCTTCGGAATCGTCGGCCACTTTCAGCATCAGTCCGTTCGACAGTTTGGAATAGAACACACGGGCGCCCGGCATATACAACGGGTTTTCCATATTTGTGTTCAATGTGTTATACGGAACCGGAACGGTATCCGCAATTGCCGGCGTAGCCAATATTGTGGCGGCCGCCGCCAGCTTTAATGTTTTTTTCATCAGTATAACTCCTTGCTCTTTGATGAAATCCGCGGCCCCCATTATTGGCAAGACCGGGGCCCATATCCACACCCGCCCATTCTTGGCAACAGGTGCGTTTTTGTGACATGAACATGAATATGTTTACACCCGATGGGAATAAAGTCAAAAGAAAGATTTCCTTGACAACGGCCTTGAAAAGGCGTATGCCGCGCACTACATTTGTTTTGAACGGACACAGAGGCGGCAAAATGAATGCAAATTTACAACAAAACATGTCAATATTGATGGGCGGCACGGGTGCGCAAAAGCCACAAGAACTTAGCGCTGAGGCCAAACAGAAACTGTCCAAGGCATACTTTGACCTATTCTTTGGACTGGCGGGGACCAACTGGGGCCGTGGCGAGAAAACCCTGGGCGCCGCATGGTACGAGGCACTGAGTCAAATAAAATCGATGATTGCCGCCAAAGACAAATCCAACCCGGCCGCAATGTATCTGAACCAGATTTTTGCCGCACATAACGCCAAATGGTCCCAGATTGTGATGACAAATCCCAATCGCGAGAAAAAATTAGAACTGACGTCGGAAGACCGCGCCAAATGGTCGCAGGAATGCGCAAAACAAATCGGCGGCGCCATGGGCGTGATAAACACCGAACTGGCACGCAAGCCTCAAAAAGCCGCGGCGACAAAATCGGCCACCACCCAAAATCCGGCTGACATACAGAAAAAGATACTGATGTTCATGGCCGCACAGCAAAAGATGAAAGCGGCATAAAAAAGCGCCAAACGGCGCTTTTTTTTAAGGATTAATCAAATCACCAGGCTTTATTGGTTCAAATCCACCCGGATCAATTGGATCGATAACAAGTGGATCATTCTTATAATAACACGGTTCCGTATAGTCATAATTGCCAGTAATATCCGTGCCATTATTCACAAAACATTTTGAGATAATAATACTGCCGGCACCGCTTTGACCAATGGTCAGGCCATCTCCGGGACACTTGGTGCAATTTGAACTGCTAAAGCCACTGCCGTAATATCCGGATTTGCAGCGATAACTGTTTGTCTCCTTGCACGTGCCACAATCGCAGCTGCGCGTGACCCTGACCTCTCTTTTTGCGTCATAAGACGTCCATGTGGTGTCGCTGGTGCAGTTGCTGCACGGCGCACAACACTTTTTTATCGTCGGCGGGTTTGACACATTGGAACATACATCGACGGTCGTCGTCGTTAGAGTGTAACCCGTTGGGCACGTCGAACATGACGTATATATTGTAGGAACGGTAAGATAACCGGCACTGTCTTCTTGCTGATAGCACACCTTTGTTCCAGAGACGCAATTATTTTTTGCCTCCGTCGCCGAGCCGCTACAATATGACAATGTAGGATTTTTGCACGTATACGTTACAGCCCGTGCCGGCATCACACCCCCGGCGTTTGCTGCAACAACACACGCAGACAAGATTAAGTTCTTGAATTTCATAGCTTTTCCCCCTTTATTCGCTATAAAAAATCGTGGCCACCAAAATTTTGGCGGCCGGGGAGTTAGCAAATCTATCGTTGAAAGATTCCGTTGTCTTCAATGTATAACAAACGGCTCCCCGACCAGGTCAGGGATAATATCGGCGCGAAAAAGCACCGAAACATCAGATTAACGATGCTTTCCGCACCGCAACGATAAGGCTTGCTACAGCCCCGAACGCGCATCACTGCACATTCATGTGGGATTATAATTTACTTTGAACTTTTTTACAAACAAAAAACCGCAGGTAAACCCTGCGGAAATTCTGGTGCCAGTTGTCGGACTTGAACCAACGACCCTCTGATTACAAATCAGATGCTCTACCAGCTGAGCTAAACTGGCAACGTGCCTTACTATACATTGCCTGAAATAAAATATCAAGTGTAAAAATTCATAAATTACTTGCATTTGGACACCGCCCGGTAAATCATATTGGCATGATTAAATTACCTGAATTATTGGCGCCGGCGGGTACGCTGGACGCGTTTAAAACAGCAATCCTGTACGGGGCCGACGCCATTTATGCCGGCCTGCCGGGATTTTCAATGCGCGCACGCGCAAAAATCACAACGGATGAGGTAAAGGCCGGAATCGAGCTGGCGCACCGGGCGGGCAAAAAGGTTTATCTGGCGTTTAATTTATTCGCACATGATTTTGAATATGAAAATCTGGGCCGTGTCAGCGACACTATAAATTATCTGTGTCCCGATGCGCTGATTGTATCCGACCCCGGCATCGTAATGTGGGTTCGGGAAAATCATCCTGATATTCCGATTCACATATCAACCCAGGCAAACATATGTTCTGCGCGCTCGGTCAAATTCTGGCAGGCGGCGGGTGCAAAATTATGCGTGCTGGCCCGCGAGGTGACGCATAACGAATTCAAATCGATACGTGCGGCGTGCCCGGACGTGGGGCTGGAAATATTTGTGCACGGCGCAATGTGCATGAGCTATTCCGGGCGTTGCCTGCTGTCCAACTTTATAACGGGGCGGCCCGCCAATCGCGGAGCATGCGCCCAGCTGTGCCGTTGGAAATACGACGTCATTTTGCGCGAGCATGACAGCGGCATTGAAATGCCGATAGAAGAAGACGAACGCGGCGCATATATCATGAACTCAAAAGACCTGTGTCTGATGCCGCGACTGGGCGATGTTATTTCCGCCGCGCCGGACTCATTAAAAATAGAGGGACGCAACCGCAGCGAATATTACGTCGGCAGCGTCGTGCACGCATACAGATGCGCCATGGACGCATACGCCGCCGACCCGGCGGGATTTGACCCGGCGCCGTTTATGAATGCGTTGAACGTTTTGGAAACCCGCGGATACACGACCGCATTCTTTGACGGACCCGTCGGGCCGGACGCGCACGATTACGACACCACGCGCAGTACATCCGAATATCATGCCGCCGGCGTCATAACAAACGCAACCGACGACGAAATCACACTGGAATTGCGAAACGAGTTAAAGGCCGGGGATGAAATAACGTTTATTCTGCCGGGCACGATGGACAATGTGACAGTAAAGCTGGGGCGGCTGATAAATGCGTCCAACAGAACAGAGGTGCAAAAAATGGCCGCCGGCCAACACAACAGCATCATCATCCCGCGCGAATGGTTACCGGACGGATTGGGCGGGAAATTTGTTCCATACGTATTGGCATACAAACACAAATAAAAAAATCGCCCGTTGGGCGATTTTTTATTCTTCTGCATCGCGCTCTTCGGCGGCACGTGCAGCGGATTCAATTTGCAGCAACTGATTTTCCAGCGCCGTGCGTTCCGACGATTTATATCCCGTTTCGTCCGCTGGGTCGGCATCGACCGGTGCGGGCGCGGGCGCCGGTTTCGGCGCCGGGGCCGGTGTGCCCGGCTTTTCGGCGGCCGGTGCCGCCGGTTTATCGGAAACGGCCGGATTTATTAAGTTGTTATAGATTTCAATCGCTTCCTGGGTGCCGGCGACGTCACGCTGCAGCAATTTGTTTTCCTCGCCCGGCAGGAACCATTTATCCAGCTTTACCGCCGTCAACTGCATAATCGGGCGCGTGCGCGCATCCGCAATCCAGCGCGGCAGCATCGGCGCATCGGAATAGTACCACAGCGCGACCCAATACACCACGCCCATCACGACAATTCCACGCACAATGCCGAATATCACACCCAGCGTGTGGTCCGTGACGTTCATCATGCTTTCCTGAATCTTGTCGCGCAGTTTCTGGTTAAAGAAACCGACAACCAACAATATCACAAAGAAAACGATGAAATATGACGACACCAGCGTCCCCACCGTCGATTCGGCCAGGCCGAACCAGCGCTGCAGCAATCCGTCCAGCATGGGCGAGACAAATCGCGCGGTTACCGCGGCGACAACCCACGACAGGGTCGCCACCGTTTCATAAATTCCGCCGCGAATCGTTGCCCATATTGTGGACGCCAATATAACGCCGATGTATATGTAATCAAGACTGGTTAAATCAAACATTTCCTACACCGTCGTTATGGTCTTAATTGCGCTTGCCCTTTTTGACCAAGACAAAGCCCAAGCCCGCGACCAACACAACCAGCAAGCCCCAGAACAAAATCGTGGAATTACCGCCCTTTTCCGCAGCGGCCGCAGCTTCGGCGGCATTATATTCAGATACAGCATTCGCGCGGTCCGCGTTGGCGGCCTTAAAACCCTCGGCGTCTTTTTCCATTTCGGCTTTGTTTTCAGCCGCGGTTTTCTTGTCCGCGTCCGACATGTCCGCCTCTACATGCTGGCGCAATGTGTCCTGCATAAAGTCGGCATAGCCCTGTTCGCACTTGTCACCGATGACAATTACAGGAACGCCGCCGGATTCAAATTTGCACTTTTCCAAAGTCTGCTGAAACTTGTCCAGATTTGCCTGGTCCATAACATTGACCTCGACCACTTTGATGGTCGGATATTCATAAATCAACGTATTGTTGATGAAATCACGTGCATGGTGGCAATGCGGGCATGTCGGCGAATAATAAAGCGTGATATCCGCAGCCGATGCAGAACCGATGAATGCCAGGCCCATTGCGGCCGATACAATAGATAATTTTTTCATATTTTCTCCTTTGCGATGTTCTGATTATAAAAACCGGCGACATGCGGCGCAAGACCTTTTTGTTACGAAAGTCTTAAAAAATTCCTGTTGTGTTATGACGGCCGTGGACGCAAAATATAGAAAAAAGGAGAGCCAATATGTTTTCATTGTCACAGTTCCCCCTGCCGTATGCATCGGACGCACTGGCGCCGCATATCAGCGCGGAAACACTGGCGTATCATCACGGCAAGCATGTAGCAACGTACATAAAAAACCTGAACGATTTGATTGCCGGCACCGCGTACGAGGACATGCCGCTGACCAGAATCGTGCGCACATCCGTAAACAACGACCAAAAAATATTTAACAACGCCGCCCAGGTGTATAACCACAACTTCTTTTTCAACTGTCTGAAACCGACCGATGTAAAGATGAGCGTGCCCAAAAAACTGGCCGACGCATTCGGCGGCGCGGACGCCCTGCGCGATAAGTTCCGTACGGCCGCACTGTCGGTGTTCGGCAGCGGATGGGCATGGATTGTACGCGACGGCACGGAATACAAAATCATCACGACCGCAAACGCAGACACCCCGATTGCGCACGGCCTGACCCCGCTGTTCACAATCGACGTATGGGAGCATGCGTACTATCTGGATTACCAGAACCGACGTGCGGATTTCATAGACGCGATTTGGGATAACCTGGCGAACTGGGATTTTGTTTCGGAAAACATGACATTATAAAAAAACGGGGTGCGCCCCGTTTTTTCTGTTATAATATACCATGAGATAAAAAAGAGGAAGAGAGATGAAGATATCCATTATAGGAATCGGCGCCGTCGGCGCAGCGGTTGCCACGGCGGTGGCGGGAACAGGTCTGGCACACGAGATGGTGCTATTTGACCGCGACGGTCTGCGCGCACGCGCGGCGGCCGAAGACCTGGGGCATGCGGCGGCGTTTTCATACGACATAAAAATCAGCGCCGCGAGCAACTATCGCGCAATGCGCGGGTCCGACATTGTCATAATCGCGGCGGGCGCAAATCAAAAACCGGGCGAGACGCGCACGGACCTGTTGCAAAAAAACGTCGCGGTTGTATCCGACATCATCCCGCGGGTCATGGCGAACGTTGACGCAAAACGCGTAAAACTTATAATCGTTACAAATCCGCTGGACGTGATGGTGATGCTGGCCCAGAAATTATCCAAATTGCCGGCGTCGCGTGTAATCGGAACGGGAACAATGCTGGACACGGCGCGCCTGCGCACGATACTGGGGCGGACGCTGGGGGTATCGACGCGCGCCGTTCACGCATACGTTCTGGGCGAACACGGCGACAGCAGCGTTGTCGCATGGGCCGCGGCCAGTGTTGGCGGACTGCCGCTGGAAGAATTTTGCCGACAGACAAAAAATCCGATTACCGCCGCCGCACGCCAGACAATCGAATACCGCGTACACAATGCGGCATATGAAATTATCCGCGGACGCGGCGCGACATGGGACGGCATCGGCGCCGCGGTGGCCGATTTGCTGCGCGGTATCGTAAACGACGAAAGACGCATATTGACAGTCAGCACGGTTGACGGAACGGGCCGCGAAAAGCTGGCGATGTCGTTGCCGCGCATCGTCGGCGCAGACGGCGTCGTGGCCAGCCTGCACCCGAAACTGTCGGCGACAGAGGCGACCGCCCTGCGCAAATCAGGAAAAATAATCCGCGCAAATTATGATGCGATTTAATATCGCAATATTCACGGGATAACAACCCTATGGCCGGGCGGCAATCGTCCGGCTATAATTTTTATATCCAACGAGGGCGACATGGCATACGATGTGAAATATATTTTGTTTGACGACGGCCAGGGCTTTTATGCGCACTGTGACGGGCACGCCGTCGGAGAAATCACCTTTGTGCCGACCGGCGGCGACAAAATGATAATAGATCACACGGAGGTTGCCGCAGAATACCGCGGCGCGCACGTCGGCCTGGGGCTGGTCGCGGCGGTGGTTGATATGGCACGAACGCAAAAGCGCAAGGTCATCGCACTGTGCCCGTTTGCGGCCGCAATGTTCAGTCGCCACCCGGAATTCGCCGACGTACGACTGCTGAACGCGCACTAAAATTTGCATTGCGATGGCATACTTTTTCAGCTAAGATTTTCCCCGCAAGGGAGGAAACGCAAATGACAAAAAAACTGCGTCTGTGGCTGGTGTTTTTAATATTTCTTAACGGATTTGTCAGCATGTCGTTGGAACTGGTCGTGATGCGGCAACTGTCTTTCTTTGTCGGCAGCGCCGCCGTAATTACCAGTATTATCATGGGCTGCTTTATGGGGTTCATGTCTTTGGGATATTTTTTAGGCACGCGCGGAAACATCGGCGCGGCGCGGGCGCGCAGAATATTGGCGCTGAGTTTTTTAGCGATTGCATTGATGGCGATACTGGCAGGCTCTTTCCCGCTGGTATCAAAATATTTTGAATGGATGTATGCGGCGGGTGTTCGCGCGGGTGTTGTTCAAACATTCATCTTCTCAATCGCAATGTTATCCGTGGGGCCGTTCCTGTTCGGATACAACACGACCCTGCTGTCGCGAATACTGCATAAATATAATACGAACTATGCCGGGAATATCATGGCGTGGGATACAATCGGCTCCGTCATGGCGTCTATTGCGACGACACTGCTGCTGATGCCGTTTATCGGTGTGAATCACACGGTTATGATGGTGGTGACGCTGGGGCTGGGCGGCGCGCTGATATGTCGGCGGCGCTGGTGGATATGGGTTGCGGCGGCGGCAATATTCGGCGCGGCCGTGATGATAAACAGCGACGCGGTACAGCGCAAACATTTCGGAATTCTGGTCAACAATGCGAATTCCACCATTTCCGTGATGGACGGAGGTTCGGTTAAAATTCTGTATATGAACGGCCTGCCGATGTCGGTGTATTATCCGCAGCAGCAGCTGGGCGCGGATTACATAAACTATATCAACGACAATTTCATTTATAACATGCCGCGCGATCGGCGCCGCAATATTCTGGTTCTGGGGGCCGGCGGATTTACGGCGGGACTGAAAGATACATTTAATTATTACACTTTTGTCGATATCGAGGGGACGCTGAAAGACATTTCGGAAAAAGAATTTTTAAAGCAGGAGTTAACGCCGAACAAACGCTTTATTGTTCGCGACGCCAGCCAGTATTTGAAAAACACGGATGCGGAATATGATTTAATCATTTTGGACGTGTATTCAAATTCGTATCAGATTCCGGAAAATTTAATTACGGCGGAATTCATGGCGCGCATAAAATCCCGCGTGGCGCCGAACGGAATCATCATAATGAACATGGTAACCAGCGCGTCTTTTGACGACGCATATACGCGCGTGTTCGACAATACGTTCCACCGCATATTCCCCCACAACACCCAGCGCCAGGTTATCGGCAGCGCCAATCCGTGGATTCACGACCAGATATCAAACGTCATATACATATATTATAACCGCGAGAATGACGGCCGCATTTACACGATAAACAAGACGCCCGTAATATACGACCGGTATTAAAAAATCGCCCAAACGGGCGATTTTATTTTAGTACGATTTTGCAACAAACACATACGTCGGGTCTGCATCGTCCAGACAACGGCGCGACACCTTGTACGTTTCCATAATCGCATCAAATGCTGTATCCAGTGTCAAATCATACTTCAAGCGGAAGAAGCCGATTTCGCCCGCCGCCAACGCCGCCGTCAACGCGTCCAAAGAATCGACATTCTTTATCATTTTTGCATTGCGCGCCGCGGCGGCGTTATACATGTCGTCATGCATCGCACGCAGCATGTCGGATGCGGCGCCCACAAATTCATCGGCCGCAATCGTTTGCTTTGACGCCTTGCCCAGGTCACGTCGCGTGACCGTTATCTGGCCAGCCGCCATTTCACGGCCGCCTATTTCCACGCGCAACGGAACGCCGCGCTTAATCCATTTCCACATTTTGTCCGGACCGCGCATATCGGACGTATCGACCAAAACGCGGATGCCGCGGGCGCGCAAATCGGCGCCGATTTTTTCAGAATACGCGTTTAATTCGTCGTCATTGCCGTCGCGAACCAACGGGATAATCACAACCTGGTACGGGGCGACCGCCGGCGGCAGGACCAAGCCGTCGTCATCACTGTGCGTCATGAACAGCCCCCCCATCATACGTGTGGACGTGCCCCAGGATGTCGTCCATGCATGATGCAGAGCGCCGTCTGTCCCCAGATATTTTATACCAAACGATTTCGAGAAATGCTGGCCCAAATCATGGGATGTGCCGGCCTGCAGCGCCTTGCCGTCCTGCATAATCTGCTCGGTCGTGTATGTGTGGTCGGCGCCGGCGAATCTTTCCTCTGGCGTTTTTTCGCCCATGATGGCCGGAATCGCCAGAACGTCACGCATATAGTCGCCGTATAATTTGTGCATTTTTCGCGCGTCGGCGTTCGCCTCTTCGTGCGTGGCGAATACGTTGTGGCCTTCCTGCCAGTTAAATTCGGACGTACGCAGGAACATGCGCGGACGCATTTCCCAGCGCATTACGTTTACCCACTGGTTCAATTTCATCGGCAGGTCGCGATACGACTGAACCCAACGGGACATGGCCTCGCCGATAATTGTTTCGGATGTCGGGCGGATTATGTACGGCTCGGTCAATTTTGATTCCGGGTCGGGCTGTAACGTGCCGTCAATCATCTTTAAGCGATAGTGTGTGACAACCGCCGCCTCTTTGGCAAAGCCGGCGACATGCTCGGCCTCTTTGTTAAAGAAATCAATCGGTATTAACAACGGAAAATTCGCATTTAGAACACCCTGGGCCTTTATGCGACGGTCCATTTCGTCCCGCATCAATTCCCATATCGCCCAGCCGTACGGCTTTACCGTCATGCAACCGCGAACCGGGGCGTTTTCCGCCAAATCGGCCGCAGTTATTAAATTCTGGTACCATTCGCTGAAATTCTCAGCGCGCGTGGGTGTTATTGCAGTTTTCATTTTTTTATCTCTTTATCTTTTAATTGCATATATTCATCTGAAACTTGTTTCTGCAGCGTCGCCGCAATCTGTTTTCTGTCCATACCCGCCAAAGGCGGCGGCGGCAAAATGGTAATATCAACGCGGAAACCGCCGATAACCATTATATGAAACAGCTGTGCGAATGCACTGCGTTCGCGCGGCGCCAGCGGGCCCTGGTCCATCTTTTTATTATCAAAGTACGCATAATGCGTCGCCATATCCGTGTCCGATATCGGCGTACCGTCCAGATGACGATACACGGTTACCATGGGTTGCACCACGACGTTGGAATTTTCAACAAAATTAAACAAGGTGCTTTTAAACGCCTTTACATATGCGCCGTTTGTCGTCGTGCCCTCCGGGAACAAAAACATGGGATACGGAACGCTTTGCACCGTACGCTGAACCACGGCCAAAGCCTCGGCCGCGTGCGATGGACGACGGTCGACAAATATCACGCCGAACTTTTTTGCAACCCATCCAACAACCGGCCATGATTCCAATTCTTTTTTGGCAACAAAGCTGCCGCCGAATGCGACGGGAAATGTGGCGATTTCAAATATTGAAATATGGTTGGTAATAACAAGCAAAGGACGACTAGCGACCAGATGCCCACGCACCCGCATGCGAATGCCGGCGGTTTTCAACAAAAACCACATAAACACACGCATGTACCCAACGCTTGCGCGACCGCGCGGCAACAATATTATTATCGGCAGCTGGCAAAATACCAAAATCCAGAACAGGCCGAACTTTATCGCAGCAAACGTTGTGTTGAATATGTTTTGTCTGCGCACGCGGGCCATGTTAATTCTCCGTATCCGTTTCGTCTTTGGAATCGTCACGATATTCGGCGTCGGCCGCATCTTCGCGCAACAGGAATTCAATAAACGCCCCCATTACCTTTAACGGGCCCGTTACCGGGAAAGAAACGATTTTGCCAATTGTGCGCATTGTGCCGCCGGCATCCGGGTCTTCCATTCCGGCCAAGGCGTTTTCCTTGCCCAGGAAATGCTTTTGATATGCAGGCTCGATATCCTTGGTCTTTAACAGCACAAACACGTCATACGAGTTAAACGGCGCATCAATAAACACCCCGCGGCCAAAGCGCGCGCCCAAGCGCAGGTACCCCTTTATCAGCGGCGTCATTTCACGCACCGCCATGTCGCGGTCAACAAACACCTCAGGCAAAATATTCATACGCGCCAGCTTTGGGTTTACACCCTCTGCAAAATTATCCGTAATTACCGTCGGGCGCATGTTCAACGGCGCCAGATGATTATAGTACAGGTATGATATCGCCTGGGCCGACGCCACCGGATTTTTTCCAACCCATGACGCCACACCGAACAGAATCGCAATCTTGCGCTTTACAATATATTCGCCCAGACCCGCCCACAGCATGCGCATAACCAGCGCATTTTCACGATATTCACGGGCGACGCATGCACGCGACATTTCCGCAATGTTTCCGCGCGCACGCTTTATCTTGGTTAAATTAAATTCGGTTTCCGTGTAAAATCCGCCCATCTTTTCCGCCGCGGCGCGGTTGATAATACGGTACGTACCGACAACGCGGCCGGCATGCAATACGATCAGATAATCCGCATAACGGTCGTAATCGTCCCATTCCTCGCGCAGGGCCTGCTGCTCCGGGCTGGGGGTGGCGCCCTCTTCCTCGATAAAAACATCGTATCGCAGGGCACGAACCTGGCGGCGCTCTTCTTTGTTGCGCGCCAATCGAACCTCATAGTCACGGACCTTGATAGCCATTATATATCCTTTATATATTTCCTATGTGGGAAGATTATCAAAGAATCAAACTGTTCGCAATTATTATTATTTTTAACGATTTTACGGCTGTTTCAATTCATCGGCCAACGTCGCAACGGCAATCGCATACCAGTTGGAGTTGTTCCACTTTTTTATCCTGTAAAAATTCGGATAAGTTAAATACGCACGAATAACCGGACGCGGCGCAACATCGGTATCCATGTCGGATTCAATGGGCGCATTTGCGGCCTCTATTTCCGCCGTGTCCGCAACCAGCCCCGCAACCATGGCAGAATTTGGCAATGCGCCGCCATCGGGCAGCATTACGCCCATCGCCGACCACTGTGACAAATCTTTTTTCACATCGCCCTTTAACAGCGATGCGTCAAAATCCGCGGGGACGACAACGGCGCGAACAATCCGTTCGTTCTGGTTCCAGCCCAGCTTGCTTAAATAATTGCCGGCACTGAACATTGCGTCGCCGACACTGCCGATTATATCGATATGACCGTCGCCGTTGCCGTCAACACCGTATGCGGCCAATGTCGTCGGAATAAACTGAAAATGCCCCATGGCGCCGGCCCAGCTGCCGCGAATCTGGGTTATGTCCAGACCGTTGTTATCGGCGATTTTCATCAGCGCCAGCAACTGGTTCCCAAAGAACGTTTCACGGCGCCCGTCATACATCAGCGTTAAAAACGCGTCTCTTAAATTATGCGCGGCCTTGTATTCGCCATAATTGGATTCCAGGCCCCAGAACGCCAAAATAACATGCGGCGGCACGCCAAAGCGATTTTCCACACGCGACAGCATTGTCGGATATTTGGCGCGCATTTTCCTGCCATTCGCGATGCGCGCGGCGCTTACCGTGCGGGCCAGATACTGGTCCAGGGTTAATTTAAATTCGGATTGATTCTTGTCGCTGCGCACGATGGACGGGATAAACGCCGGATTGCGCAATGTCGCCTTTATCGTGGCGTCCGATATATTCTGGGCCGCGGCGCGGCGGCGAACATTCGCCATGATTTCATCCCAGCGCTCCATATCGAACGCACCGCGGTCGGCATGCGCCGCAGGGGCGGAAAACAGCATTAGAAACACTGCGCCGATGCGCAACATATTTTTGGAAAACATTCCAAATCCCTCCGATTAAAAACTAAAACGCGTATTTTACACCCAGGTGCAGACCGAAAGACTGCCATGTGGCTTCTTTCAAAGAATTGCTGATATGCTCGGTATGGGCCGGTATCGTTTCCAGTTCCGGCACAAGAACCGTGGTCTGGGCGCCCGTGACGGGGTCAACGACAATTTCTTCTATGAATATCGGATTGCCGTTCGCATCCAACGCCACGTCGGTATATTCAGCAATATACAGTTTACCCGGAATCTTGCCCACATGGAACAGGTTTGTATCCACCTTTAACGCCAGCTGCAGGCGGTCGGACAGACGCATGTTGTATTCCATTTCGGCCGTGTATGAATAGGCGCCCTTGCTGCCTTCGTCGGTAAAGCTGGGGTTCTGCTGCCAGTCGTCACGCATCGGCCATGTACCGTCGGATGAATATTTCGGCAGACCAAACTGAACATAAAAGCGCAGCTTGTCCGTCAAAGTCATCTGTTTTTCCACCTCAAGCCCGACGTAGAAACCACTCCATGTCGTGTCGTAGATATGCGTTGTCCCCTCTACAATAATCGGGCCGTCGCCGCCGATTACGACACAGTCGCCCGGGCCCACGCCCCACGGCGTCGTTCCCATCGACGGCTCATAATCCGTCATATGCAGGCCGCCTTCGGGCAGTATGATACCGGTACCGGGCGCAACAACAGACGTATCGACCAGCTTTATATCCTCTGGCGACATACAGACCTGATACAAGTCGTCCGGCACATTCGTGGCCCCCTGGGGGAACGCGTAATAGTTACCCGCCGCGTCACCAAAGACATAGTCGCCCTTAACCGTCAGCAACGGCAGATAGATGCCGGGATTCGGATAATAATGGTCGTTCATTTTCAAGTTATGCTTGAAAATTTCATATCCGATTGACGGCGATAATTTCCACCCGCCGATATCCCAGACATGATGCGCACCGATACCGAACTTAAAATGGTTCGAGGTGCCGGTCTGGTCACCGATTGAAATTGTAAATATACCCTCGTTTGGATATGCACTGTCATACGGTTCAAGGTCGTAATCCATGGACAGACCGCCATGCTCCAGCTTTCCATACGAATACTGGCCATAGACAAACATGTCGAAATCGCGCAGGGAAAAGTTATGCTGGGCCCCGACATTGATTTCATTAAACACCATGTCGTCCCATTCCAGAATGGAGTTTACACCCGTCTTAAACTCAAAATCCGCAAAACGGCGCGAATATCCGGCATAAATGTTGGTTCGATGCTCGGACGCCGCCGGAACCGCGACACCATTCGTCGTCATGGTGCCGTAATTTGTCGGCGCTGCAGACTGACGCGGCACCTGGTACGACGTGCTACGCGTGCCGACGACCTGTTTCTGGCCGGATGTGCCGACATATTTTGAATAGCCCTGCTGGCTGTACTGGCCATAGCCGACCTGGTTGGCATTGGGGCCGTTTGACGTTTGATAATAGGACGGCACCCCCTCGTTCGCAGCCATTGCCGCAAGGGGTAAAATTATCCCGGATAAAAATATATAAAATCTCGCTTTCATTCCATAAATCCGCACGGATTGATTATAACATAATAATTTAAACCTTGCAAGAAGTGCGTTCGGCGCTACAATGCCGCGTATGAGCGCCCCGCATAACATTTACATACACGTTCCATTTTGCGCATCCAAATGCAATTACTGCGCCTTTTATTCGGCCGCCGTGCGTCCGGACTGGGAAAAATACGCTCGCGACATATGCGCCGAAATCAATCATTGGGCCAAAGTGCTGGGGCCGGTGTCCGTGCCGACGATATTCTTTGGCGGCGGCACGCCGTCACTGATGCCGACGGAAACGTTTTCCAAAATCATGGACACACTGGCCGAACACTTTCACATTCCGGCTGACATCGAAATAACGGCAGAGGCCAATCCCGGCACCATAACACCGGAAAAACTGAACGAATTTATTGCAACGGGGTTAAACCGCCTGTCGGTGGGCGTGCAATCGTTTGACGATAAAAAATTAAAATTTCTGGGGCGGCGCCACACCGCGGACCAGGCGCGCCATTTGATAGATTACGCCATGTCACAGGGTATTCGGGTCAGCGCGGATTTTATATACGGCCTGCCGGGGGACAGGGTCGATGACGTTTTGCAAATGTGCCGCGACATTAACGATATGGGCATCGGGCATTGCTCTATGTACGAATTGACGATAGAGGCCGCCACGCCGTTTGGCAAAATGAATCTGGCCATGCCGACAGAGGCCGAAATGGCCGATATGTATTGCGCGATTGCAGGCACGCTGCGTCTGCCCCGGTACGAGGTGTCGAATTACGCCGACGCGGCCCAGGAATGCCGCCACAACACCAATGTATGGGACGGCGCACCGTATATCGGCATCGGACGCGGGGCCGCGGGCCGGGTTCTGTTGCATGACACATGGTACGAGCAGATGGGCGCCGGCGCCATGTTCACACCGATGACGGTGGCGGCGCGCGCGGCGGAAAAAATCATTACCGGAATGCGCACGCGGCGCGGCGTGAAAATAACGCCCGACGTTGATGCGGCCACAGACTGGCAATGGGTGGCACGCAACCCGCAAATGGTCCGGCGAAACGGCGACAGACTGTGCGCGACAGAAACGGGGCTGTTGACTTTGGACCATATGCTGGTAGAATTGATAAGGTAAAAAAATGCAAAACAAAATTCTAAATATTATCGGAATATTCGGGGTGGTATGCGCGCTTTGCGTGGCCCGCTTTTACACACAGGAGAAAAACATGACCGCAGGAATCAAGACAGAGAACATGGACACATCAGTGCGTCCGGGCGAAGACTTTTTCGACTATGCCACGCGCGGGTGGCGTAACGCGAACCCGATTCCCGACGATTATGCAAGATATGGCGCGTTCGAAATTCTGCAAGACACAAATCTGGAGCGTGTTCGCCAAATCGCGGAAAACAACGACGGAAAAATCGGAACGCTGTATAAAATCGTCATGGACGACGCGCGGCGCAACATGGAAAAGACGGCACCGGTGCAATCCTATCTGGATGCGGTTGATGAAATAAAGTCCGCGGACGATTTGCCGAAATATCTGGGGCGGGCACACCGCTGGTCCGGCGGGTTCTGGGGCGACGGCGTGGCACTGGACGAAATGGACAGCGAACACTTCCTGTACAATATCGTTCAGGGCGGCACAGGGCTGTCGCGCGACTACTATTTTGACACGGATGAAAAGTCGGTCGAAATTCGCAAGAAATACAAAAAATTCATTGCAGACCAGTCCAAAAACTTTGATGTAAAAATAGATGCGGACAAACTGTACGCGCTGGAAGAACGCATGGCGCGTTCATTCCACACAAAGGAAGTATTGCGCGACCCGCATGCGAATTACCACAAAATGTCCATTGAGGAAATTAAGCGCGAATTTCCCGGATTCGACTGGGACACTTATCTGGCGGCGCGCGGCGCGGCGGCGGCAACGCATATAAACATTGCCCAGCCGTCCGCGATTACCGAGTCCATAAAAATAATGCACGACACGGACATAAACCTGATAAAAGATTACCTGAAATTCCGCATAATAGAGGCCGCCGACACATATCTGGACGACAAGACATACGACATATCGTTCGACTTTTACAACCGCACCATGGCCGGCCAGATAGAACAAAAACCCAAATGGAAACGCGCGGTCGGATTACTGGACAGCGTATTGGGCGAAGAAATCGGCCGCCTGTACGTGGACAAATACTTCCCGGCCGCGGCCAAGGCACGCATGCAGCAATTAGTCAAAAATCTGCAGCGCGCATATGCCGCACGCATTGAAAATTTGGATTGGATGTCGCGTGAAACAAAGGACAAGGCGCTGGAAAAACTGGGTACGTTTAAGGCAAAAATCGGATACCCGGACCGGTGGCGCGATTACAGTGAATTGCACATTTCCCCGGACGTGTCGCTGTGGGATAATATGGTTCGCGTCTCGGAATTTGAAGACAATTTCTGGATGAACAAAATCGGCCGCGAAAACGATCCGACGCTGTGGTACATGAACGCGCATGAAATCAACGCGTATTACGACCCGTCAACAAATGAAATCTGTTTCCCGGCGGGAATACTGCAGTATCCGTTCTTTGACATGGCGGCCGACGACGCGTTCAACTATGGCGCAATCGGTGCGATTATCGGGCACGAAATGACGCACGGGTTTGACGACTCGGGCCGCAAGTTTGATAAGAACGGCAATCTGAATGATTGGTGGACCGATGCGGACGGCGCCGCATTTGATGCGCGCGCGGCGGTATTGAAAAACTTTTTCGACGGTATAATCGTCGCACCCGGCGTGCATGCAAACGGCGAATTTACACTGGGCGAAAATCTGGCCGATTACGGCGGCATAACAATCGCATATGACGCATATAAAAAATTCGGCACACCGTCAAATGCCAGTGCCGGTTTAACACCGGACATGCGATTCTTTCTGGCATATGCCGGCGCATGGGCGCAAAACATTCGCCCGGCCGAGGAATTGCGCTTAACAAAAATGGACGAACATTCACTGGGCCGCAATCGCGTTAACGGTATCGTTGTGAACATTAACGCATGGTATGATGCATTTGGCATAACACCGGCCGACAAGATGTACATTGCCCCCGAAAAGCGTGTAAAATTATGGTAATAAAAATCCCGGCGTTTGCCGGGATTTTTATTAACCAATTTTAATATCGGGGCGCGCGGCACGAAGGTTTCGCAGCGACCGTTCCTGGGCCGCGCGGAATGCGGCCGGTTCCCAAATCTGAAAGCTGTTCCCGCGCCCGACAAATACGGCACGGTCTGTAATCCCCGCATGGCGCAGCATATCGGCCGGAACAACAATACGCCCCGCAACATCAAACGCCAGTGGTCGCGCATCCGCAAACAGCATCGCCGTTAAATCGTCCAGCCCGCTGTCAAATACGCCCATTTTATCGGTGGCGGCGGCCAACTGCTCCATCCGGGCCATGGTTACCCCCTCTATACAATTGTTTGTAAACGAGCGATACAGAACAACACCGGCAAACTTATCGGTTGGAATTGAAGCACGGAAAGACGCCGGAACAGAAATTCGCCCCTTTGTATCCAAACGATTTTCATAAGATGAGAGAAACAATGACATTTATTTTCTTATGTTCTTTGCAGGGCCAAGGCCCGGTGTCTCCGTTCTTCGGACACAATGTAGCACGCCATTTTTTGGTTGTCAATGACATATTGGAATAAATATATGGAAAACCATGACATATGATGACATGAACAATATTCATAAAATAAATTTTAAATAAATATATTTTCCGCTTGACCTGCGATTCGTTTTTGTTCTATGATTCGTGTATAGACAAGAGAAAAAGAGACAAAAAGCCCGGAAAGCTGCATAAAAAGCGGATTTCTGCCAAAAACGAAGCAAAACAAATAAAATTTGATTCAGAAAATGTAAATACCCGTGTAAATACACAAAATATTTATATTTTCGGCCAAAAATCCAGTAAAGGGGGGGATAGCCATGGCAAAAAACATAAAAGAAATAATGATTGCCTTAAATCAGGTTCTGACAACGACGGTATGGGTCAATGAAGACCGCCAGATTATATCACTGTCGGACGAATTGAAAATCGGCTATAACAACGCCCCGCGTTCTATTGAAGATTTGCCGCGCACATCACTTGTCGGTGCATACGTATCATTGCAGATTCGCACGGATAACTTTGACGTACCTGCTGAGGGTTTGGATACCAAAACATTGGCACAGCGCGTAAAAGAAATGGTCTTTTCAGAAGCCAAAAAGATTATCGACGCGGCCGACGGCTCTGCCGAGGGCACGCGCGCCATGGCCGCATAACAAAGCGTAAGCGGTTCCGGGCAAAACAGTTTCCGAGTAATCGGAAGGAGAGGAGACGCCGGTGGCAAGTAATTGCCACCGGACGTTTTTTATTTTTTACGCGTATCAGTCAGATGTTTTGCACGCAGTAAAATATACCCGTAATGCGCCAAACGCTGCGTCATACTGTCCGGCATTGGCAGGTTGCCATTTTCATATTTGGCCAAAGTTCTGCGGTCAAAGCCCAGCATTTTTGCAGCATCACGCATGGGAATACATGCGGTTTTACGCGCCAGCTTAAACTCCCGACCCAGATGCCGACATTCAATTAGTACTGATTTCATTTTTTCCTCCATGTTTTTTAAAATTAAAAACACCGCCGTGATGAAGGGCGGTTGGAGGTTAACAACTATAGTAACAATAGCGTTGCTTATTCAATATATTCGCAACCCTCCAACCGGTTGTGGAGTAAATATTACTAGAGGTTGTTAAGCCCCACATCGGGTATCACCCAATGCATTATGAATTATAGCATAAAAGTTACGATTTGCAAATATTTACTGGATTGCCGCGCCCTGCGGGCTCGCAATGACAATGTGGATAACCTGGGCATTGTATCACTATTGTCACCGCGAGCGTAGCGTGGCGGTCCAGTAAAGAATAAAACTGTCGCTTCCTTTTTGGATTGCCGCGCCCTGCGGGCTCGCAATGACAATCGTTTTAGGTTCACTGTCATTGCGAACGAAGTGAAGCAATCCAGTAAATTATGAACATAACCGCTTTATTCTAGATTGCCACGGTCGTTTCACTCCCTCGCAATGACAATGAAGTCTAATTGCGCACTTCGTCCCCATTGTCATTGCGAGCGTTAGCGACGCAATCCAGTTAAATTATATAAAAAAACACCCGCCGTTGGGCGGGTGAGATTTTATTTATTCTTCTTTTATCAACTCTTCGCGGATTTGCGAGACCGATTGGGCACGCGCCGCAATCAAATCATTCAAATTTGCACTGGTCAAGCCATATGCATGACGAATGGAGTTAGCAAACGCCAGTGCGTCACTGTTGCCGTGCGTTTTAACCGCAAACCCTTTCAGTCCCAAGAACATGGCCCCGGCATAAGAACGCGGGTCAATCTTGTGCTTTAGACGCTTAAAGACGTGAATCAAAAAGAACGCGCCGATTTTTGCCAATGTGGATTTTTTTAAGTTATCCATCAAAACGCGCTTTATCAGGCGGGCCGTACCCTCAACCGTTTTTAATACAACGTTGCCGGTAAAGCCGTCGGTGACGACAACCTGAACCTCGCCGGCGCTGATGTCTGTACCCTCAACAAAACCGACATAGTCATACGGCAAAACATCTTTGTGCGCGCTTAGAACCTGATTTAAGTGTCGCAGCGTTTCATTACCCTTGGTATCTTCTTCGCCGATGTTTAAAACACCCAATTTCGGACGTGGCATATTGCCGATTTTTTCGGCATAAACACTGCCGAGTACTGCGAAATCAAACAGGTTTATCGCATCACACTGAATATTTGCGCCCAAATCCAGCATGACAACGCGACTGTCACCACCACCGGACGGCAACATGGTTGTAATGGCCGGGCGCGAAATACCGTCAATAGTTTTCAGCGCCAATTTCGCCAATGACATTAACACACCGGTGTTGCCCGCACTGACAACGGCGGCGCTGCGCCCTTCGCGAACATCTTTTATTGCCATGTACATTGATGTATCCTGGGCGTGACGGATAACGTCGCGCACCTTGTCCGTGGCGCGAATGGCGTTCGGCGCATGAATAATTTCACAGTTGCGCCCGACACGCGGATATTTGCCCATCAATTTACGAAGTTTCTTTTCATCGCCGAAAACACGAAAAAACACATCTGCATCGGCGTTTTGATACAAGAACTGATTCATGCCGCCGAAAACGGCCGCGGGCCCCTTGTCGCCCCCCATTGCATCAATCGCAATTATTTTCTTTTCTGATGACATGTCTATTAAAAAAGCAGACGGGTGCAAAAAGATGCGCCCATGTCTGCCCTTATATCCCAATGGTTATTATTTTGCACCACATGCCGCACAGATATGATGCGGACGTTTTTTCTCGCCACATGTCTTGCAGACAGTCGACGGCATTACAGACAATGCGTCATGCGAACGGCGCTGGGCGCTGCGTGCTTTACTGGTTTTACTTTTTGGCGTAGCCATTTTTGAATCCTTTTATTTAAAACTCGTGTCTATTTTATTTATTTTCCCCACGTTTGCAAGGAAAATTTAACCCCGGGCACCCCGTTTGCGGCGCCCGGAGCGGCTGCTTTATATGTTCAGCAACTGCTGCTGAGCATTGCCTTCGCGTGCCAAACGCTCGGCCTTTTCTTCTTCTTTCGCGATTTCGCGAACGCGGCGTACATACGCACCGGTTCCAATCGGAATCAGACGGCCGACAATCAGGTTTTCATTGATACCAACCAGTTTGTCGGTAGAGCCTGAAATCGCCGCATCAACCAGCACTTTTGTCGTCTGCTGGAACGATGCATTGGATATGAACGAACGCGATGTCAATGACGCACGTGTCAAACCGACCAGTACCTGAGAGGCAACCGCCGGCTTGCCGCCGTCGCGGGCGACGCGCGCATTTTCTTCTTCGAAATCAACGCGGTCAACAACCTGGCCCATTAAGAAGCCTGTGTCGCCCGGGCTGGTGATTTCAACGCGGCGTGTCATTTCACGTATCAAGATTTCAATGTGCTTGTCGTTGATTACCACGCCCTGCAGACGGTAAACCTGCTGAATCTGTTCAACCATAAAGGTCGCCAAGGCTTTCTGGCCCAGGATACGCAGAATATCCTGTGGTACCGGGTCGCCGTCGACCAATTTATCCGCCTTGCGTACGGTATCACCGCTGCGAACCAACAGGTTTGTACCCTTTGGAACCGCATATTCAACCGGCGCCGTGCCGTCATCGGGCTCGATACGGATGATAATCTTAGACTTCGCGTCTTCCAGGTCGATTGTACCGTCAACCTCTGCCAACAGGGCCGGGTTTGCAGGACGACGAACCTCAAGCAATTCGTTAACACGCGGCAGACCACCGGTAATATCGCTTGTACGCTTGGTCTGAACCGGAATACGCGCCAGAACGTCACCCGCGGAAACTTGGGCACCGTTTGCAACGTTCAGCACCGAATAAATCGGCAACAGGTATTCCGCAATTTTCTTGCCGCCCAGCGACAGGACATTGCCCTTTTCGTCAACCAACGTTACCGCCGGCTTCAACGCTTTTTTGGTGTTCGTCTTCCAGTTGATAACCTTGCGCGAAACGATGCCGGTCATGGAATCGACTTCTTCCTGGTACGATACGTTTTCGACCAGGTCGTTGAAGTTCACAATACCGTCTTTTTCCGCGATGATTGTGTTTGAATACGGATCCCATTCCGCAACCTTGGCGCCCTTTTCAACCGTGTCGCCGTCATTTACAATCAGCATCGACGCATACGGCAGGCTGGCTGTGAACAGTTTCGCGCCCTTGTCATCGACAACGGCCAATTCACCGTTACGAGACAGAACAACAACGCGACCCGCCGAATTCTTAATCGTGTTGACACCGGACAGTTTGATTTTACCGGATACGGGAACCTCGATAAAGTGGCTTTCCGCACCACCGGCCGCAATACCACCGATGTGGAAGGTACGCAGAGTCAGCTGAGTACCCGGTTCGCCAATGGACTGGCCCGCGATAACACCAACCGCTTCGCCGACATGAACCAGCGCATTGCGCGACAGGTCCATACCATAGCACTTTGCACACAGACCGTCGCTGCAGCATGTCAGCACACTGCGTACGTCAACGCTCGGCAGGCCGGATTCGTTGATTTTCTTGGCCAGTGTTTTTGTAATCAGTTCACCCTTTGGAACAATGACTTCCTTGGTAATCGGGTGGATAATATCGTTGGCCGCCGTACGTCCCAACACAACGTCGCCCAGCGCAACCGACAGGCTGGAACCCTGGTACACGGGTTTCGCAGTGATGTATTCGGTCGTGCCGCAGTCGTGTTCGGTAATAACCGTGTTCTGGGCCAATTCAACCAGACGACGTGTCAGGTAACCCGCGTCAGCGGTCTTTAACGCCGTATCCGACATACCCTTACGCGCACCGTGGGTGGACGTAAAGTATTCGGACATGGTCAGACCTTCTTTAAAGTTCGAGATAATCGGAACTTCAATAATAGAGCCGTCCGGCTTCTGCATCATACCGCGCATACCGGCCAACTGCTGAATCTGGGTCTTGGAACCACGGGCACCGGACAACGCCATCATCAAGATGGAGTTCCACTGGTCGCCAGACGTCTTGCCCAATGCGGCATACGCCAGGTCACCCAGTTTGTCGGTTGTCTTTTGCCATAAGTCAATCAATTTGTTGTGACGTTCGCCGCCAGATAACAAACCGTTCTGATACTGCTGCTCGATTTCTTCGGCCGCCTTTTCAGCGTTCGCAATCATTTCCTGCTTTTCCGCCGGAATTACGATATCGTCGAAACCGATGGAAATACCACTGCGCGCCGCCTGTTCGAAACCGGTGTTCTTCAGTGCGTCGGCCAGCAGAATCGTGTCCTTGTCGCCGCAACGTTCATATGTTGTGGCCAACAGGGCCTTGATTTCCTTAACCGGCATGACCTTGTTTACCAAATCGAACGGCATATTGTCCTTTTTCGGCAACAGTTCGCCCAAAATCATACGGCCCGCGGTTGTCTTGTAAATCTTGCCGTTGATACGCGCAACAATCGGGGTGTGCAGTGTGATGGATTTGTTTTCCAACGCCAACTGAACTTCATCCATGTTCGCGAAACGCGGTGACTTTTCGGTGTGTTCGCCGTTAATCAGCGAGATGTAGTACACACCCAAAACCATGTCCTGGGACGGTACAATCATGGGCTCGCCACTGGCCGGCGACAGAACGTTATTGGACGACAGCATCAATGTGCGTGCCTCCAGCTGCGCCTCAAGCGAAATCGGAACATGGACAGACATCTGGTCACCGTCAAAGTCGGCGTTAAAGCCCTTACATACCAACGGGTGCAGACGAATGGCCTTGCCTTCAATCAGAACCGGCTCAAACGCCAACAGCGACAAACGGTGCAACGTCGGCGCACGGTTCAACAGAACCGGATGCTGATAAATAACTTTTTCCAGAATTTCCCAAACAACGTCTTCGCCGTTTTCAACCATCTTGCGGGCGGTTTTCAACGTGTTTGCATAATCCCCCGCCAGCAGGCGCGCATAAACGAACGGTTTGAACAATTCCAGCGCCATTGTTTTCGGCAAACCAACCTGATGCAGTTTCAGGTTAGGTCCAGATACAATTACGGAACGCCCGGAATAATCCACACGCTTACCCAACATGTTCATACGGAAACGACCGGACTTACCACGCAGGGAATCGGACAGCGATTTCAGCGGGCGACGGTTCTGGGAGACCATCGGGCGCGCCTTGTGACCGTTGTCGAACAAGGAATCAACCGCTTCCTGCAACATGCGCTTTTCATTGCGGACAATGATTTCCGGCGCGTGCATTTCCATAAATCTTTTCAGACGGTTGTTGCGGATAATAACGCGACGATACAAATCGTTCAGGTCGGACGCCGCAACGTGTCCCGCATCCAATGTGACCAACGGACGCATATCCGGCGGGATAACCGGGATGATATCCGGCAACATCCATGCCGGGTCTGTTTTGGAATCCAAGAACGCCTCAACCAGTTTCAGCTGCTTAATCAGCGCCTTGCGCTTGGCCTCGGATTTGGTTTCCTGTAATTCAGCGCGCAGGCGCGTGCGTTCGTCGCCCATGTCCAGATTTGCGATAATGCTGCGCACACCTTCGGCGCCGATGCCGACGTGGAATGCGTCCGCGCCGAATTCTTCGACCGCGGCCTGGTATTCGTCTTCGCTGATTACATCGTATTGTTTCAAATTGGTCAAACCGGGTTCAATTACGATATATGCATCATAAGAGATAACCTGTTCCAATTTCTTTTGCGGCAAATTGTTCAACAGTGTCGCAACCTTGCCCTCGCGCAGGAACCACGTGTGTGCAACCGGCATCGCCAGTTTGATATGGCCCATGCGTTCACGACGAACGGTCGAAGAACCGACCTCTACACCGCAACGCTCGCAGACAATGCCGCGGAATTTGATACGTTTATACTTTCCACAGGCGCATTCATAATCTTTGACCGGGCCGAAAATCTGCTGGCAGAAAAGGCCTTCGGCCTCCGGCTTTAATGAATGGTAGTTGATTGTTTCCGGCTTTTTTACCTCGCCATGGGACCAGGACAGAATTTCCTCGGGCGATGCGATGGTAATGCGCAGTGCGTCAAACTGTTCTTTTGTTTCAATTTGTCCGAATATCTTCTGCAACATATTTGTCATATATTTTGCTCCTTTCAAGTCGCTTTCACAGTATTGTCGCGCGCGCCGCGCGGGGTGGACTTTTCGCCCCCGCACGACGCAGCCGTTTTTAATCCAATTTCTTTGGTGTCATCGCCAAGCCCAAACCTTTCAGTTCGCGAACGAACACGTTAAAGGCCTCAGGCGTACCGGTCTGGATATCGTTGCTGCCAGAGATGATGGATTCATACATCTTGTTACGGCCGACAATATCGTCAGATTTTACCGTCAGCATCTCGCGCAGCAGGTGGGCGGCACCGTGCGCTTCCAGCGCCCAGACCTCCATTTCACCCAGTCGCTGGCCACCCATGTGGGCTTTACCAGACAGCGGCTGCTGCGTGACCAATGAATAGCTGCCGGTGGAACGTGCGTGAATCTTTTCATCAACAAAGTGATGCAGTTTCAGCATGTACATAACACCAACCGTTACGGGACGCGCAAACTTTTCACCGGTCATACCGTCGTACAAATCGAACTGACCCGTTTCCGGCAGTTTCGCCAGTTTCAGCATGCGACGAATGTCTTCGGGTGTGGCACCGTCGAATGTCGGCGTCGCCATCGGAACACCTTCACGCAACAATGCAGCCTCGGCACGGACATCGGTGTCGGTCATCTTTTCCAGCTTTTCCGCAACGTCCTTGCCATAGATTTTGCCCATGACATTGCGCAGGTCGTCCGTGACCGCACGCTTTGCCTTAACTTCTTCCAGAACCTCGCCTATCTGGGCGCCCAATGTGCGCGCCGCCATACCAAGGTGGGTTTCCAAAATCTGGCCGATGTTCATACGCGACGGCACACCCAACGGATTCAGCACCAGGTCAACCGGCGTACCGTCCGCCAAGTGCGGCATGTCTTCGACCGGAACAACCTTGGATACGATACCCTTGTTTCCGTGACGACCCGCCATTTTGTCACCCGGCTGCAGTTTCATCTTGTGCGCGATGTAAACCTTTACCTCTTTCAGAACGCCCGCATTCAGCGAGTTGGATTCGGTCGCCTTGGCAACCTCTGCGTCGGCACGTTCGTTGAGCAGTTTCAACTTTACAATGTGCTGTTCGCGCAGTTCGTCGATTTTCGCCTGAGCTTCCTTGTTCTTGACGACCAGTTTCTTTACATCGGACGCCTTGATGCCCTCGAACACTTCGCCCGTCAGCTTTTTGCCGATGAACGGCTTCAAGCTGCCCGTGCCGGATTCGATTGTCTGGCCTTCGGCAATCTGGAACACCTGGTCCGCAAAGCCCTTTTCGATGATGCTTGTTTCTTCATCGCGGTCTTTGTTGATTTTTTCAATCTTTTGCAGCTCAATCATCTGGGTGCGTTCGTCTTTCTTGACACCGTGACGGGTCAAAACGTTAACACCGATAACCGTACCCTCTTCGTTCGGGCCCACGCGCAGCGACGTATCCTTTACATTCAGCGCCTTTTCACCAAAGATGTTGCGCAGCAACGCTTCTTCGGGGGTCAGCAATGTTTCGGATTTCGGCGATACGCGGCCGACCAAAATGTCGCCCTGCTTTACGCGCGCACCAACATAAATGATACCGGATTCGTCCAGATTCTTCAGTGCCTCTTCGCCGACGTTCGGGATATCGCGTGTAAAGCTCTCGGGGCCCAACTGCGTATCGCGAACCTTGAATTCCTTTTCAACAATCTTGATTGATGTAAAGACGTCGTCGCGGGAAATGCGTTCGGAAATAACGATGGAGTCTTCGTAGTTATAACCGCGCCACGGCATAAACGCCACCAGCACGTTGCGACCCAACGCCAGTTCACCATAGTTCATCGATGCACCGTCGGCAATAATGTCGCCCGCGGAAATGCGGTCGCCAACCTTTACCAGCGGCTTTTGGTGAATCAAAGTTTCACTGTTCGAACGTTCAAATTTTTCCAGGTTGTAAATATCAACACCCGTCACGACATTGCGGCTGTTCATGCACTTTACAACGATGCGGTTCGCGTCAACGGATTCAACGATACCGCTGTGCTTTGCAACCTTGCCGGTGCGGGAATCGCGCGCCACTTCGCGTTCAATGCCGGTACCGACCAACGGTGCCTGAACGCGCATTAACGGAACGGCCTGGCGCTGCATGTTTGAACCCATCAGCGCACGGTTCGCGTCGTCGTTTTCAACGAACGGGATAAGTCCGGTCGCAATGGACACCACCTGGCGCGGTTCAACGTCGATTAAGTCGATTTCGTTTTTCGGAACCATTGTAAATTCGCCGTCAACACGGGCCGTCACCATATCTTCGGCCAAGACACCGGTTGCTGTTGTCGGGGTATTACCCTGAGCAATTTTGTGACCCAGTTCCTCGTCCGCGGTCAGATATACCATCTTATCGGTAATCTTGCTGTTCTCGACAACGTAATACGGTGTTTCGATAAAGCCGTACGGATTTACACGCGCATATGTGGACAAGTGGTTAATCAGACCAATGTTGGCACCTTCGGGTGTATGAATAGGACACAGACGGCCATAGTGCGTCGGGTGAACGTCTCGGACATCGATGCCGGCACGTTCGCGGTTCAAGCCCCCCGGACCCAACGCGGAAATCAAACGCTTGTGTTCCAATTCGGACAGCGGATTGTACGCATCCATAAACTGTGACAGCTGGGACGTACCCAGGAATTCCGCAACCAGGGACATCAACGGCTTTACATTGATTACATCCTGGGGCTGCATGTTGGCGATATTCGGGCTGGACAACTGTTCACGAACCAAGCGTTCGATACGAACCATACCGGTACGGAAATTCTGTTCCAGCAATTCGCCAACCGTGCGAACGCGGCGGTTCGACAGGTTGTCGATATCGTCAACAACGTCCTTGCGGTCGATAATATTTGTCAGCGTCTTTAACACGGCCAGGAAGTCGCCCTTGGTCAATGTGCGTTCGTCTTCCGGTTTTTTGCCGGATTCGATTTTCAGGCGCTTGTTCATCTTAAAGCGGCCGACCGCGGACAAGTCATAATATGCCGGGTCAAATCCCTGGCGGGTGAACAGGTTGACTGCCGCCTCAAGCGTCGGACGTTCGCCCGGACGAATGATGTTATAGATTTCAATCAACGCCTCTTCACGGTTTGTGGTCTTGTCGGCCAGCAATGTGTTGCGCATGTGCGCGGAAATCGTCGTATTGTCGATGGCAATCAAGGAAATTTCCTTTACGTCCATCTTTTCCAAATCGGCCAGAACCTCTTCGGTTATTTCCGTGCCGGCCGGGAATACAACCTCGCCCGCGTTGGTAATCGGATCGAACAGGTATTCGCCAACCAAAGCCTCGGCGTTGATACCGAACTTCTTTGAGGCCGCCATCATCTTGGACAGGCGTTTTGCATTCAAACGGTCGCCCTTGGACGCCAATACTTTTTCGTCTTTCGGATTTACCAAATCATAGTTCAGACGATATTTGTCCAGACCTTCGAACACGGATGTTTCACCGGTCCACAGCGCGCCGTCAAACGACAACGGAATGCGCTTGTAAAACGCGCCCAGAATTTCCGTATCGCTCATGCCGCGGATGCCGGGCTTGCGCGGGTCTGCGGCCCATTTCTTTTCGTCTTCGGCCGTCGGCAGGCAGCGCAGCAATACGGTTGCCGGAACCTTGCGGCGGCGGTCGATACGGACGTAGATTACACCCTTGGCTTCTTCAAAATCAATCCAGGAGCCGTGTTCAGGGATAATACGCGCGGTGTAAGTCGTCGGGTTGCCCGCAACCTTGGCTTCTTTTGTCGTTGCAAAAACCACACCCTGGGCACGATGCATCTGGGAAACGATTACACGTTCCACACCCGATGCGATAAAGCTGCCGCGCTCTGTCATAAGCGGCACTTCGCCCATAAATATTTCTTGTTCTTTGATGTCGCGCAGCGTTTTTTTGCCATCTTCGGCGACGTCCCATAAAATCAATCTCAGCTTCAATTTCAGCTTGCTGGAATATGTCATATTGCGCAGCATGCATTCCTTGACGTTATAGACAGGCTTGTCCAGTGTATATTCGACAAACTCTAAATCGGCAATTCCCGCATAATCCTTGATCGGGAACATCGAAGAAAATACATTCTGCAAACCGATATTTTTACGGTTCTGCGGCTCTACGTCCGCCTGCAGGAAATCTTTGTAGGAATCGTATTGAATTTCAACCAGATCAGGAAGCGGAGTTTGCAAAAAACTTTTACCAAAAGATTTTCTAATTTTCTGGATAACTGCCATGGGTTTTAATCCTTTTTTTTGTGCGTTTTGCAAACAAACTTTTTTTTATATGCTTTTTACGCCGCTCGGCCCGCCTGGGAATTTTATTCCCAGGCGGGCGGCGGCAAACCGCGGAAACCGCGGCATTTTGGTACAAGAACCATCAGGTTCCGGTAATTGAATTATTTCAATTCAATCTTGGCACCGGCACCTTCCAAGGTCGCTTTCAGCTTTTCAGCTTCGTCCTTGGCAACTGCTTCTTTAACAGTCTTCGGCGCACCTTCGACCAAAGCTTTCGCTTCGCCCAGGCCCAGGCCGGTGATGTCTTTTACAGCCTTGATGACGGCCAGCTTGTTCGCACCGACTTCGGCCAGAACAACGTCAAATTCCGTCTTTTCTTCAGCCGCGGCAGCAGCCGGGCCGGCCGCTACTGCAACTGCGGCGGCAGCGCTTACGCCCCACGCTTCTTCCAACGCCTTGGACAGTTCAACAGCTTCCAAAACGCTCAATTTGGACAATTCTTCAACTAATTTCTGAATGTCTGCCATTTTATTACTCCTATTGGTAATGTTGGAATGTTGCCATTCCGCATTTTATTATTGTTCTTTCTTTCCATACTCTGCTGAAACACGCGCCAAACGAGAACCCGGTTCGACCAGGATACGCGCGATTGTGCCACGGATTTCCAGCAAGGACGGAAGCTTGGATAATTGCATAACGCCGTCTTTGTCCAGAACGTCTGCATCCATTTTACCACCGACAATCGTCAGGTTCGGGTGAGATTCCGCAAATTTTGCCAGAACCTTTGTCACCGCCAAGCCGTCCGTCGCAATCGCAACCGCGGTCGGACGCTTCATCATTTCGGATACAGGTTCGAAATCGGTGTCTTTCAACGCCAATTTCATCAAACGGTTCTTTACGACTTTGAACATGGAAACCAGCGGGCGCAGTTCATTGCGCAGCTCTTCCATTTCTTTTACAGTCACACCGTGGTTTTCAACCACGAAGATACCGTTTGCATCTTTCAAGGACGACTGCAACGCTGAAATCAAATCTGATTTTTCTTCGCGTTTCATCTATTATATCCTTACTTCATTTTGTTAACTTTCCAGCCGAGTTTCCCCGGTTGGGGCCGTTTCCCACACACTTTTGGTGCGCGGGGCTTTTTCCTGCCCCAAAGAATTTTTTTCTTTGTCTATGATGGGAATTAAGCGTTGCCGCACCATCAGTCTTGGACAGAAATCTGTGCTTGCGCGCCCAGACAACGCCCGGGCACGCAATTATTATTTCGCGTCAATCTTCAGACCTGGACCCTGGGTTGTCGCAATCGAGATACCCAGAATATACTGGCCCTTGGAGGACGCCGGTTTTACCTTTTTCAGCTGCTCTATCAGCGCCATGGCGTTTTCAACCAACTTTTCAGTCGGGAAAGACATTTTACCGATACCGGCGTGGATAATACCTTTCTTTTCCGCACGGTATTCAATCTGACCCGCCTTGGCCGTCGCAACCGCTTCGGCAACGTTGTTTGTAACCGTACCCAGTTTCGGGTTCGGCATTAAGCCTTTCGGTCCCAAAACGCGCGCGATTTTCGACATTTTCGGCATCATGTCCGGTGTCGCGATAACGCGGTCGAAATTGATTTCGCCACCGGCAACCTTTTCAATCAGCTCTTCGCCACCAACAACATCGGCGCCTGCCTTTTTGGCTTCGTCCTGGCTGTTGATTGTGAATACGGCGACGCGGACTTTCTTGCCGGTGCCGTTCGGCAACGACAGCATGCCGCGAATGTTCTGGTCGGCCTTGGTTACATCGATACCCAGACGGATTGCGATTTCCAAGCTTTCGTCGAACTTTTTGGATGTGAATGCGCGCAATGCATCAATGGCATCCGCCAAAGGATACATTTTATCCTGGTCCAGCGCGCTCCAAGTCTGTTGTCTTTTAGTAGCTTTCATATCTTATTCCTCCACCTTTACGCCCATGGAACGGCACTGACCCGCAACGATGTTCATCGCAGATTCAATGGTAGAGCAATTCAAGTCCGGCATTTTCGCTTCGGCGATTTCCTTAATCTGAGCCTTGGAAATTGTGCCGACGAAATCACGACCCGGTTTGTGGGAGCCGATTTTCAGCTTTAATGCGTTTTTAATATAGTACGACACCGGCGGCAGCTTCATGATGAATTCAAAGCTGCGGTCAGTATAAACAGTGATTATGCACGGGATAGGCATACCCGGTGTTTTATCAGCAGTCTTGTCGTTAAACTGTTTGCAGAATTCGGCGATGTTAACACCCGCCGCACCCAACGCCGGTCCAATCGGAGGCGCAGGATTTGCCTGTTTCGCGGGAACGACCAGTTTGACCACTCCCTTAACTTCTTTCTTTGCCATTTTTCACTCCATTTTTTTGGTTAGTGTCGCGGTACGATGTGGCGCATCTACCGCCGGATTTTTAACGAAAACATTTCGCAAAAATCCAAAAAACTGTTTTATTTTTGTCGCGCATACCATTTTTTAATCGCACGCTCGACCCAATCCGGATTTTCCCGCCGCAACTTTACAAGCATCATATAAACCCCGACCATGCTTGCAATCTGTTCACGACTTGGCGGCACCCAGACAAACTTTTCCATTTATACCCGCTCTACCTGTTCAAACTCCAGTTCAACACTGGTTTCGCGACCGAATACCAGAATTGTAACCGTCATTTTCTGTTTTACATTGTCAACCTCGGACGCGATACCGTTAAAGCCGGCGAACGGCCCGTCAATAACGTGCACTTCCTGGCCAACCTCGTATTCAATGTCTTCGGTAACCACGCTGCCCTCTTCTACCTGGCGCAGCAGGCGGCGCGCTTCTTCTTCGCTGACCGCAATCGGCTTGTTCTTGGCCCCCAAGAACATAACAACCTGGGGCATCAGCTTTACCAAGGAAAACGTTTCGTTATTCATAACCATCTGAACAACGATATAGCCCGGAAAGAATTTTCTTTCGGACTTTACGCGTTTGCCACCCTTAATCTCTGTCACTTCGCGGGTTGGGACCAAAATTTCACCAAACAAAGCATTCAAACGACGCTTGTCAATCTGTTCACGCAGACCGCGCGCAACCTTATCCTCGCACCCGGTATGAACATTTACGACAAACCACTGCATATTGCCTTCCATTATATTTCGCCCCCTGACGCTAGTTAGAATATCCAGCCGACAATTGCGTTCAACGCACTGTCAACGACAAAAAAGAACAACGCTGCCAGACCGGAAAACACAAGAATCATAATAGTTGCACGAATAACACTGTCGCGCGACGGCCATACAATTTTAAACCATTCACTGCGCACAGATTTAATATATTCCAGTATTTTTTTCATAAACAAATCTCGCCCTGTTCCGTCTGCTTTTGCCTATAAATCCGGCATTTTTTATTGGCAGGGGCAGAAGGAATCGAACCCTCATCCGCGGTTTTGGAGACCGATATTCTACCGTTGAACTATGCCCCTTTTTATACCTGTTTTGCCGCATATGCGCCAACATAGTCTGCGCTACAATACCACACGCACACGGAAAATCAAGCGGAAAGTATTATAAGATTTTATTACGCATCCTGCAAGCAAAAAAGCACACAAAAACAACACACTGATACAAACATGTAAAAAAACACGCCAAAAATTCCCCCAGAAAGCGATTTTTTGCTTTTTTTCGCTTGCAGGAGTTATAATTTTTTTTCTACAATCAAATAAATCATAGAAGGGGGAGATCGAGTGCCGGAACGCGTTGAACCACCAGTTTTGCTGTCAAGGCTTATGACCTTTGTGTTTGCAACGGCCCTGGTTGTGCTGGGGACGCTGGGGCTGACGCTGTGGCAGCTGTTCCCACTGGACCGACCCCAGGTGTTTTTTCTGACCACGCAGCCGCGCCCGGATATGGAAGTGCGTCTGTACGCCATGCCGCTGAAATCCGATAAAATCAATACGACCGAACTGTATCTGCAGTCGTTCGTAAAAGAATACGTCAAAGCGCGCAATGAAATTGTTCGAAACGCCAATGTTATGCAGCGCAAATGGGGCAACGGCGACGACGGTGTGGTCAACATGTGGTCAACACCCGCCGTATTCGAAGAATTCGCCAACACCGCCATGCGTGAGGCGCTGATGTATTCCGATGTAATAATCGACATGTCGTGCACGGTTGAGTTCCCGGCCGGCGGCGTGCGCAAGTATCGTGCGGACGGCCTGACGTGGGAGGCGACTTTTAACTATATATGTGCAAATAATGATGGACAACTGCCACGGAAAGAATATAAAATCATAATGGAATTGGAAAAGGAAGACGAAACAACCATAAAATGGGGCGAGAGGCTGAACAACCCGCTGGGGATACGCGTTAGCCGATATGAAATTCAAAGCGGAAACGGCGACCCGCTGAATTTCGAATAAATATGGCACGCCCGTAATTTTAAGTCTGACACAAGGGAAGGATCGGAATGAAGTTCGCAAGCGCAATTAAATTAAATATTTCTATATTCTGCCTGGGGGCGATATGCGTTGCAGGCACGCCTGCCGTTGCCGCGCAGACCGCGTGGGACAATCCGAACGCCAACATGGCCGCCGGCAGTACAAAGCCGGGCTATGCTCAGCTGGGCTGGGCCGCGGGCAGTGTGTTGCCGATAAAGCTGCGCAACGGAATGGCGACAATGATAACACTGCCGAACGGCGAACAGATTGCCGACGTTATCGTCGGGAACAACGCAATGTTTAACATTGACGCGGTCCAAGGCTCGCGTACAATGTTCATCAGCCCGCAGAGCGCGACCCAGGGCGGCGACACGAACATGATTGTTCAGGGAAAATCCGGAAACACATATCTGTTTTACCTGCGCGCGGAACCATCCAACTCAAGCGAGATTACATATTCCCAGGTTGACGTCGTGCTGGACGGGAACGCGACACTGCCGATGGCTGGCGCAACAACCGCCGCGGCCGCAGGCAGCATGAATTCCATATTTGCCAAAAAGTCTAACGCATCCAATACGGTCGGTGTTGACGGCGAAGATTACGGATGGATAAAATCCATGAAAATCGACCCGTCGGAATTTCGCTTTGATTTGGATATATTCGTGCCAAATCCGGACGATTACGTAATCGCACCGGAACGCGTATGGCGTGACCGCATATTTACATACATTGACTTTGGCGACAAGGTTATCGCAATGACCCAGCGTCCGGTGGTGTCGCTGTTGGTTGAGGGGGGCGAATCCCCGGTCGGATTCCGCACGGACGGCGAAGACGGTCGTCTGTTGATTGTAGAGGCGGTCGGTGACATGATTCTGCGCAGCGGCCAGCGTATCGTATGCATAAAAAAGCGTGAAAAGCCGTTCCTGATCGCGGATACGGCGTCTGTCATGGCACTGGCGGAGGCGAATGTCGCCCAATCAATGATGTCGGGCCAGTCGCTGAACAACATTGCGTACCAGATGGACGTCAACGCCATGAACATGGCCGGAACAAATTACACGGGCACGCCGATATACGTCGGACAAAATGCCAGTGCAACAACCGGCGCCGGCACATACATGCCGATGGGATACGGCCAGGCGTCATTGGCCGGCGGTGCGGTTGCGACCGCGGCGGGCGTAACGATGATGCCGACAGAACGCGTTACCGCGGGTAGCTATCTGCCACAGTCGAACATTCCGCTGATTTCCAGCAATCAAAGCGGTGTTGCGGTTGAATTGAAATCCGATACGTCGGTAAAGGCTTTGGATGATTACTGGACGGGCCTGTTGGCCAAGTTCAGCGGCGAAGACGGCCAAGGTCTGCTGACACCGTACAAGGACATGGTATTCTTTGCCGTGGACGAACAGGGCGTCGGCGATTTGGGCGCGGGTTCATCGACGGCGCGTCTGTACCGTCTGCGCATCGGGCCGATGAGCGATATTGACACGGCACAGAAGCTGTGCGACCAGTTGCTGAAATTCAGCGGCGCCAGCTGCAGTGTTGTTCGGATTCAGTAAAATAAATAACGCGGATAATTTATGAGCAAAATTAAACAGCAATTTTCAGATTTGCGCAAGACCACGCCAAAGCATGTACAATGGCTGCTGTTGGCGGCGGCGTTTGTAATTGTGCTGATTCTGCTGACGTTGTTGGTGGGCGGCTGGCGCAAAAAGGCCGATGATATAAAAGAGCCGAATGACAGCAAGCTGCAATTATTCGTGGACCCGACGGGAACGCTGGATTGGTCGGACACACCGGTGGACGCCACACGGACCGAAGAATACACAATAACAGCCAGTGCGCCTGTGAAAATTCTGAAGGTACGCACAAACAGCGATATAAAGGGGCTGTCGATATCCGAACAGTGCTCGACCGACACACTTATCATTGACAAAGACCACGGATGCAGAATAACCATAAAGTACGCACCGACGGCCAACATGGCGACAACCGGCGCATCACTGTTTGTGGACTGGCGCGGCGCGCGCGAGACGGACAGTCTGAAGAAAACGGAAAAAGTAACGATGGTACTGGGGGCGGTCGGTGAAAAGAAAGCCGAACCGGCAAAACCGGCGCCCGCACCGGCACCGGTAAAAGAACCGGAACCAGAGCCTGAGCCGGAACCGATTCCGGAACCGGAGCCCATGCCAAAGCCTGTTAAAGAAGAAATCAAGCAGGATATAGAAGCGATTGCCCCGGCATTGCCGGTTATCAGCGCGCCTGCGCCAAAGCCGGCGCCCGCACCGGTGGCGGCGCCCGAACCCGCGCCTGCGGCCCGGGCGGAATCCTGCTCGGACTTTGCATTTCCGGGATATAATGCGTCCGGGCGTCAAATCGGCTGGATAAAACCGGAACGCGGCGCGTATTATTTCCACCCGTTTTCCGACAAAAACTGTGACAGCCCGACCGGGACATACAATCCGGACAACGGCATTATCACGGACATCAAGGACCCGTCAAAGAAAATCGGCACCGACGCGGAACATATCGGCTATTCCACCATTTCGGGCGGAACGCTGCCGCAACTGTCTTCGGCGCCAAGCGCAAAGTCACGTACCGCCGCTGATATCGGCGAGGCGCCGGTTGGCACAATGTCAATCAATAACAATGCGGTTAGCGGCATGCAGATAAGCGAAGCGCCGTCAGACGTAATATATACATCCAGCGGCGATTCATTAACAAACACCGCACCGTATGACCGCAGCTTTATTCTGCGCCAGTACAAACCGATTCCGGCAACGATAGTATCTGAAATACGCGCCGATCCGGAGGCGTTGGCCAACAACACTTTGCCGGTGCGCGCAACGGTTGACCGCAACGTTTATGCCGACAACGGCCGCACGGTTGTTATTCCGGCAGGTACGCTGTTGATGGGTTATGTATCCGGTAAATTGCCTGGCCCATACACATCCATCGGGCGTATGGATATCCGCTGGTACCAGTTTATTTTGCCGAACGGTGTGGAATTCAATTTTCCCGGCGGCGACTCCGACCCGTTTTCCGCAGACGCCCAAGGACGCAGCGGCGTTCCGGGTCGTGGCAGCACGGATTATCTGGAACAGTTTGTTATGCCCATGCTGACCGCGATTGTGCCGGCGGCGGTGAACATGATTGCACCGGTTGCGGACAAGTTTGTAAATCAAATTGATTTGGACAACAACACCGTTGTGCAAAGCGGTACAGTGCGCTCGTCCGAACTGGCAAAAAATGAAATTATCACTGCGTGGAACCAGGTTGCGCAAAAACTTTTGGTGGATATGATGGACAACACGGTACCACCGTTCTCTATTGCGGCCGGAACGCGCATAACCGTATATTCGCCAATGGATTTACAGGTCACATGCGGGCTGACAGATGCCAGCGTCGGCAAAAAATGTGCAATCGCGCCATATAGCGAAGCGCCTCGCACAAACAGAAAAAACAACACGGAAAAAGCCGAAGACGGTTCGTGGGTAGGTCAGGTTCGCAGCTTTAACATGCAGCAATACTGCACAAAGGATAAAAACGGAAACTTTACGGCGAACGAAGCCTGTGCAACGTCCGATTGCGGCGGATATGACTATCGCACCATTCTGTTCTATTGCCAATCTATGAATTACAAGGCGATTAACAATGCAAAGCAAGAGGCGCTGTGGCAAAACCAGCAATCGTCCAGCAATACCAACAGCATTTCCAGCATGGGCGGTGTTGGCAGCCAGACATATAATGAACAGGTACTTGGGCTGAAATATGACGAGGATACGGGTGCAATTGTAAACCCGTTCCAGACACTGCCCAAAGAAGAGGCACCGGCGACAATCACATGTGAGGATGGAACCAATCCGGACGCCAACGGTTGCTGTACCGGTGAAATATACACCGACATGGGCGACCAAGGATTTAACTGTTGCCCTGAGACGGGGGGTGACTGTTTCCCGCCGATACTGTAAACGAATCCCCGCCGCGGCGGGGATTTTAAATGAAAAACAATGATGATAGGCAAGATGAACGTATAGAAATGAAAATAAAACACGCAGCTTTTTTGCGCGCCATTCGGCGCGCTTTTTTTTATGCGCGCGCGCCGCCGATATAAAAACACACGATTCGGTAATTTTCGGCGATTCGCTTGCCGAATCAAAAAAACGCTTAACGAATCAGATTTCCGATTCGAGGTTCAACCCTCGGTTGTAATAATTCACAGGATTCTATTCTTAAGTTATACATCAAATGCAACATCGTCATAATACCTAAGGAGAAAACATATGACATCGCAAACAGCAAAGACTTTTATCAACGCAGAGAAATTCCAAAGTGCGGAGCAGCTGTGGTTCTGGTTCTTGTATTCAAAATCAATACGGGCCGGATACATTCACTGCCGTATGTGCGCAAACCAATCGCGCCGCATATGCGAGCTTATCGATGTCGAAACGCTGATAACAAAACTGTATCTGTCGGGCCGCATCAGCGACGAGCAGCTGCGCGTAATGAAACAGTTCGGCGACCGGCGACGCGCCCCGCACCAGCATATATGGACGGAAAACAAAGCCGCCGCACTGTGGCGCACGGCGATGCAGACCTTGGAATCAGAGGCGACCGCACGCGGCTGGATTGAATAAAAAAAATACTATCATCAACAGACAGGTATCAAAATATGGTAATCATCGCATTTTCAGAGAAAACGTCAAAAATTCTTCCGCGTATAATATGCCACAGATTCAAGCACTGTGCCCCGATTATACCGGCGGGCCGAAGTATGGTTATGTATCAGTTCACCGCGCCGGGCCGCATTGCAAAAATAGATATCAATATGCACGGTATTCGACGATTGCGCGCCGCAGGATGGCGATTTGTATATATGCCGTGCGACGCGCCAAACGGATTTGAATGCGACGGCGCATTAACCTGCGTCGATTTGTCCAAGCGGGCATTGCGAATACATGCGCCATGGCTGCTGACACCGGACGGTTTGTACATGCATTTGCATAAATAACAAAAGGCCCCTGAACGGGGCCTTTTGTTTTATTTTGCACTGCGCTTTTTTATCAGCCACATCTGCCCTATTCCGAACAGATTGGACACGGTCCAGTACAGAACCAGACCCGCCGGCATCCACGCAAACAATATTGTGAAAAGAACCGGCATCCACTTCATCATTCGCATGCTTTGCGCAACCGCGTCATTGCCCGCGGCGGCCGACTTCGGCGTCTGCAAATACGACTGCAGCCACATGGTCGCCCCCATTAAGACGGGCAGGATAAAGTAAGGGTCCATCGCCGCCAGGTCGCGTATCCACAGGAAGTGCGCGCCGCGCATCGGAACCGATATCAACAAAGCCTTGTACAATGCAAAGAATATCGGAATCTGGAGCAGCATCGGCAGGCATCCGGACATGGGCGACGTCTTGTTCGCCTGGTACACGCGCATCATTTCCATTTGCATGCGCGCCTTGTCATTGGCGTACAGTTTCTGAATGCGCGCAATTTCAGGCTGCATTTTCTGCATGGCGACCATTGAGGTATAAGACTTGCGCGTCAACGGCCACATCAACAGGCGCAGCAGTATCGTCATAATGATAATCGCGATGCCGTAATTCATTACAACCGAATGTATCATGTTAAGCAGCCACAGCATCGGGCGCGCCAAGAACCAGAACCAGCCGTAATCGACGGTCTTGTTTATGCCGGCGATTTTCGACGCGGCGCCGTTCAACACGGACTGGTCGCGCGGGCCCGCAAACAGGTGCGTGACGATTGTCGCCGTATCACCCGGTGCAATCGTGACCGCGGCGGCGGCGGTGTCCGCCTCGTACTTGTCGGCGCTTTTTTTCGTGCGCATCGTCTGGTCCGGCCGATCAACCGAGACAACTGTTTCCCAATACTGGTCCGCAAAGCCAACAAAACCGTTTGTCGTTGTGTATGCGTACGATTTCTTGTTCAACGCACGCCAGCTTTCGTGTTCCAAATCATTGTTTGCATATGCAATCGGCCCGGTATAAACACCGGCCGTCGCAGCGTCCGCATCAGAGCGCACCATGCGCGCATACGGCGCAACGGCGACGGCGGCGCTGCTGTTATTTTTAATGGTATCGGCCAGCGTGATTACATATCCGTCGGTCGTAATATTACGGCGAAATTCAACGCCGGACGCATTGCGCCAAACCATGTCGTCACCCGCGATATTCCATTTTGTATTCGCGGCGGGAACAATCGTATTCTGGGACAACAGGCCGACCTCTGTAAATGCGCCCTGGTCCGCGGGCAACAGCACCATATGCGCATCCCCTGTCGCATTTGCCTCGAAATCGTTCAACGACACGTTTGAAACGCGCAGCCCCTGAACGTCGTACTTTATTTTATCCGCGGAAATTTCCGATACCGGCACCGCCGAGATATCCATGGGCGCCGGCGCGTCCGTGGTGGCGACATTTTTTTCCGCCGCCGGGCGCATCCATATGCCAATCAGCCACCAGCATGCGACAAATATCGCAAACCACCACAAAAACGAAGACAGCCAGGATTTTTTGTTTTCCCCGTCACGGGCAGCGTTCCATTGGCGAAAACCGGACGCCTTGTTATCCAAATATTTTACCATGATTATTTACCACCTTTTGTTGCGGCGCCGCGGCGCGCGATAAACCAGTTAAGTATATATAGGGCGACACCCACACAAATGCAAATATCGGCGACATTAAAGGCCGGCCAGTGCATCGCACCAATATGAAAATCCAGGAAATCCACAACCGCGCCGAAACGCACACGGTCAATCAAATTACCGATTGCACCCCCCAGAATCAGGGCCAGCGGCAACCGCTCGGCCGCGCTTGCACGACGCAGCGCATAGTATCCGATAAAGCCGATTATCGCGCCGGTTGCGATTATTATAAGCAGGGGCGCCACCTCGCCCAGACCGCGGAACAACGAAAACGACGCGCCCGGATTCCATGTGAATACAATGTTAAAAAAGCTTGTGACATGGGCCATCAAATACGGCACCGGCACGATTTCCCACGCCGCGCCAGACAACGGCACGCCGCCCGTGATAAGATAAATTAAAAATCCCTTGGATATCTGGTCCAATACGATTACGCTGGCGACAACCGCCAACAGCTTTAACATATTTTTCATATACCTTTCCTTTTACCAGATGAAAATATAACACACGCACGCGCAAAAGCAAATAATAATCGCCCCGTTCGGGGCGATTGTCAGCGTGCTTCGGATATTGTGTTTAATTTCTCGTAATTATTTGCACGCATATCGGCCAACAGCGCATCTATCCGCGCGTCGGAAACACCCAGATGCTCCAACAGGCCATACCCCAGCGAGAATGAGGATTCCATCGTTTCCGGCAGGGCTTCGGCCACGCCCTCTTTCAACAGCAGTTTTGAATCCGCCAGATTGCGGGCGCGTGCGAATATTTTTACCCGCGGCGCAATTGATTTTATTGTCAGCACTGTTTCACGCGCCGTCGTCGCATTGTCCAGCGCAACAACAACCGCGCGCGTTTTCTTTGGCACCAATCCGAAACTGCGCAGAACGTCCGCATTTGTGGAATTTCCATATACGACGTTATAACCTGCCTCGCGCCCGACCATGACGGCGTTGACACTTAAGTCAAGCGCGACATACGGGATTTTCTGAGCGACCAGCATTTTTGCCACAATCTGGCCGACGCGTCCGAATCCGCAGATTATAACCTGGGGGACAACGTCCGACTGCATCTCGGTAATCTTGCGCGGGTGGCGCTGGGGGAACAATTTGCCCCGGCGCTGCAGGAAATCGTACACAGCCAACAACAGCGGCGTCATTATTATCGACAGGATTATTATCGCCGCCAGGATTTCTTCGTGCGGCGCCGGAATCGCTGTTATGCCGCCCTGTTTCATGGTCTGTAACATAAGCAGGCCAAATTCACCGCCCTGGGCCAGGATAAGCGCAATCTTGGTCGCATCATAATCCGGCACGCCGCGCACGCGCGCAACAATGAATATCGCCAAAAACTTTATTGCAATCAAGCCGCCCAGGCCGATTAAAATCCAGTACCAGCGCTCCATCAAAAACGACAGGTTTAATCCCATTCCCAGCGACACAAAGAACAACGCCAGAAACAGCATGGAATAAGGAGAGATTTCGGCGCTTATCTGGTGACGATAAATTGTTTCTGACATCAACATACCGGCCAAGAACGCGCCCAGCCCTGCCGGCAGCCCCAGCGCCCCCATTGCGACAGCCCAGACGGCAATCGTCAACATGATGACCAGCAGGAAGGCCTCTTTACTTTTTAATTTTGCAACCATGCGCAACAGCGGGTTCAATATTAACCGACCGACAACGACGACACCCAAAATCAATCCGATGGACAGAACCAGAATATCAATCGCCGTCGCCCCCAGATTAAACGAGCGGCCCGCAAACACCGGCAGCATCGCCAGCAACGGAATCGACAGCAAATCCTGGAACAGCAATATTGAAAACGTCTGGTGCCCCATGTTCGTGTTTAATTCGTCACGGTCGGCCAACAGCTGCAGGTCTTCGGACGTACTGGACATCGCCAGCAACAGCGCCACCATTATCGTCCCCATGATTGTCCATGATGTAATCGTATGCAGTATCGGGAACAGCATTACGGCAACCATCATAACCTGGGCCGCGCCAAATCCGAAGATGGTGCGCTTCATCTGCCACAGGCGCTTCATGTTTATCTGCAGACCGATATTAAACCACAAAAAGATTATGCCCAAATCCCCCAGGAACGTCCATGTATCCGTCAACTGGAACAGATTCAGCACAAACGGCCCTGACAGAACACCGGCGAATAAAAACGCAACAACTGTTCCAATGCGCGCCGCACGCAGCATAAACACCAGACCAAACAATATGGCAAAAAATATCAATACGGATAATGACATTTCCCTCTCCCTTTACACATGTATTATAGCATTATGTTTTCAGCCAGTTCCAGAAATTTTTCCGCCGACAATTCTTCGGCACGTTCCGTACCACTTAACCCAAAACGTTCCCACGGTACGCCCGGTATTATTCCGCGTATCATTTTTCGGCGCATGCCGAACAGGCGCGCCGTTATCTTTTCAACATTTTCCAAATTTTTTATCCGCGCGATTTTATCGCTGTTTGGAATTATCTGGACGACGGCGGATTGGACCTTTGGCTTTGGAACAAATGCGGTGTTGGGAACATCAAACAATATACGGCAATCGGCGATTAACGACGCCAGCACCGCCAGACGCCCATACTGTGCGTCACCCACGCGGGCGACGATACGCTGGGCCACCTCGCGCTGGAACATTAATGTCATGGATTTTATTTTTGCGCCCGACGCAATCATCTGCAGCCAGCCAATCAACAATTCTGTCCCGACATTATACGGCAGGTTTGCACACACGGCGTATTCATCGACACCGATGGCGGCGAAATCCGTTTTCAGCGCGTCGCCGTAAATGACATCCAGGCGCCCGTCCGACGCCGCGGATACGCGCGACAATATCGGTTCCGTGGCGGGGTCTTTCTCTATCGCGATGACGCGCGGCGCGCCCGCGGCCAGCAATGCACGCGTTAATCCCGCGGGACCGGGGCCGACCTCTATCACGGTGGTGTTCGCAATATCCGGGACACTGCGCGCGATGCGCCCGGTTAAATTCAAATCAAACAAAAAATTCTGGCCGAATTGTTTTTTCGGTTCCAGTCCGGCCTCGCGCATCATGACCGCAACAGGCGGCAAAGAATGTATTGTGTCCGTCATAAAGCCTTGCGTCCCCCGAACGCCAGTGTCAATGTACCGTCATCAATATAATCCAAATCGCCGCCCAGCGGAACGCCCGACGCCAATTCGGAAAATCCGACACTCGACGTGTCACCGATAACCGACATCACATAATGCTGGGTCGTTTTCCCCTCAACCGTGTTGGGCAGTGCAAAAATTATTTCCGATATGTTTTCATTTGCGATGCGCGCCGGCAGCGACGCGATATTCAAATCGTCCGGCAGTGTTCCGGCCGCCCCCGACAGTAATCCGCCGATAATATGATACCGGCCGCGGAACACCGACGCCTTTTCCAATGTCCAAACGTCCGCCAAGTCGCGAACAACGCACAACTGGCCGTTTGCGCGAGCGGCATCGCGGCAAAACTCGCAAGAGCCCGCATCGCAATCGGTTAACACACCGCACACCGGGCACGGTGCAATTGATGCGGCCGCATCCTGCAGCGCCGCGGCCAGTGCCGATGCGCGCCCCGTTTTATCCTGAAGCAGGGACAGCACGATACGCTGGCCCCCGCGGGCGCCGACACGCGGCAGCTTTGCAAATTGTTTGATAAGCTTTTCTATCTTTGAGTTCATAACGCCCCAATCATAACATCAATGAAAAATATAGCAATCAATTCCCGCGGCAGACGCACGCGATTTTAAATCCGCCGCCGCCGCATCGGACAGCCCGTTTGCACGCACGCGATACATGCCCGAACCGGTCGGTTCAATCACGGGTGTCACACCCACGGATTGTTTGACACGCGCGACCTGTTGACGGGCCGCCGCGTCGGATGAAAACGCACCGAACTGAACACCGGCAGCGCCGGCCGAATATACGGGCGCACTTTTTTTCGGGGCCGGTGTCTGCACCGCGGGCGCGGGTGCGACGGATGCGACCGGCGTTGTCTTTACAACCGGGGCGGCGCCAGTGCCAAGCATATTAAACCCCTTGTTCAACATATTGGTTGCAACGGCGGCGCGAACATCCTTATTCTCAGCCCCCAGCACCACCGACATCAAATGATGACCGTCACGCTTTGCGGTGGCGACCAATGAATATTTCGACTTGTTCGTAAAACCGGTTTTCATTCCGTCACAGCCCGGATACGAACCCAGCAAACGGTTCCCATTCGTATAAGTCTTGCCGTTGTATGTCCATGTCTTTATGCCGAAATATTTCCAATACTGCGGAAAATGCTTGTATACGGCCATCGACAGCAATGCGATATCGCGCGCGGTGGACATATGGTCGTCGTTCGGCAGGCCCGACGAATTCTCAAAATTTGTGCGCTGCAGGCCGATTTCACCCGCGACATGCGTCATAAGCGAGGCAAAGTTCCCCTCTTTCCCGCCCTTTAAATTTTCAGCCAGCACGCGCGCGACGTCGTTCGCCGATACGACGGCGACGGCCTTTATAGCATCTTCGACCGTTATCTTGCTGCCTGCGGCCAGACCCAATTTCACCGGCGACGCATTGGCCGCAGACTGTGACACAATCAGATAATCGTCCAGGTGCAGGCGCCCATGCTCCAACGCGTCGAACGTCAGATACAGCGTCATGATTTTTGTTAAACTGGCCGGGTAATTCAAATCGTTTGCATTTTCAGAATACAGAACGCGGCCCGTATCCATGTCGGCAACCATCGCCGCACGGTATCCCGCCGCCGCGACAACGTTCGGCATTAACGCAATCGCCAATGCAAAAATATGATGAAAACGTACCCTCATGCTATGAATGCTACAAAAAATCCGCCCTTTGGGTCAAGGGCGGATATAATCACAACCGAAAAAATCTTGCGATTATTTTACCAATGCGACAATGCGCTTTTCGCCGCATACGGAAACCAGGGTTCCGTTGATGCCGCATTTAGACGCCGCCGCGGCCGCATCGTGCGACGCGAACAGCTGCGCATCATAAATCGGACGAACGCCGCGCGACAACGCCAACTGGTTAGCAACATAGTCTTTGTCGCATACGGCGATAATCGGCATGTTCGGACGACGGCAGGAAATTTCCGTCGCAGCCGTTGTATCATTTGCAAACACAACGATTGCCGCGGCGTCGTTCAATTCCGCCATAACCGCAACGGACAGCGACCAGTCGTTTTCCACCAAATCCGCCGCATCGGACCAATCCTGGTCGTTTTCGATGGAGTCCATATCGGCATTCGCCAAAATCTTTGCCATTGTTTCCACAACGAACGGCGGATTTTCGCTGATGGTTGTTTCTTCGGACGTCATTGTAGAGTCAACGTGCAGATACGCCGCGGTCGCAATGTCGGAAATTTCCGCACGGGTCGGGAAATCGCTGCTGACCATGGAGCCCAACATCTGGGTCGCCATGATAACCGGCTTGTTCTTTTCACGGCACAGACGTATGATATGACGGGAAATCGCCGGAACTTTTTCAAACGGAACCTCTACCGCCAAGTCGCCGCGGGCAATCATAATGCCGTCGGCCGCGTCAACGATAGCCTCGATTTTTTCAACCGCCTGGGGACGCTCGATTTTAGCAATGATTTTTACCGGGTGCGATGTGCGCGCCTTGATAAATTCACGTGTTTCAAATACATCTTCGGGTTTCTGAACAAAGGAAATCGCAACGAAGTCCGGATTCTTGGTCAGAACATATTCCAAGTCAGCACGGTCTTTGGCGGTCAGAACGGATGTCGCAACCTCGGTATCGGGCAGGTTAAAGCCGCGGCGGGACCAGATTTCCGTACCACGGACAACAACCGCCTCAATGCTGTCGGCGTTTACCTTTTCAACCTGCATTTCGATTTTACCGTCGTTCAACAGAATACGGTCGCCCGCCTTTAAAGAATGGATAACATCCATATCCGGCAGCTGAACACGGTCGGAATTACCCGGTGTCGGATCGGAATCGAACACGAATTTCTGGCCCGGCTTAATCGGGAATTTGTCTTCGGTTTCAAAATTGCCGATACGGTGTTTCGGCCCCTGCAGGTCGGCCAGAATCGCAACCGGGTTGCCGGTACGCGCCGCAATCTCACGAACTGCGTCGATTTTTGCACCCTGAACGTCGCCACCGTCATGGCTGAAGTTCAAGCGGCATACGTTTACGCCCGCCGCAATCATCTTTTCCAGGATTTCCTTTGAGCCGCTTTTCGGGCCGATGGATGAAGTGATTTTTGTGAATTTTTTCATAATCCAATCCTTGCTTGTTAAATTTGTTTTTCTTGATTTTTAGCTTTTATGGTATATCATGAAGTTCTGGAATAAACAAGGGGAAATTTCATGAAAAACGCAAACCACGGCGCCATTGACAACCAGCAGCTGCTGACGATTATAGAACGCATTGAAAAATTAAACGAAGACACCGCCGCAATTGCCGCCGATATCAAAGAAATCTATAGCGAGGCCAAATCCGCCGGATTCGACCCCAAATATATCCGCCAGATGATACGTCTGCGCAAACTGGACCCGGATGAACTGGACGAGGCGGACGAACTGACCAAAATGTACCGCAGCGCACTGGGGATATAATGAAAAAATTCACCCGCGTAATCGAGGATTTCAACTGCGCCCATTGCGGCGCAGTTGTTCGTGGGAACGGATATACAAACCACTGTCCGCGGTGCCTGTGGTCGCGGCACGTGGACAATAATCCGGGCGACCGCGCCGCCGATTGCGGCGCCATGATGCGCCCCGTCGCCGCCCAGCCCGCGGCCGACGGATTTATAATAACACACCAATGTGAAAAGTGCGGCAAGACAATACGACAAAAATCATCCCCGGACGACGATGTGGATGCGCTGATTGCACTTACCGCGCAAAACGATTTTATTTTTGGCAAACGGTAATTTTTGCCGTTGCGCGCACTGCGCACAAATTCCTATAATAAGCCCATGAAAGAATGGCTGCGGGCGCAATATCAAAACGCTTTCCTGTGGGTGCCGTTTATAATGGCACTGGGCGCGGCTGCATATTTTTCCGCTTCAAACATTACATGCGCAGTGTCCGCAACAGTTGCCGTGACGGCCGTCGCGATTGGCATAATACGCCACAACAAATACGTCGCGCGGGCCGGTGCGATATTTCTGTTTGGAATGACCTATGCACTTCTGTACACGCATATAATCGCGACACCGCGAATTTATTATCCCATGCGGGGCGTGGAAATAGAGGGGCGGGTTGAGCAAATCGATTACACACCCGACAAAACAAGGTTGTTTATTTCCATTCCGGCCGAGCAGATAAAATCAAAGTCACATAAAAACGCAACGGTCCGATTAAACGTCGGCGAAGAGATTGCGGACATTGCAATCGGCGACCATGTGCGCGCCACGGCCAGTCTGTTTCCGCCCGCCCCGTCATACGCACCCGAGACATTTGACTACGCACGCTGGGCGTATTTCAACGGGCTTAGCGCGACAGGTTTCATCGCCGATTACACCGTCACGGCGCGCGCAGGCGGCGGTGGTTTTAACGCGTTGCGCGATTATCTGCATAACAGGGCGCAATCATTTTTGGCGGATACGCTGGTGCTGGGGTATAAAAACTTGATACCGCGCGACGAAAGCGCGATATGGACCGCGGCGGGCATAGGGCACGTATGGTCAATCAGCGGATTTCACATGACGCTGGTATCGGGGTGGCTGTTTGCAATATTTTTCTGCATATTCCGAATGATTCCGTATATAACCCGCCGCGTGCCGGCACGCATTCCCGCACTGTGCTGCGCGTGGGCGGGATTGCTGTTTTATTTAATGATATCGGGAATGAACGTCGCGACCATTCGCGCTTTTCTGATGACGACACTGGTATTCGCGGCGTTTATTATCGGGCGCAACGCACTGTCCATGCGGAACATATGCATTGCGTTTTGCATTATATTTCTTATCAATCCGTACTATGTCATGCAACCCGGATTTCAACTGTCGTTTTCCGCAATATTCGGTCTGATATGGTTTTGGAGTTCGCGCAAATCCAATCGGACGACGCGCATTGGAAAAATCGGATATGCAATTTATGCGGCGGCCGCAACATCCGTGGTCGCGACAATATTTACCGCACCGTTTGTCGCGGCGCACTTTTATCTGATGCCGACATACGGGCTGATTGGGAACCTGGTTTTATTGCCGGCGTTTTCATTTGCGGTAATGCCGCTGGCGGTGGTCGGGACCATTACGGCGACGGTTGGATGGAACTGGCCGTTGGGGATTGCGGACGCACTGTATGCAAAGACGCTGGCGATGGCGCGCGGAATATCAGACATTCCATACGCGAACATTGTCATGCCGCATATTCCAAACAGTGCGATGGTACTGATTATCATCGGATTTTTATGCATCATGTTTATCCGTCGGACCGAATTGGAACATCGGATAAATTATATGATTGGCGGCGTACTTATCGGCATGGGAATTATTGTGACGGCCATAAATCCGCGGCCCGCATTCTATGCCGCGCCGGATAACGCCTTGGTTGCGTTTTCGTATGACGGCGAACTGGAATTTAGCAAGGCAAAATCATCGGGGCACTTGTTCGCATTTGAAACATGGAAACAACGAAACGGTCAAAGCCCCGACACACCGAACAAGCGGCGCGCCCCAAAACACGGCGTATGGATATATGAAACGGACAATTTCCGTCTGGCATATATTCAAAAGTTCGTGCCATTGTCGCGCGAGATAAACGCGCTGTGCCGTGATGACGGGGTTGATTACATCGTTTCCTATTTTGACATTCGCGCCCCGAAATGCGCGCACAAGATATTACGCGGCGGATTTGTTATTTATCCGTCGGGACGGGTTCGCATGAATTCGGCGACGCGTCCGTGGAATAGTCCGCGCCCATAAAATACAGCCCGCATGCCGGTGCGGTCGGGCCGGCAGCACTGCGATTTTTCGCGGCGAAAATTTCATCGATGTCGAACGGCTTGCCCTGGCCAATCTCAACCAAAGTACCGACAATATTGCGCACCATGTGATGCAGAAACGAGCGCGCGGAAAATTCAAAAATTACTTCATCGCCGCACTGTGTTATACGGCATACGTCCAATGTTTTTATCGGACTTTTCGCCTGGCACTGGGCGGCACGAAAACTGGTAAAATCATGATGCCCCAGCAATTTTTCCGCCGCGGCGCGCATTGCGCCAATATCCAGTTTGCGCGGCACCCACCATACGCGCCCGCGCATTAAAACCGGTGCCGCCGGCCGGTTTAAAACAACATAGCGATAATGCCGCGCAATGCAGTCAAAGCGCGCATGAAATGTATCGGGCACAACTTCACATGACAGAATGGACACCGGGCGCGACGTCAAATAAAAATTTACCGCGCGCATGACAGTATTTGCGTCCGCATTCGCTTCCAAATCAAAATGCGCCGTCATTGCCACCGCATGCACCCCCGCATCCGTACGACCGGCCGCGACAACATCCGGGCGGGCGCCACAGAAGCCCTCTATTGCGTCTTTCATAATAGACTGCACGGACGGGCCCTGGCGGTTTTCCTGCCAGCCGATAAGCCCCGTACCATCGTATTCAAGAGTGACTTTATATCGTGTCATTAGCGCGATTTTTTAATATATCTGCAGTGCAGCTCAAATCTTTTGCATGTATCGTTTACAGACACACGGCGCGGCCCGAACAAAATCATTCGCAAGGCCGAAACATCCAGGCAAAAATAATTGGATGTGTTATATTCATGTGTACAACTGTAACAATTCTTACAAATTTTTGGGATATCTTGTTTCATTTTTTACTTTCCTATTTCTATTTCTGCGCCGCGCAGACCGTTTACAAAGCTCTTCCAATCCATGGGCTTTTTGCCGGCCGGCTGCAGACGCTGAATTTCAAGCTTATCGTTTACTACACATGTTTGCAATATTTTGATATCGGCACCGTTTATTTTTGTGCGGCCCGCGCCGATTGCGCGAATTTGGTTGTGAATTTCACGCGGCCCACGTGTCCAATCGATTATTTCATCGTCGCCCGTAAATTTGCGCGTGAATGTCGGCGTGCCGCACTGGGGCACGGGTGCAAATTCGGCGGGATTCGACAGATACCGGACCAACATTTCCCCACCGATTTCAGACACGCGCGCCTCAACCATTTCATTGGTGTCGTTTTCGCCGATTTCAAACGGTATGCGCATATAAACATCACCGGCATCCAATTCCGCCGTTATTTGCATCAGGCATACGGCGGACATTACATCACCATTATAAATCGCCGTGCGTATCGGCGACGGGCCGCGATATTTCGGCAGGTCGCTGGGGTGAATGTTGATGCACGGCGCGCTGTTTAATACGTTGTCGCGCAATATCGCGCCATACGACACGACAACAACCATATCCGGCTGCATGTCATATTCGCGCACATTGTGAAACACCGGTATGCCGCGCGCATCGGCCCACGCGTGCACGGGCGACGGTGTCAAAACTTTTTTCCGGCCCACCGGTTTCGGCGCGCGCGTGAATACGGCCATGATTTCATGGCCGGCATCCGCAATCTTGTCAAACATCGGAACGACAAACGCGTTCGTTCCCATTAAAACCAGCTTCATTTCCGTTTCCGTACCTTGCGCATGACCATTTCACGGCGAACCGCGGCTAAGTGGTCGATAAACAGTATCCCATCCAAGTGGTCTGTCTCGTGCTGAACAATGCGGGCGGGAACGCCGCTCATTTCCGCGGCGCACGCCGCACCTGTTTCATCGGTCCATTCAACAACGACCGACGCCGGGCGCGTGACATGCGCAAACACCGGCAGGTTGTCCGGCCCAAGCACGGACAGGCAGCCCTCTTCCATGTTTACGGTCTTGTCACTGTGCGACACGATGCGCGGATTTATCATTTTATAGACAGTTTCCGTGTCCGGGTCCATCATAACCAAAAAGCGCTGCAGCACGCCAACCTGGGGCGCGGCCAGGCCGACGCCGTTTTGGGCGCGCATCATTTCCACCATTTCGTTCAGCATCCCCTGCAATTCGGGCGTAATATCGGCAACCGCGTCGCATTTCTGGCGCAGTACCAAATCCCCGCAAAGTTTCATTTGCAACATCTATAAATCCTCTTATAATCGATATTAGCAAAGGATTGGGAAATGACAACTTATATTTTAATATTATTGGTGGTAGTGGTGATATTACAGCTGGCGCTGCTGATGCGCAGACCGGCGCCGGTGGATTTTTCGCCCCTGAACGAAAGCAACACAAGACTACGCGAGGTTTTGGCGGACCGCTTGGGCAAACTGTCGCAAAATGCGGTTGAGCTAAAAAACATCGGCGACGACATTGCAAATTTTAAGAATATTCTGATGGGGAACAAGCAGGCGCGCGGAACATTCGGCGAACGCCAGTTGGAAGACTTAATCGCCGACATTATGCCGCCGGAAAGTTATGCTTTTCAATGCGTGCTGGATACGGGCGTGCGGCCGGACTGCATAATCCGCCTGCCGTATCCGCCCGGCGATATGGTGATTGACAGTAAATTCCCACTGGAAAGCTATACCCGAATGACGGCGGACGCAAACGACGGGCTGGCCCGCAAACAGTTTGAGCTGGACGTGCGCAAGCATATCGACGCAATAGCTGAAAAGTACATCATTCCGGGGCGCACGGCGGAATCGGCGATGATGTTTATCGCATCGGAGTCTATATTTGAAATGCTGCACCGTGAATTCGGGGGCACAATCGAATATGCGGCGCGCAAAAAAGTCTTTATCGTTTCACCCGCAACACTGTGGGCGACACTGAATACAATCCGCGCGGTGCTGTCGGATATAAAAATAAAGCGCGTCGCCGCACAAATAAAGAGAGAGCTGGACGCACTGTTGTCTGATTTGACCCGTCTGTCGGACCGTGCGGACAATCTGGGGCGGCACTTTAACCAGACGACAACCGACATTGAACAGTTGCAGACCTCCATTCGAAAAATCGCACCGCGCGCGGAAAAGCTGCGCGACATGGATTTTGGCGAGGATTAAAAAAACGGCGGATTATTTCCGCCGTTTTCTTGTGGGACGCTGGCCCAGAATCTGCATTTCCATTTTCATAATGGTTTCTTCGCGGTCGCGTATTATGCCCAGCAGGCGTTCGTTTTCCAGCTTTACCTTTTCCAGTTCCTGGCGCCCCAGGACAACTTGGTCGGACAGCTGGCGCCGACGACTGCGATTGAACAACCCTGTCACAATCGCACCGACCAAGGCGCCACTGGCCGCACTTACCAAATCAAACAACGTATCTATCAACGATATTGCCATGCCCACACTATAGCGCGACGCGCCAAACGTGTCAGCAGGAGGCTTTTCTCAAACCCGTTTTACGGTCGACCCATACACGCTCGGCCGCGATTTCCATCATCGGCATGTCCGAGCGGCTGTCGGAATAGCTGCGTACGACCCGGGGAATATACTTCTTTGACTTTGCCCAGTCATCCAGCGCACAAACCTTGTTTTTACCCCAGCATAAAAATTTATATTTCCAGGGATGCGCAGAATCCATCCGGGAGCACATGACCGCATCAAATTTTATATCGCGCACCAAGGCCGGCAACAGATAATCCGGCGCCGCAGATATAAGAACAACCGTGCGACCGGCGGCACGCTCGGCAGCGACCCGTTCCTTGGCCCAGCCAAAGCGTTCACGCCGATGCTGCTTTACAAATGCGGGGGCAAATTTTTTTACCATTTCCGGCGTCATAAAGCAGCGGATTTTTTCACGCCACCAAACACCGTCGGGATTCACCCAGCGCACGACGCCGCACACCGCCATCAACGGCAGAAACATCCACGGACGAAAGGCATGGCGAAAGCAATATTTTGCAAACTCCACATTACAGTCGCGCGCCGACAGCGTTCCGTCAAAATCAAATACAACAATGTCTTTTTTTACTAACATAACAAACCTTTTAATATTTGTAACGGCGGCATTATAACAACCTTTTGCTTGCACCGCAAATTTTATATTGATATCATAATTTTGTCATCGGGGGTTCCGATGACGGGGTTTAGCGACCCTATGTGTACGCAGAGCACGCGCGGCGTTACGCGGTGCAATTGTTTTGCATCTCCAGCCATTGGGTTGGAGGGCGTGGAAATATACAAGAATACCACCGCTATTTACACAATAGTCGCTAACCTCCAACCGCTTGATATTTTCAGCGGTTTTTTCATGCATGAAAAAGGAGGTTGGACATGAAAAAATTGGTAATCGCGCTGGCTGCAATAGGAGTAATCCCAATGCCAGCATTTGGACTTTCGCTGGACAACGTCAGCCCAACTTGCTGTGTCGGAATCAAATACACCACTTGTGATGAGTTTGAATGCACATACAATGGCACAAAGCGATATTTTACAAATTGTGGAAAATGCAGCGACCCGTCCCGCATACTGACCTCGCTTGGCGACAACCAGCCATGCGGTCCCACCGGCGAAGCTTTTAACTCAGAATATGGCGAATGTATATTAGGTGCCATTGTTTTACCAGATGAATGCGGCGCGGGCTCATACGGCAAACGCGGGCTGTGCACACTTTGTCCGGAGCCCGGAACATCGGAGGCGGCATCGACCGTCATTACGGACTGTTATGTGCCGGCCGGGACGGGCAGCACGGACACAACCGGCAAATGGGAATACACCGCCGACTGTCATTACAGCAATTAAAAACGGGGCCGACGCCCCGTTTTTTTTTACTTTTTCCGTTTACGCTTTTTCAGCATTAACTTTATGCGGATACGCATACGCTCCAACATAAAGAACAGCGCCGGGGTTAATGTGAACGTCCAAATCAGCGACGCCAGCATACCGCCAATCATAACCGCGGCCATCGCGACCTTGGTTCCGTCAGCCGACCACAGCTGGGGCAGCATACCCGTGATAACGGCGATTGACGTCATCAAGACCATGTTCTTTTTATCCGTCAATTCCGTCCACAGGGCGACGCGCGCAATCGCACCTTCGGATATGCGCTTTATCGTCGGTTCCAGTACCAGAATGTTGTTGTTAACCACCAGACCCACCAACATAACGAACGCCATCATCGCGCCGACGTTCATTGTCGCACCCGACAGGAACATCATGATGAACACGCCCGCAAACGATGTGATGATTGATGTTGCGATTGTGAACGGATGTGTCAACGAGTTCAAAATCGCCGCCAGCAGCATGAACGTCAATATCGTCGCCAGCATAAAGGCCTGGCCGATTTCACCGGCGGTTTCATCCTGGGTTTCGGACATGCCGCCAAACTGGGCGTAATAGCCGGGCTGCCATTCCATGTCGTCAATGGCGGCCTGTATCTTTTGCTGAACCGGGCCCATGGTCGATTTACCGATGTTTATGTCGATTTCGGTAATACGGCTTTTGTCCAGACGACGGATTTCAGAGGTTGCCGGAACAGTCTGAACTTCGCCCAGTTGTGACAGCGCGACCATGCCCTTTTGAGAGTTGACGTACACGTTGTCAAACAGCGACGCGTTTTTAAACGGACGCGCGAACTCCAGAATAATCGGATATTCCTCGCCCTTTTCCTTGTACTTGTAGTCGTCGTTTCCATACAGCGCCGCACGCAGTGACGCACCCGCATACGAATTCTGAACACCCCAGAAATTCATCTTGTCCTGGTTCGGGACGAAACGGATTTCGTTGTTCGGCGTCTGCTGGGCCAGGACGGCACTGGACACCTCTGGCAGGGCGTTCGTCGCCGCCAGGATGCGCGCCGCATATTCGCCGCGAACCGCGTCGTCTTCGCCGTATATGTTCAACACCATGTCGGATGTCGAAGACGACGACATGCCCTTGCCCGCCATAATCTGGATTTCAGCGTCCGGAATCTGGGCCAGGACCGGCATCATTTCACGCGCCAGGGCCTTGTCCGATTTTTTGCGCGGATGGCCCAGTTCACGCAAGTCAACCTTTACCGTGATATTCTGCAGACCGTTTTCACCGATTTTTGCAGTGGTCGCGACAACATCGGGGAAAGCTTTCAGCGCTTCTTCTATCTGGCGGGATATATCGACCGATTTTTCATATGTCGCACCCATCGGCGCACGGGCCGTGATGGTTATTTCGTCAGTATCGGTTGACGGGGAAAATTCGTTCCCGACGAATTTCATCATCATCGCGGACGCAATCAATATTGCGAACGCCATGCCGACAACGCGACCGGGATGACGGAACTGATAATCAAACCACATGCGCAGCGGTGTCTTTTCCGGAATGTCTTTTTCCAGTGCGCGCGACTTTTTGTCCTTTGGCGCGGTTAAGCGCAGGAACTGGGCAATCATCATTGGCGCCAATGTGAACGAGAACAGCAAGGACAGCAGCGTCAAATACACAACCGTCATACCGAACTGGGACATGAACTGGCCCGCGATACCGCCCATAAACGCCAGCGGCAAGAACACGACGACGTTTGTTCCGACACCGGCCAAAACAGAAACCGCAACTTTTTTCGTACCATCGACCGCGGCCGCGTCCGGATGTTTACCGTTGCGCATTTCACCCAAGGCGGATTCAATCAAAATAATCGCGTTCGACACCAACGTACCCAATGCGGACGAGTACGCCAGCAATGTCATGGAGTTGATTGTAAAGCCGGATGCGTCCATAAAGAAGAATCCCGCAATCAAGGACGCCGGAATCACGACACCCGCAATAATGGTCGAGCGCCAGTTTCCTGTAAACGCCAGCAATACCAGAACCGTGAATATAATACCCAGGACAATGCCCCATATCGTGCTGTACGTTTCGTCCAGAACAGAGGTCGATGAATCCGATATGATTTTCATTTCCGCACCTGGGAAACGCCGCTGCATGTCGGCCGTCAAAGCCGGCAGGCGTTCGCGCAACGCCTTTGAAATCTTGATAGCGTTGCCGTCGTCCGATTTTACAACGGATGCGACAACGACGTCTTCGCCGTTATAGCGCGCGCCCGTTTCCGCATCACGCGCATCGTCGGTGACGGACGCAATGTCGGATACTTTGAAACGCTGGCCCTCGGCGTTTACAATCTGCAGGTTTTCTATTTCCGCAACGGATGCGAATTCACCGATAAAGCGAACGTTGGACGAACTGCCGACGGATTCGATTTTACCGCCCGGAACATTCAAGTTCTTGTTCCCCAGCGCGGTTACAACATCAACAATCGTGACGCCGCGCGCCGCCATCTGGTCCGGGTCCATCGCGATGCGGACCGCGCGCTCGCGGCCACCGAAAATATCAACGCTGGCAACGCCCGGTATCGCCGTGATTTTGTTGGACAGAATGTTATCGACATATTCCTCCAAATCACGTGCGGACGCACCGCGCAGAACAACATCAACCACGGATTCCTGCAACGGGTTCAACTTTTCAACAACAGGCTGCTTTAACGCATCCGGAAATTCGGATGCCAGACCGTCGATTTTTGTCTTAACCTCGGCCGCCTTGTCGTTAACATTAACGCCCAGGTTGAATTCGGCCATTACATAGCCGCCGTTTTCAAACGCGCGCGATGTTAATTTCTTCAAACTTGCAACCTCGGCAATGGCGTCTTCGGCCTTTTTAATAACCTGGGATTCTATTTCCGCAGGCTCGGCACCGGGGTACACAAACGTCGCCGTTACCATCGGGAAATCCAGCGACGGTGTGCGCTCTATGTTCATCTTTGGGAACGATACCAGTCCCAAAACGACCCAGAACAAAACAAACATCAATGTCGTAATCGGTCGTTTTACGAAAAAGTTTAGCATTGCGTATTTCTCCTATCTCTTTCGGTTTTTATTTCTTTATGTTGACTTTGTCGCCGTCGGACACGCGCGATACAATAACCATGTCACCGTCGGTCAGCCCCGCGGTGATATACGCGGTGTCGCGGTCCTGGCGGCCGACTGTGACGGGCGTGCGATGCGCCATGCCGTCACGTACGACAAATACGTCGCCCGCCGCCAAGGCGTGCACCGGGATAAAATATCCGTCCGTGCGAAACTCCGCAAACTGCAGTCCGTCGGCCACGCCGCGCGTGCGCACAACATGCATACCCGTATCCAGGTCGATGTTTGACGCGACGGAAACAATTTCGCCGTCGCCGACCTTCATTCCCGCACGCAGCAACGCCGCACGCGCACCGGACACGTATGCACGGTTGTTCTTTACCGTCAACGGCTCCAAAACGACACCCGGCGCACGCTTCATTTCCAAAACAGAGACCGGAACACCGTCCGTTATTGCGGCGCGCGCGGGGTTATAAACCTGAATACTATTCTGATACGCGATTACCGCGAACCGAAACAGCACCCACCCGACCAGCGCAACGAGCAGCGCAACATAGATTCTTTTTTTCGCGCGCGGGGTCCCGGCCCACTCTTTTACGCGGACAATTTTTTCCTTTATCTTTTCCATTTTACTCACCCAGTTTTTTTATCGCTTCCGCAGACATTAAGATATTGTACTTGGCATTTAACAGCGCCATGTCCAATTGATACAAACCGGCGGACGCCTCGGCCAGCTCGATGGCCGACGTCTGGCCGGCGGCAAAGCGTTCGGTCGAGAACTGGTACGCCTTGGACGCCAGATTACGCGCGTTTTCCAGCGTCGCCAGATTCCCGCGCAGATGATTGTACTTGTTCACCGCTGTGTCATACTCTTCTGTCTTTAACTTTTTGGATTTGTCCAGGTCCTGGCGGGCAGCCTCGGCATCCATGGCACTGGCCGTTGCATTCGCGCGATGCAGGCCGCCGCTGAACAACGGCATCTGCAGGGCCAGGCCCCAATATGCGGACTGGGAACCCTTTTTATCAAACATGGTGTCGAATTCGTTACCCATCGCGACAAAATTATAAGACGCCGTCGCCGCCAGTGTCGGCAGATATTCCGCACGCGACGATTTCGCCTTGGATTCATACATTTCAACCTGCTGGCTCAAAATTTCCCATTCGGGATTGTTTTTTAACTTGCCCGCGTTGATGTCCGCAAAAGATTTCGGAAAATCGTCCGTTAAGGTTATTTCCTCAGACATATCAATACCGGCCAGAATCTTTAACATGCGATACGCGGTGTCACGATTGAACTCTGCATCCGACAGGTTGATTTCCTTGGACGCGATATCCGATTCAATCTTGACCAAATTGATACGATTTGCACGACCGGCCGCGGCCAGATTGCGACGTGCGGCGCGCGCCGCCTCTAAATCAGACTTGGCAATCTTTACGATATTATCCGTCATTTTTGCCGTCCAATAAATATCCGCCGCGCTGTATTTAACCTCGCGCAGGGTTAAATCACGACCGGCCTCTGACATCTTTATCGCGGCCTTTACACTTTTGACCGCATTACCGATTTTACCGAATGTATAAATCGGCTGGGTTGCAGAAAGCCCCGCCATAAAAATGTTATCCGGTATTTCGATGAACACTTCCTGGTCTTTTAATGACTCTGATATCAAAACACCCATCCCAGACGGCAAAGTCACACCGTTGGATTTCGACGGATTTTCGATGTTTACCATGTTCATATATGTCGCAGAACCGTCCAGTTTCAACCACCTGTTCGAATTTGCCGCAGACAACTGGGCCTGGGCCTTTTTAACATTGGCGTCGGCCTTCTTTACATCTTGCGATTCCGAAACAATTTTGTCCACCGTCGCGGCCAGCGACAAATCCATCGCATTGGCCGGCACGGCGCACAAAGTCACCCCAAGGGCACTAAACCCAAGCAAATTACGCATTTTTAGCATACTGTACTACTCCATCTTTTTTAAAATGCCGTTGATTACTTTTAAAGCGGCGGTCAGCGCATCTTCATCAGAACGCGGAACACCTGAAAACATCTTATCTATTCCGCGGCGGAAATTTTCCATTACCTGGGACGCCAATTCGCGGCCGCTATCCGTTACGGAATAATATACATTGCGACGATCATGTTCGTCCGCCACACGCAGAACCAGACCGTCACGTTCCAATTTGCGAAACGATGCGCACAGGTTCGGCGCCGACACACCCTCGCGGCGGGCAATGTCCTTTAGTCGGGCACGACCGCCCATATACAGGCGAACAAGCACGACCATCTGGTTGCGCGGATACCCCGAAAGAGTTGACGGGTCAAGACGCAAACGGTCGGCCAAACGGTCAAGTATCAGGACGTTTTCCTCCATCAAATGAACAAATTCCTTGCGCGCCATGATTCTTTCCTTTATAATATAAACGTTATGATAATGATTAAAAATCTGAATCATTATATATTTTAACAATTTGTTTGCAAGCTATATTTTCACACAATTTTTTATTATTGCAAAATTACGGCGAATAATTATAATCAAAATGCTTTTGGGGTGTCGTCTAATGGTAGGACAAGAGATTTTGGTTCTCTTTATCATGGTTCGAATCCGTGCGCCCCAACCACGAATTAATAATGCCCCGCAAGGGCATTTTTTATTCGTGGCGCGTCGCGCGGATTGTGCAAATTCGTTTCACATTTGCACGGCAAAACGTTATTAACGTTTTGTACGTGTTTCGGAAAATCATGGATTTCCCAAAACACTAGTGGGGACATCCCCACCCCCCTGTGTGCGCCCCAACCAGTTTTATAAAAAATACCCCGTCGGGGTATTTTTTGTCGGCAAATCAAGCCTTCCGCGGGTTCTCAAGTTGATATTGAAAAATTTGTAATTTTCGAACCGGTTACGATATAATCCCTTAAAAGTTTTTTTATGAAAGAAATGATTGCCTTGGGGCTGCTGGATTTGATTTTTGTTATGAGCGTATTTATGTTAACCTTGTATTATCAAAACCATAATAACAAATACGATACCATACAAAGGAAGGTTTCATGAAAAAGACTGTTTTGTTCATATTACCCATCTTATTGGCCGCATGCGATAATTGTCCGCACATACAAGGGAGATGGATTGCACCGGTCGACGGAATGGAAAATATTACCCAGGGTTTTCAATTACATAAAAATGGCACCGCGGAATCCATCAATATGGCGACTCTGGTTTATAAGACATGGACACAGCCCGATTGTGATACACTGGTAATGACCGGAGACAGCATCGGCAACGGCCAGACTATCACGTTTACAGAAACATACAATATTTCCATGCCGGATAAAAATACACTGATTTTGAAAACAGAAAACGGCTACAGTCAAACATACAAGCGCGAGCAAATGTAACGACGCATTATGTACGAGTCCAAATAATAAAAAAGCCCCACCCAGGGGCTTTTATTCAACCAAATCAACAACGCACGAATTTATATTTATCGGGGTGCGGATTGTCTGAAAGGACTGATTTATAGTAACCGCGGTCCTGCATAAAATACGTCCGTCAGCGTCGATGACTTCAACCGAATATTCGCCATACGGGATACCGTCAAACATAAACGCACCGTCGGCGTCCGCCGTCTTTACAGAATGCGGCGCGCCGTCGGGCCGGCGCATGCGCACCATGTACCGCGCGCCCGGACGGGTGCCGGACAGCTGGCCCTCTATCCCGCCAAGGCGGTGCATAACCACGTTCACCGGACGCACGACGCCGGGGCGCAGGACAAATTTCTTTAGGCTCCATTCCGGCGTTAAACTGATATCATCCACATCGGATTCGTCAACCGCGACAGTTAATTTCTGGTACGCCTCAAGATTTGTTATCAGGGCGCCGCCGGTGTCATCGGTGACGGACGGGGCCTCGCGTCCCGACACAAACAAATCCACATTCGGCACGGGATTGCCAAATGTGTCGGTGGCGCGCGCGTATATTGTGCCATAGTTCATCATCTGATTTTCCGCATTGGCAAAGAAGCGATGACTGTCCGGGATTTTTCCGACACTGATGTTATACGTTAAATTAAGCGACAGATTGCGGTCCGTGTCGGACGCAACATTAAATGTTAATCCGCCAAATTTAAACAAGCGGCCGATGCCAACGCCGAACGCATCGATATCGGCGCCGCCGGCATAATTTGAACGACAGTCATGATTCCACGTGGCCTGGACATATGTGTTCTTGTCCCATCTGTATTCGCCAAATGCGCCGTAATCATGCAGGTAATTTTCCGGCATGGTCTGATACTGAACCCGGCCATTAACACGCATGCGACCGTATGTCGCCTGGGCCAGCAGGCCCAGATAATTTTCCGTTTCATCCAGATTTTTACGCCACGTGTTTTCCAGCGACACGTTATAATATCGCATAAAGTTCGGCGACAGGCGGGCATTGATTTCCCGATAGCGTTTTCCGTCGTTTTTATCGCGGTGGGTGTATGCGACATAATACGGAACGTTTATCCATGGAACAGAGCCCGTCAAGCGCCCTTCGAACAGGCTTTTCAAATATCCGTCCAAATAGTATGACGCAGGGGATTTGGTGTTGCCGTAATATTCGTATCGCGAAAATATAGTACCGATATAGATATCGCCCTGGGCGTCGATATGATGCCCCAGCGCATTGTTATCCATGTTGTAATTCGCATTATACTGAACCGACACGCCGTTTAGTGCCAGCTGCGCGCCCAGTGTCGAATACTGGTTGACGCGCGTAACCTCGTACGGGCCGCCGGCGCGCGCCAGGCCGCCAATCAACGTCAAACGGTCTGTTAGGCCATAATAGAACATGCCGTTGGCGATTATTTTATCCGACGGCGGCAGCAAAGAATAATTGTCATTGATTATAAAGCGGTGCGGCTGCTGGGCGCTGATGTCATAGCCGAGCTCGCCCGCACGGACCGGCGACGTACCGGAATAAAAACGGCGCGATTCTTCACGCACTTCGCCATACGGACCGTAGAGAACCACCTTGAAATCATTCAATCCATAGCTGACGGGTATGTTTTTAAATTCATACCGGCCGTCCAGTCCCGACTGGCGAAAACCAATTAGCTGATTGTTTAAATATAGTTCCGCATCCCATCCGGCAGGCATGGGGCCGGTGATGTCTATCGTCTTGTCCGCCGAAACAACCAAGTCTTTAAACGAGCTTAATACCACGCCGCGGCCGGGCATGCCGTTATAGAAAAGATTGTTGCCGGTGCTGACGATATCGCCGGCCTGAAAACGCACCAGGCGCAAAAAATTATTCGGCGCGTCCAGCATCGTCCGACCGACGGTTACTCGCGCACCGGGCCGATGCAGGCTGTTGTCGCCATAATCATCGCCGAACAGCGTTAACTGTGTGTCCAGGCCCGCAAATATCATCGCCATGTTGGCCTGATAAAAATTACCGTTCGTTCTGGAATAACCGTGACGGTGCCAATTATGAAAATTCTGGGAACGGCGATATATCAAATCAACCACCGGAAAGGTGAACGGGCGGTTGTCAAAACTGTAATTATCAAAAGAATCGGCCGCCGGAAAATACGCGATATTATTTCGCCGCGCCGCATTGTTCGCGCCGCGCGTCGTCGGCAGCATAAAATCCGAATCAACGTCCAGCCTCATTTCCAGCGCATCAACATTCAATTCCAGCGGCAGCAATGTCCGATAGTAATCCAACGAATAAAAGTCCGACCCGCCGCGCACCAGGTGCCCCGACGCCGACGGGTTCAATGTAAATTCAGAATCCATGAACCCTATGCGCCCCCGGTCCGGGCGATAGTCGAAATGCAGCGACTGTGCCATGTCCTGAATATCTAAAAAATACGTGTCGCCCATACGCACGGCATGAACCAGCGCACCGGTATCATATCCCTGAATTCTGGGTTCCAGCAACAAAACCTCTGCGGATGCGGCGGGGATGACGACAACCTGACAAAGAACACTAAAGACTTTTTGTTTCCAATGTTTCATTCGTATTCTCGTCAATAAGCGTAACGGTTATGTCATCCGACGGGGCCGCGGACAACGGCACCTGCAATAAGCGCTGCGGCGTTGTCATAAATATCCTAAATTCCGATATGCGCCCCAGTTCACGGCGCCCCTGGGATACGACAACGGTGCCGTAAAACGAACGGTTCCCGCTGCGCAGCACCGGAACAATCGCAACAGGCTTTCCGTTTTGTTTTGCAATCCGGGCGTCACCGATACGCGCGGTGGCGGTTAAGCGACCGCGTTCTATCATAACGGGAATCGACACGCCGTACAGCGGCTTTAAATTTATAACCAGGCCGCCGGCGCCGCCTTTGGACGTGCCGTACATTTCATCCGGGGCGGCCTGTTCCTGAATCAACATATGCGAGACGTATTCGCCATCGGCGGCAGCGGCCATGCCGCGGCGTCGAATGCGAACAACCTGGGACTGGCCCGGCTGTAACGTAACCTGGTGCGGCGCCCATTCCAAATAAGGGCCGGCGAACGGGTTGCCTGGAATCGGCTCTGTTATTTTTTTATACGAACCGTCCGATTTCTGTTCAAAATTAACAATTTCAATATTATATGTCTTTTCCGATTGGGACGTGTTGGTAAAACGAACCTGGCCGGTGCGTGCGGCCGCATCATTCATTTCAACAAAATACGGCGACAAGGAAATATTGGCAGACGCCGCCACAGACCACATTCCAAAAACAAACGCACAAAATGCTCGCAACATAGCATATCCTTAATTTTAATAACTGACCGTTACGGTATATGTACCGTTATATGTTCCCGCCGCCTGGGCGGTGTTGACATTCAGACTGGCGCCGACCTTTAACGTCATGGTGCCGGACGCGTTCAAAGTGGAATTTTCAGCGGACGGAAAACGCGTAAAATTGTTAACCGTCATAGACGCGCCGGGACCGGTCAATGTCGCCGACGACGGCAACGTTATCGTGACGGGCGCGTTGGGGTTGCCGGTAATGTAAAACTCGGCGGCGGCGCCGGGCTTGCTTTGAATCAAATTTACACCGGACTGGCCGGATGTGACGGTGCGCGTGCCGCTTTGCGGCAAAATATTTACAACGGAATTACCGCCTGTCACCTCTAACGCGCCAAAGTTTAACGCCACGGTCTGGGTCACGGACAGCATGCGCCACAGCGTTAATATTATCGGCAGCGTCACCGTCGCGGTTCCGCCCAACAGAGACGTGGCCTGAATCTGGACCGAGCCGGTATAGTTGCCCGGCGTCGATGCAGCGGTAAAATTCATCGTTGCGCCGACATTGGCCGTCGCCGACGGATTTAGCAGCGACACCTGCAAATTCGGGGTAATGGTAAAATTGTTCACAGTGACGGTCCCGCCAGCGCCATTGCTTAATGTCACAGACGAACTTAAAAAAGTCATATTTACAATGTTGGCGACACTGCTCAAGCCGCTGCCGGTATAGACGGCCGCGCCCGGGTAATACGTCGTGCCGGACGATATAATCGTCGCCGACGAATTTGTGTTCATGGAACCGTTCAGACTTAAAATAACCGAACCGCCGGCCGCGGTGGGCGCCAATGTCCCAAAAGATAAATTTTTGGAAACTGTGAACGTGGCGGCCGAAGAAATACAAGGCATGGCCGCCACAAAAACAAAAATACCAACAAAACGTATCAATAGCTTACCGTTACCGTGTATGTTCCGTTATATGTACCGGCGGCCTGATTGGCGCCAACATTCAAATTCGCACCGACATTCAACGCCAAATTACCGCTGGCGTCGGTGGTGTTGCTGGCAGGCGTACTGGTCGATGTAAACGTATCGACCGTCATGGAATTTGCGCCGTTTGTAACACTGCCGTTGGCGAACGATACGGTCAAAGCCGTTGAAGGCTGGGCCGTGATGGCGAAACGACCTGCCGCCGGGGTTCCATACGTGCCCAATGTCGACGAAGACGCAACACCGGCCGGGGTCAACGTCACAACGCCGGCAGTGGCGGCGGGCGTGACTTTACCGAAATTCATCTGCTGGGTCTGGGATGCGGTGATTGCGTTTTGAATTTGAACACTTGCGTTTCCCGTCACGGAAACAGCGTACAGCGCATTTGGCACCATAATGGCCGCGACAATTGCAATAACATGTATTTTCATAATTGTTTTCCTTTTTTTGCACCTGAAACAATGATATTTCACGTCCCTGCAAATATCCATCCGACACTTTTCCCACAATAAAAAACCGGCATGCAAATGCCGGCTTTTTAGCTTATGCGCACCTCTTAACGCACCAGGCGTATTTTTTCATTCAACAGCGAATCTATCATTAACTGATATTGATTGATTTGCTCATACATAATACTGTCATGACGGTTTTTGACACGCTGTTCCAGACCGCGTATTTTATCCAATCGCCGCTCGTATATCGTTATCTGGCGACAGTTGCAATCATACATGCCGCGCAACGAGCTTACCTCATGATACTTTGACGAATACAGCATGAACACCATCGGCGAATGCGCCACCAGCACGAATTTCGGCAAATTTTTGCGGCGAACAACCTCACAGGCACGTGCAACCAGCCGCTCGTTCTCGCGGCGGAGTTTGGCCACTTCATCGGCATGTTCCGAGACATATCGATAATCAGAATTTCTAAGCAATTCATTTTTCACGCGCGTGGCGCGCAGCGTGCGTTGTTTTTCAATCTGTTGACGCGCGTTCCATATGCCGCGGTTTATCTCAGCCACGCCGTCGGGTGCCTGGGCATCTGCGGCGGACATCGCCATCATAAACATTGCCGCGGACATTAAAATCTTTTTGGTATCAATCATAGCAAGGGGAATAATATACCAGATGTGCACAATATCAATAAAAAATCCCCAAAACGGGGATTTTTTTTATCATGTCTTAGAAACGATATCTGGCGTTAAGCATACCCGTGTGGGACGTATAATGCCCCCGCCATTCCAAGTCGTAATGCAGGCCGACCTCCATATGGCGGTACACCACGCTTAAGCCCGCGCCCATTTCGACACCAAAACGGTTTAAGCGCTTGGCCGACACCCCATACGGCACCGCACCTGGAATTATCACATCGACACCATCCGTCTGTGACACGACGTCGTAATTTGCAGCCACACGCAGTTGCGGACGCAGCAGGAAAGAATCAAACTTTGTAACGTTCAGCGCATATTTCGCACCGGCCGACGCCGTCACAAAATCAGCATCGGCGACGGACGCGTAAAAATCCATGTTGTTACGGTACTTGTCCAAATCCATGTGCATATAGCTTAACCCAAGTTCCGGTGTGACGCCGTTTGCCAGCTCATATCCGACCTTGGTCTGGATACCGTGCGAATTAACGTCGCGGTCTGCGTTTACAGGCCGGCCGAACGCATAAGACTTATAATCATACTGCGCCATGGTATAATGCGCCATTGTGTTCACATACCACTGAGCCGGCTTATACTGGCCGTATATAAACAGTGTATTCGCCTCTACATCCGCATCATGGACACGCATGTCGGCGTCCGCCCCATGAAACGCGTAACCGGCGCCGACAGTAAAATCTTTGTTCACAATGACATCCAATCCGGCGGCGACACCGTGCATGGAATAATCAAACGCACCGCCGTTGTCCGTCTTGTTCAGCATGCCATTGGCCCAGGCGTGCGACACGCCGTGCGTGATATTACCCAGCTTGCGTCCCATATCCGCCATACGAACGGAAACAATGTTGGCGATGGAATTGCGAATGCCGGTCGCAACTGATTGCGCCAGCGGTGTATTTTCAGGATTCAATGCCGCAGATGCACGTTCAATGGCACCAGTATCGCCGCCGGCCAATATTTCCTGGGCCAACAGGCCAATATTATTACCGGACCGCGTCAAGGCCAGAACGGTATTCGCCGCGGTGCCCGACAAGCCGTTATCGGCGGCAATGTCCCGGGCTGATTTCAGGCCGGCACGAACCGTCGTTCCGTCGCCATTCCAATCCAATTTATAAACGGCCGAATCAATCCCTGCAAAGGTGGCGCCACCGAACACGTTGTATTCGCCCTCGTCTTTTATAATCAGCGACAGATTGCCGTTGCCTTCAAATGCGTTTGTGGTAAACAGTGGTGTGATGTTATTCGCATGATCCAGTGTTGCGATCAACGTGCCGTCCAGATTGATTTTATTTACATCCATAACGGCGCCGTTCATATTCAACGTTGCGCCGTCGGCGATATTCACCGTGGCGGCGTCGCCAAAAACATTGCTGTTAAACGTATTATTTCCACCGTTTACATTCAGCGTTTCATTGACCGTTATCGCGCCCCCGTTAAGCGTCGCGCCAGAGACCACGGCCCGGTCAACCGTAATGCCGCGGGCGGCATCCTGAATATTAACCGTGCCGTTATCGATTGTTAAATCGTTCAAAGCCACATATTCCTGGCCGACATTTTCATCGGTCATGTCATCGACAACCGTCGTCGCATTCCATACGGCGCCGTTTGTTATATCCAGACGCGATGCTGTCACCTGCAACTTGTCATCGGTCGGTTTTGCGCCGTTATATGCGCGCACAGTATTTCCGTTCCAATAAGATTCCGCACCCGCCAGAGTCACATTCACAAACGCATCTATCGCGGTTCCGGACGTGGGCTGGTCATACAGGAAGCGTATGTCGCCGTCCATCTGTAATGTGTTATTGCCGTCTCTGTTCACATTTATCGTCGCACCGCCGCGTGCCACGATTGCATAGTCCGCCGCAATTTTTGCGTTGCCTGTTACGTTTAACACCCCCTGGCTCATCGCGGCCAGGGCGGTGCCATTCGCCTTAACATTTATTTCATCTGCGACCAGGTTAAACGTTGCGAAATTGTCACTTGCATTTGACGTATTGTTGGCCACGTGAATCGCCGCATTGCCGACGTTGGCGTCCGTTGAAACATCAAATTTCTTGCCGTGAATATTTAATTCCGCACCGACGCCCAGAACCTGAATACCATTGCCGGAATCTGAATGTATTTTTATATTGTCGCCGGCAATATTCGCCTTGGAGCCGACCTGTACGCTTATCCCCGTCGGGGTGCCCTTTGCCTGTCCTGGGTTTATTATTTCTATATTGCGCGCCTTTATCTCTGCAACCGAATTGTACAGGAACATGCCGGCGGTCGGCGCAATAATCTCTATGCGCTCCGTCAAAGAATTTCCAATTGATACCTTTGCCCCCAATTGCGCCAGTACGGCGTATCCGCCCTGGGATTCAATATAAATATCTTTTGTGGTTCTGTCGCCCAACAAAATACGGGAGCCGGCATTTTGCGCGACAACACCGAATGAATCACCGCTGATCAGGCCGATATAATCCGTTGTCAAAACACCAATTCTGCCGTCCATGGACAGAATTGATTCCCCAATGCATCCGTCAGGATACAGTTCATTTAAATTTGTATCCTCCGTTATATAAAACGCCTTTGCGGGCATAACCAGCAACGCCGGTAAAACCGAACAAATTTTCAGTAAATTCCCAAAATATTTTATATCAGACATGCGGCCCTCCATGCAGCTATATATTTGGGTATAGCACATACTTGTTTATTAACCTAGGACAAAATGCATAAATTATTGTTGAAACAAAAAAACGCCTGTCGGCGATTTTAAAATTTTGGCAGCCCACAGCGGACGAATTTCGAACTGCGTGTCTGATGAACGCTGATGATATAAAGCACAGATTGGATATCTTTAAATACATTATGGAGAGTGATAATACATAGTAAAAGAGATTCAAACTATAATGGCTGAGTCTGGTTCGTAGGGTAAAAGACCATGTCCGTTGAGCCTTTGCGGACACCGTGCAAACGCTTTTATGGTTCAGCCTCGGCGCGTGGGGCTTTTTCAGATTATAACGCTTTGCAGACCTAGCGCAAGCGGTTAAAAAAGCTCTTTGAACACAAAAAGCGATTCGTTTTATGCAAAAATCGCCATTTTTGAAATCTTGCAAAGGTGCAGAAATCTGGGAAAAATGAAAATATTTCTTGACATTGTATAACCGTGTTGTAAAATTCACATGTTCAATTAAGAAGTTCGCGATTGAATATTACAATGAGTCTAATTTGCAGAAATAGATTTATTGTTCTGAGCTATTATTTTAACTTATGTAGGTAGTTTTTTTGTAGATTCCGCAAACAATTCCAAACAATAGGCATGTTGGACGTGCTTTTAATTGTGTCCAAAGGCACTGTCATAGGGTGGACGTGTAGTGTTATACGGTCTGGCGTATTTGCAACCTTATGATAATTGCTTGATTTAACTGGTAAAATCCCAAGCCCACGCTTTCTGGCTATGTCTAGGATATTACCTGAAACAACCAATAGGAGTAATAAATGTTGCAACACTATATACCACATGATTACAATAAAACAGCTAATGATAAGATAAAGGCTGAATTGCAAGGTTGGATGATGAGCTGGTTGGCTGACTGGACTGGCTCAGATAAGGAGGTTTATTTCATATCTCTGCGTCAGCCATTGTATAAGCAAACACAGAACCTGCATAAAGCTAGGACTGAATTGTGCAGGGTAATGGTGGAGTTTGAGAAAAAGGTATGTGCGAGCCGACACTGGTTCAATAGGAAATATTGGCGATTTATCGGTGTTGGTGAATGGGGTGGCACTGCTGGATTTTGGCATTGGCATTTACTAGTAAAGGGTAAATCTTCTGACGATAACTACGTCCGATACCTTATTGAAAAGGCAACGGAACATATACGGATAAAGTTCAAATTCGACACACACTCATTTCATGTAGTTGGGATAGATAAAACCCCTGATAGAGTCGTTTCGTATATGTTAAAAGAAACTAGGGCTGATGAGAGGGGACATTATGATAGTGAACGGATTGTCATATCAGAAGAGCTGTTTGCACACATATTTGATAAAACTCACTACTTCTACAATCCTGGTTCTTCTAACCCAGTATGCGTGATTGCCAAGCCCGTTCAAAACAAATCCGTTGTCAAGGAGTCAAAACCCAATAAAGCTCCCACCACGGTACGAGACAAACAAGAACCGCGTTGGAAAATAATAGCTCGTTATGAACGTGAGAGAAAAAAGCAAGAGATGATAGAGTATCGAAAATCCCCAGAATACAAAGCTGCCAAAGCTGCACGTGCAAGAGAGTTGAGAAAGAGGCGTAATTTGGAGAAATGGAAAGAGTGCAGATAGACACATTATAGCCCGTGGATAGTGGTTCCACGGGCTGTGTAGATGTTTTAGAACTAGAACAACGCTTTCAATCCAATGGACAGACTTTGTATATCAAAATTACCTGCCACCCAGAAATTGTCATCGTTGCCAATATCCGCATAATATGAGTATTCGGCGTATAGATTTAACCAGTTTAAAGCCATAAATTCTAAACCAATACCGACTTTTGGCCATATTGACGATTGCGATGTTTCAAATCCATTGTAAAATACGCCAATAGCATCAGATGCAGTATATTCAGAATAGGCAATCCCAGCGGTTGCGTAGGCATTTAACCGTTTGTAGACGTTATATCCTAAGTTGTATGACAGCGTATATGCAGTTGCATCAAACGTCATACTTTTATCATATTGGGTATAGTATGTCGCCAGTCCGTTAAACTGCGTAATCCCCATCTCTATATCTTGGAACCATGAATTGGGTTTTGCTATTCTGACCCCAAGTCCAACGGAGTAGCCCATATCAGCGCTAAATGACTTTGACTTATCTGGCAATTCCCATATTTCAGGGTTGTAGTCTGAGATTACTTTGATCGACTGGTTGTTTATCGGGCTTATACCCACACGCAATAACAAGCGAATTTCGGTATCAACAAAATCCGAGCCAATGCTTACATCGTTTGCATGATGTTGCACAGTGTTATCGCATTTGTATTCAATCAGTCTAAGATTTTTATCAAAGTCCATACATGTTCCTGCCTGCGCCATACTAGGCGCAAGCAGGGTCAGACATGCAACAGAAATTTTTGCTCTGTTCATTACAAGTTTCCTTTCAATCCAGTGTTATTTGATTGAGGTTGCTTTCTGTTTTTCTTGAACAACACTTTGGTCCATATCTGTTATAGATGCGATTGTTCCTGCATAACCACTGACAATTACTTGTGTTGAACCACGCAAGCATTTGTTTTTCAAACACAAGATACCTTCTTGTGCAACTGTGTATTGTGGCGCAACGATGATATCCGCATTTGATTTGCTCATTGCGTCATACAAGGCTCCTGCTACACAGGCATCAGATGCGATATTGCCTTCACTTGTTTGTAATTTGGGACCATAGGTTTTACGGGTCGGTGTGCTATTGAATACCCATAATACAGAATCACATTTGGCACTACCTGAGATTTTGCTCTTGGTGTCAACACTTACACTTGCCTGCTGTGGAACAAATTGAATTTCTGGATTTGTAATCGTCATGCCAATTCTTCCGTTGTTGTATGTTGTGCAGCCAGTCAATGCCAATATACCTGCTAAGATTGTGTACTTTTTCATGTTCATTTTCCTTTTGTTATGTTGTTAGTTTAAAGTTTTGATAAATTCACCCACGGCATCGCAGTACGTTAAACTTGCACGGCTGACATGCTGTATAACAATCAACCTGTCAATGTGTGGGTGGTTGGCAAACTTAATCTCAATCAAGCGAGGTTCACAGTGTGTTTGAACGTACTGCGCCGAATGACCGTCCGCCAGTTGTAGCAAAAAGTTCCATTGCCATTGCAAGCCAAAGCATACAATGACTTTCTTGTCTCCTTTCGCTAATCCGTCCTTGATAACCTTACGACCATGTAAATCACAAAATGCGTAATAGTTATCAATATCGATACACTCCGTATCGTCTATGTTTGTGAGTGTGTTTTGTTTGCGTATCGGGTAAAGGTTGGCAAGAAATGCATCCTTGTAATCAATGCCCATAGTATCCATGATTTGCTTGATTTTGGGATAATAGTTATCTTGCCAATCCCACCAATTACCGTTGGCATTTTCGTTCCCATTGCGTTCACCGTACTCTAAGCCGATGAACCAGTATTTACTGTTCGGATTTCCACCGTCTATGCCATCACTGGAATCCAACGAATGACGTAGTTTTTCCAAGTCCCACATGATTTACTCCTTTACCATAAGAAAAGACCGCCAGTAGGACACACTAGCGGTCGGGGAGTTAGCTAATCACTATCGTATTGATTCTGTTAGTCTTTCGGGTAAACCGTGTTGTATAACCAACAGCTCCCCGACTATAACAGTCAGGGATAAATAACGACACAAAACCATAGGAATCGTTGGAATAACGATGACCTAATGTTATGCACCGACGATAGCAGGCCAGCTACAGCCCCGAACCAGTGTCCCCACTGATTCATAACGAATGATAACCTGTCCTATGACATAAATCAAGTGTGATAATTTGTCATCGGCTGGGCTGATGACTAATATTTTTCTCGTGGTCGTACAGGGTGCTAAGCCTCAGAAAACAGGCAAAGAGAAAAATATTCTTCGGCAGGCTCGCCTCTAACAGTTCTTTCCCGCAACTACAGCAATGACGCTGTTAGTAGCAGGTAAAGAATAAACACATGTACGACTATGTAGCACAAAATAAATTATCAAGATGTTTGTTAAATGAGATGAAACTTCGGGGCTGTGATTGTAGCTCGGTAGATGAAAGATTTTTAGAGGACTGTGCCATGGGGCTGATTGAGTATTTTAAAATTCTGATACAGGCGGATATGGCTTGTGTTGAGCATAATGCAGGGCGATAATTGAAAAGGAGGAAAGCGAAATGAAAGCGGTAATTTTGGCTCGTGTATCAACGCGTGAACAGGAAAACGGAATGTCTATTGACGCACAGTTGGAAAACATTCGGCGATATTGCACAAAGCGCGAGTTTGATGTTTTGAAAGAGTATACTTTAACTGAAAGTTCCACACGTGGGGACCGTGTAAAGTTCAAAGAAATGTTAAAATTCGTCAAAGCTAAGAACGAAAAGATTGCTATCGTTGCCGATTGTGTTGACCGCGTTCAACGTGGTTATGTAGAATCCGTGGAACTGGACGAATTACGCAAGAAGGACAGGATAGAAATTCATTTCATACGCGAAGGACTAACACTACGCAAAGATTCGCCTTCCTCTCAGATTATGGCATGGGACTTGAACGTCTTTGTTGCAAAGTCCTATGTAAGCAGTTTGCGTGATAACGTAAAGCGCAGCATGCATCACAATATGACACATGGCGTATGGCAACATGCCGCCCCCATAGGATATAAAAACCTAAGGGACGAAAATGGTAAGTCTATAATTATTCCGGACCCTGATAGGGCTGATTTGGTAAGGAGAGTATTTGAAAAATACGCCACGGGATTACTTACACTTGGCGAATTGGCAAAATATGCCGAGCAAATAGGACTAAATGGACGCAGAAACACGAAGGCAATGAGTACCACAACTATTCAGTCAATGCTGTGCAATCCTTTTTACTATGGCGAATTTCCATTTGAGGGTCAAATGGTTCAGCATGTTTATACCCCAATCATAAACCGTCATTTATTTGATAAGTGCCAAGATGTCATGCGTGGCAAAGGGCGCAAACGATTCAAGCGCGCGGAAAAAACTCATGTATTTCGTGGGGTGATGAGATGTGCCGATTGTGGGTGTGCGATATCAAGTGATACCAAGGTCAAGAAAAGCGGCAAGACCTACACATACCTTGCATGTTCGCACTATAAAGGCAATTGCAATCAAAAAGCCGTGAACGAGAATGTTATTTTGGATCAGCTCTCGGACGAGGTGTTTAAGCCCCTGTCCATGGGTGATGAGTTATTGCAGTGTGTGACTGCCTACATTAAACAGTCGCTAAAATCTGATAATGCAGACGTTATCGCACAGAAAAATACACTGACGGCACAAATAAATAAGAATGCGGACAAGAAGAGCAAGCTAACCGACCTGCTGATAGACGACAGAATAAGTCAAGAGGCATATGACGAGAAAATGTCAGAGATAGATGCTGAACAAGTAAATTTAAAGTCTAGGCTGGCAGCTTACACTGAAAGTGGGAAAACCGCTGAAATAACCACGGATTACGTGCTGGATATTGCTTCCCGTGCGTCTGAACTGTTTAAGAGTTCGAAAGTAGAGCAAAAAAGGGCATTGTTGAATTTATTACTTTCGAACTGTGTCCTAAAAGACGGCAAAGCCTTGTACAGCATGAAAAAACCGTTCGATATTCTGATGAATATGAACGGTAATCCTATTTGGCAGTCCCAACGGGAATCGAACCCGTGTTGCCGGAATGAGAATCCGATGTCCTAACCGCTAGACGATGGGACCGCGTGGCTTTTATAATAACATCTTTTCACGGCTTTGCAAATAATTCTTATCACGATTTGTTATTTGCATTCCATAAGCGGTCGTATTCTTGGCGCACAGCATTCATAAATTCGCGGGCCGGACTGCGCTTTTCACAGCCGAACATGTACGAAAAATCACAAAAGCGCGCATCCTCCCAATCAATAAACGCTTTTATCTTCATCGTATTTAAATCAATCATGAAATTGTCGCATATGTCGCCCTGGCACCAACCGCGCATATATCCCGGCGTCGCATCAGGCGATGGCTTTAAATCACGAATTTCGGCCGGGTCCGCCCGGGCCAGTTCATACAAAAAACGCGCCACAGACGCCGCCAGCGCCGCCATGTTCGTCATAATCAAATCACGCGGCGCCGTGCGCAGTGTCGCACCCTGAACAAAATCGTATTTGCGGACCAGCATGCCCTTGTACTCTATCAGACGAACATCGGGAATAGGAATTGATGAAATCGGCGCCAGGGCACGAATTATCCGCTGTTCCCGCAAGGCCAATTCACGATAATTGTCGCGGCGCAACGGAAACTTGTAAATCCAGCGGTTATTGACGCCAATCAAAAGGCTGCGCGCCTGGTATCCCACAAAAAAACGCAGACGCGGCATGCGCAATCCGGTATCGGCGCGGATAAAGCGAACATATTCCAACACGGGCGAATTTAAAACCACCCGCAGTTTTTTGCGGCCATCCTTGCTGTATACAAAACCGCAAACGATATTGGTAAAAAAACGTCTTATAGATTTTTGCCCCATAATATGGCAAGATAAATTATCTAAACAAAATCCGCAAGAAAAAGTTAACACACTACTTGACAGACGGCATTTTTGTACTAATATAGTATAAAACTTATTACAAATTACAAAAAGGGCATAGAGGAGCAGAACAACAATGAAACTCAACAATCTGGCAGTACACGCAAAACATACGGCATTGGTTGCCTTTATCGCGATGATGGCGAATGCATGCACATCGCCGAAAGAGCGCCTGAATAAAATGGACAAGGAAATTGAGCGTATCGAGGCCCAGATAGACAGCACGCAAATAAAAAACGAGGCCACAGATTCCGTTGCACGCAATAGAATGCTGCAGGCGCTGCAAGACGTGATAAATCAAGACGCCCCGCGGATAGACAGTCTGCGCTTACGCAATGCGGCACTAAGCGACAGTATTATAAACATCGACAAAAAAAAGGTGGCACAGGCATATCCGCTGAGCGCATTTTTGTCAAAAGCCGATTTGAAACAGCTTAAGGACCAGCTGCGCGACTTCCATTACAAATGGAACGAAGAAGCAGCCAATAACATTATCTCCGGTCGCGGAACACTGCAGGATTTGTATAATGTAAGCTTTGATTTGGACTACTCTTTGTTTGAGCCACCGTTTCATATCATAAATGAACTCGGCTATATTCGCTTTAACAATCCGCGTCTGGACCGTTACTGCCGTCAATATGAAGAGTCAATTGAGTCAATTGCACGCCAGGATATCGCACGCAAACTCAAACGCCACCAAAGCAAAATTGAATTTGACAAGAATGAGCAGGAAATAAAAAATTTTGAACATTTTTGCAGGGTCAACGACAGCATTTATACGAGCATAGAGGCACACTTTGCCCCGCGCATTAAACACCGCATCGATTCTTTAACGGCAGAGCGAAACACACTGCGCGAACAGCGCAACGCACTGGCCGCGCGCATGCGCCAAAAATAAAAACCGCCCCGACGGGGCGTTTTTTATTTGTCGTCCAGCATATCGCGCGCGGTCTGCAACAACGACAGAACCACATCGACATCGGCGGACGAAATGCCGGCCGGCGCCGCCTGGGGTGCGGGCGCGGGCACCGCAACAGATATCGCCGCCGTGTCGGTCAGCGCGCCGTCGCGAATCATTTTTTTGACACCCGCAATCGTCATGCCGCGGTTATACAGCAAATCTTTGATTGCCTCCAAACGCTGAACCGTTTCCGCGCGATAATAACGCCGACCGCCGGAACCTGTTGTCGGGCGGATTATTACCGGGAACTGCTTTTCCCAATAGCGCAGGGTATGCGCCGGCACAGACAGGCGTTTTGACACCTCGTTTATTGATGCAAAATACTCGTTATTATCCATGCCGGCCCCGCTTATTCGTCAGTTTCCATTACGGCTTCTTCTTCGGCGCTGTCATCTTTTTCGATGGAGATGGCAGAGACCACCTTTTCATTTTCCGCCGTACGCAGCAATGTTACACCCGCCGTCGCGCGACCCGCGATGCGAACATCACGCACCGGCGTGCGGATGATTTTACCGCCGTTTGTCACCATGATTATGTCATGATCATCTGCAACCGGGAACGAGCCTGCAACCGCGGTATTTTTCCCGCCCAGTTTGATGTTTGCAAAACCGTTTCCACCGCGATGCGTCGTACGGTATTCATAGCTGCTGGTGCGTTTTCCAAAGCCGTTTTCGGATATGGTCAAAATAAATTCTTCCGCGGCGGCCATTTCCTGCATCTTGGCATCATCCAATACCAGTGTCGTCGCCTCTTCTTCGGCGTCGGCCTCTTCCTCTATTCCGGTGGCGGCGCGACGTGCGGCACGCGACTGCTTTATGTATGCGGCGCGAACGGCGGCATCAGCCTCGCCCTGTGTCAGCATCGCCATACCGATAATGCGGTCGTCGGACGCCAGCGTTATTCCGCGCACACCCGTTGAGTTGCGGCCCGCAAATATACGGATTTCGGTGACCGGGAACCGGATGCAGCGGCCGCGGTATGTGGATAAGAACACATCCTGGTCCTCGCTGCATGGCAGAACGGATATCAGGCTGTCGCCTTCGTCCAGTTTCATTGCAATCTTGCCGTTCGCACGGATGGAATCGAAATCAGACATGCGGTTGCGGCGCACAGTGCCCGATGCGGTTGCGAACATCAAGAAATGTTCCTTGCCGGATGCGCGAACACGTTCGACATCTTCGTCGGATACCGGCAGTATCGCCGTAATCGTTTCACCCGCCGCAAGCGGCAACAGATTGACCAGCGGACGTCCCTTGGCCGCGGCCGCCGCCTCTGGCAGTTTGTATGTTTTTAATTTATAGCAGATGCCCTTGGAGCTGAAGAACAGCAACGGCGTGTGCGTGTTCGCGACAAACACCTGAACGACATAATCGTCCTCTTTTGTCGCCATGGCGTTGCGGCCCTTGCCGCCGCGCTTTTGCGCACGATATGTATCCAGCGCAACACGCTTGATATAGCCGGTATTTGTCACGGTTATAACCATGTCTTCGCGGGCAATCAAATCCTCTATATCAATGTCGATTTCCGCGTCCGATATTTCGGTGCGACGGGGCGACGCCCAGTTGTCGCGAACCATTGTCGTTTCATCGCGGATAATCTGCATGATGCGCGCGGCGCTGCCCAATATTTCCAACAGGTCTTTTATCTGCCCACCCAATGACACCAGATCTTCGTGAATCTTGTCACGCTCCAGTCCGGTTAAGCGATGCAGCTGCAATTCCAAAATTGCGCGCGCCTGGTCTTCTGACATATGAAACATTCCGTTTTCATATTCGGTGTTCGGATCGTCAATCAACTGAATATACGTTTCGATATCCGACGCCCGCCAGCCGCGCGATACCAGCGCGGTGCGCGCCGCCTCCGGATTCGGGGATGATTTGATTAACTCAATAACCTCGTCCAGATTTCCGACCGCCACGGACAGCCCCAGCAACGTATGTGCACGGGCGCGCGCCTTGTTCAAATCAAATATTGTGCGGCGGCGTATAACCTCGCCACGGAATTCGATAAAGGCATCCAGAACGCCACGAATATTGAACAGCATCGGACGCCCACGGTTCAGCGCCATCATGTTCACAGGGAAATTCGTCTGCATTTCCGTATACTGGAACAAATGGTTCAAAACAACGTCGGCAATCGCGTCGCGCTTTAATTCAATAACGATGCGCAGCCCCTCTTTTGACGATTCATCGCGGATTTCGGAAATACCCTCGATGCGCTTGTCTTTTATCAGCTCCGCGATTTTGATAATCATCTGGGCCTTGTTGACCTGGTACGGAATCTCGTCAACGATTATGGCCTGGTGGTCGCGAAATTCCTCCATATGCGTTTTTGCACGAACGATAATGGAACCGCGGCCCGTGGTGTGCGCCTTGTACGCACCGGCGCGCCCCATGATAACGGCACCCGTGGGGAAATCGGGACCGGGTATGATACCGAACAGTTCATCATCGGAAATTTCACGGTTGTCCAGAATGGCCAGGATACCGTTGCAAACCTCGCCCAAATTATAGGTCGGAACGTTTGTCGCCATACCAACGGCGATACCACTGCCACCATTGACCAAAAAGTTTGGGAATTTTGTGGGCAATACGACCGGTTCCTGTAACGAGCCGTCAAAGTTCGGCATCCAGTCAACCGTGTCTTTTTCCATGTCGTCCATCAATGACGCGCCCAGTTTTGACAAGCGTGCCTCAGTATAACGCATGGCGGCGGGTTTGTCGCCGTCGCGCGAACCAAAGTTACCCTGGCCCTGGACCAGCATTTCACCCATGGAAAAATCCTGGGCCATGCGGGCCATCGCCTCGTAAATAGAGCTGTCACCATGAGGGTGATATTTACCCATAACGTCACCGACGATACGCGCAGATTTTACCGTAGGCTTGGTCGCCGGGGCAACATCGTTCATAACATACAGAATTCTGCGGTGTACAGGCTTGCACCCGTCGCGAACATCCGGCAGCGCGCGGTCAACGATAACCGACATCGCATAGTCCAGAAAGCTGGTCCGCATTTCATGTTCCAAAGAAGACTGTGGAACCTTAATCTCGGCGCTTTCGTTTATAATTTCAGACATACTTACTTTTCCCCTTATTTTACATGCAAACAATAGCAAAAATTTAGGCTTTCGGTCAAGACATAAACCCGAAATTTAAAGTTGACAAATTTATCGTTTGTGGTATATTACACATAAAGACAACAAAGGATTCAATCATGACACAGCTGGACAATGCATTACTGGAAATCCGCGATGAATTTCGCCACATGTTGATTCAATTCCGCAACTGCAAGGGATTGCGCGCGAACCTGCTTACATCCCTGTGGATGATAAACCGCATAATCGACATACACAAAGCAACCAAGATGGCGATAGAGCGCACAAAATCGAAACAAAAATAAGGATACAACCATGTTTTTACCATTCTGGCGCCTGTTTGCCGCCCTGTTCGCATACTATCTGATGCTGGAAGGTTTTAAAAAGCTGGGGCTGATAAAATCTAAATAAATGGTTGCATTTTGTAAAAACCTGTGGTTAAATACGCACGCAAAAGGATTTAGTTATGGCAACAAAACGTACTTATCAACCGTCGAAAACCCGTCGCGTACGCACGCATGGTTTCCGCGCAAGAATGGCGACAAAGGGTGGCCGCGCTGTATTGAACAGCCGCCGCGCCGCAGGTCGCAAACGTTTGGCCGTTTCGGCGGCAAACTAAAAAATCGCCCGGTCGGGCGATTTTTTTATTCCGTAAATCCATTCCGAATTTTTTTATTCATTCGGCATCCAGGTGCAGATTACCGATGCATGCTCTACGTCACCCGTACGGATTTTATGATACGACATGTCGCCTTCGATAATAACGTCAACCATAATCTCCGGGGTGTCGGGTTTTATTTCTTTTTTAAAGTTTAACTCCAACCGACGCAATGCATGCTGGTTGCGGTATTCATACCCAACGCTTTCCGTCGCCCATACGGCATAGACCGCATTGTTTATATGCTGGTTCACGTCGATATCGTCAAAACGACACTTCATCACATGCGTCTTGCGCGGGGCGAAATCCGCAAATTTTTCAAACGTGCGATCCCATGCACGCGACGTGCATATCGGCCATTCGGGCAAATGCTCTTCCAGGCGCAGCGGACGACGCGTCGACATATCAATCAAAATCCATTGTGAGGTGGCACGCACCATCAAACGGCCGTCGGCGCCGCGAACCTCAAAATCACGCGTGGCGCGCAATGCATCCTGGCATGACGGCCATGTGGTAAATGTCAGCTCTTCGTTCTCGCGCGGGAGCTCGATAATATCCACCAGATAATGCGTCACAACCCACGCCAGATTATTTTCCAGCAGATATGTGCGGCCACAACCCAGCATCTCGGCATGCCGGTCGGCGCAACCCTGCAGCTCGTTCATTAATATCAATGGCCGCACGTTGCCGTAACGGTCGCACTGATATGCCTGCAGGATGCGCTTTTCAACCAGTTTCTGCTCCATAGAATTACCCCTGTGTGTTCTGAGCAACAACAAAGTCAACCACGTCACCGATGGCTGCAATATCAATCGCGCGCGCGCCGGACTTTATCACGCCGAACAATTCGGACGGCGTTGCGGCCGGAATTGTCAAGCGTTCCAGCTTGGCACCGTTGCCAACCTTGCGCTCGGTACGCAGGGCGCGAACAGCCTTGATAACATCTTGGGCGATTTGCATTTTTGAGACGTCCGTATCACGCGCGGCATCCTCCGTCGGATACGCGGTCAAATGCAGGGTTTCGCCACCCTCGGTCGGGCGATATATTTTCTGCCACAGTTCTTCGGTTACAAACGGGATAAACGGCGCATACAGACCGATGATGGCACGCAATACCTCAAACAACGTCCACTGGGCCGACAGCTTTGACGCCGGGCCGTAATTTTCCGGCGACCAGAAACGGTCTTTGATATATTCCAGATACTGGTCGCAGAAGACGTCGTAAAAGAACGTGTCAATCGCCGCGCGTGAATTATAGTTGTCGTATTTGTCCAGATGACGGCGCGTGTCCGCAATGGCCTTGTTTAATTCATGCAAGACCCAGCGGTCTTCGATAAAGCGCTCGGCGACCGGCACCGGCGCGGCGGTCGCGGGTTCGAAATCCGTCAAATTCATCAGAACATATTTCGACGCGTTCCACAGTTTCGTCAGCAATTTGCTGCCGCGCTTTACCTCGTCATCACTGTAACGAATGTCGGTGCCAATCGGGGCCGTCGCAATCCAATAGCGCAGCGCGTCCGCACCGAACTTTTCAACCGTGTCCAGCGGGTCCGTACCGTTACCCTTGGTCTTGGACATTTTCTGGCCCTTAGCATCGCGGACCAGACCGTGCAGATTAACCGTTCTGAACGGAACGTCGCCCATGATATAAATCCCCAGCATTACCATGCGCGCAACCCAGAAGAATATGATGTCCGGACCGGTGTACAATAAATCCGTCGGATAATATTTTTCCAATTCCGGCGTCTTTTCCGGCCAGCCCAATGTCGAGAACGGCCACATACCGGACGAGAACCATGTATCCAGGCACGACGTGTCGCGCGTCAATTTCTTGCCGCCGGACTGGGCCGTGGCCTCTTCTTCGCTTTCGGCGACATAGATATTGCCATCTTCGTCATACCATGCCGGAATCTGGTGGCCCCACCACAACTGGCGCGAGATGGACCATTCATGAATATCTTTCATCCACGACATGAACAGATTGTAACGGTGTTCCGGCATGAATTTAATCTTGCCCTCCTCCACTGCCTTTATCGCAGGGGCGGCCAACTTTTTCGCATCAACAAACCATTCGTCGCGGACCATGTATTCGACAACGACGTTTCCGCGTTCCGAATAGGGCGTCGGAATAACCTTGTCGTCAATTTTTATCAACAGACCAGCCGCCTCGATATCCTTGATAATTTCCGCGCGCGCCGCAAATCGGTCCATGCCGCGATACTTTTCCGGCACCACATCTATATCCAGCATCTTTGCGTCGCCCGTCAAAACACATACCGGCGTCAAATTATGGCGCAGCCCCACCTCCCAGTCGTCCTTGTCGTGGGCGGGCGTGATTTTCACCGCACCGGTACCCTTTTCCGGGTCGGCATGAACATCGGCGATAACCGGAATCTCGATATCGGTCAGCGGTATAATCGCCGTTTTGCCAATCAAGTGTTTCAATTTCTCGTTTTCCGGATGAATGGCAATCGCCTGGTCGCCGAACAGGGTTTCGGGACGCGTTGTTGCAATCTCTATGAATCCGCCGTCCTTTAACGGATACTTAAAGTAATAAAACTCGCCCTTTTCATCACGGACATCAACCTCCAGGTCAGAGATGGAGGTCTGCTGTTTCGGGCACCAGTTGACCAGGCGGCGCGCCTTGTATATCAGGCCCTCGCGGTACATTTTAACAAACATTTTTATAACCGCGCGCGACAGCCCTTCGTCCATCGTGAAACGCTGACGGCTCCAGGCGGGTGTCGTGCCCAGCGTATGCAGCTGGCCCACAATCTGGCCGCCCTTGTCCGCCTTGTACGCCCATGCGGCGTCCAGCAATTCCGGCTTGGTCAACGCGCGCGGATTTATACCGCGCTTTGACAAATCACGCTCCACCATCAGCTGCATCGCGATGGAGGCATGGTCCGTCCCCGGCTGCCACAATACGTCGTAACCCGCCATGCGCTTGTACCGGCATACAATATCGGTCAAAACATTGTCCAATGCGTGCCCCATGTGCAGATTACCTGTCACGTTCGGCGGGGGCATCATTATGCAAAATGCGGGTTTATCCGATTTTACATCATTTTCCCAAAATGCGTTTGAATCCCAGAACGCCTGTATACGGGTTTCAATTTCGCGCGCGTTAATGTTTTTTCCGAGTTCTATGTTCATTTCTTATTTCCCTGTATTCGGTGTCCATTTCGACGTATCAATATCTTTCAGTGCAGACGGCGTGTCCGATGCGGATAATGCGCGCCATTTCTGGGTGCGGCCAATCGGGCCGATTTTTCCGCGCACGTTCAACGCACCCGGCGCATCGGACCAGATGACGGACGAATAAACCTTGCCCGATGTCGGGTCCATAATCTTGCCGTCTTCGTAACGGTTGTCATCCGCGTCCCATTCCATGCCCCATATTATGTCCAGGCCGACGAATTTCGGCGCGCCCTTGATTTTATCCGCAACCTTTACCGGGGCCGCAATGGTCTCGGATATTTTGCCGTCGACGCCGTATAATGCGACAATGCGCCCCGCCAATTCCGTATCATCGCCGTCGGTGTATTCATACAGCGCGACAACCGATTTCGGCTGGCCCGTCTTGTCATCAATCGTCTGGTACAGGCCCGTCAAAGGCGCCGCATTTCCAAGGCGCACCGCACACATCAGCGCGACCGCCAACATAAACACTTTTTTCATATCATTCCCCTGTAAAAATTAAACTTTTTAATCGTATCAGAATAAATTCAAAATTCAAGCGGCGACTATACCGTACGGACAACGCGGCAGAACGTGACCCCGCATACCGATTTTGCCCCGGCACGCAGCAATACGCGGCGCAGTTCCGACAATGTAGCACCACTCGTATATACGTCGTCAACCAGCAATATTTTACGTCCCCGCACGCGGTCCGGACGCACAACCGTGAACACGCCGCGTATGTTTTCTTTTCGCTGGCGCGGGGTCATGTGCCCCATGTCGGGACGATGACGGCGACGCACACTGTCAACGTCCAGCGGCACGTTCATCGCATGCGCAATGGGCCGTGCCAGCAGCGTCGCCTGGTTGTATGTTCTGTGAATCAGACGCGGACGCGCCAACGGCACCGGCATTACAATATCACAATCCGCCGGCACGTCGCGCAGCGACCATATCATTGCACGCGCCATAAAACGTGCATACTTTATCCGTCCCCCGTGTTTAAACGGCAGCATTACACTGCGCGACATTTCGTCATAGCGGCACGCACTGCGCAGCCATTCCAGACCGAATTCATCACGCGCGCACGCCGGGCATGTGGCTGTGCCGTCGGCGGCAAACACCATCGGATAACCGCAACGCGAGCACTTTGGTGAATCTATCCATTCAAAACATCCGAAACAATCGGCGCACAATTCACCGTGTAAAGACACCGGCGCGCCACATACTGGACACGCCGGAGGAAATAAAAATTCAACAATCTTTTCTACGCCGCGGGCAATCATAATTACCAAGACATGCTGGTGTACGTTTTCTTGTCGATTGTGTCGCCGAACATGTCGCGCTTTTGCTTGCTTAATGTTTCGTACTGGTCGCTGGAGATAATGCGCAGAACAAATCCTTCTTCGTCACGCTGGGACAATACGGGCATGATACGCTGCTCGGACACGCCGGTATCACGCAGAACCTGTTCCACAATCGCCAGACGGCGCGCCGCCAGTTTGCGGTCGGTCATGTTTGTTGTTGCACGCTGGGGGATGGATACCTGAATCGCGCGCTTTGGATTGCTGACCACGATGCCGGCATATTCCGTCAACAGATTATAATTGTCACGCGACAGGGCCGAATCGTCACCGCGGAACTTTATCTTGATTTCCAAGGGGCGAACACCGCCGGACTCGGACAAATCGCGCTTTGCGGTAAATCCTTCTATTGATGATGTCATGTCGCTGGCGACATCAAAGCGGTCGTCAATCTGATATGTGGATAAATGCTTGTTTTCCGACAAATATGTTTTACGGAACGCCTTGCGCAGTTCGGACGGCGACAAAGACGCCATGTCGTCGCGCACCGCCGCAATGCGTGGCGATGCGGTCTTTTCAACCGCACGCACAATCACGTCGTCCTGCATCGGGACAACCATGCGGCGCGTTGCAACACGCGTGTCCGCATCGTCCGCGACAACCGGCGACGGGGCCGGACGCGATTTAACAGCCGCGGTCTTTTCCGGAACCTCATCCGCAATGGGCGCCGCAATAACACGCGACGACGATGCGGCGCGCGATGCAACCTTTGGCGCGGCGACCGACGCATCCGCACGGCGCTGCAGTTCAACCAGACGCTCTATCTCTGCGTCCAGGGCGCCCGTACGCGGCGCGGGCGTATCCGCACTTGCAATCATGGCGCGACGCGGGGCGGCATCCAAACTTTCTTCGGGCAAATCATAATCGGCGCGCACGACAGAAATTTCATCTTTTGTCGGCATGCGCAGCGGGCTGTCCGTTTTTGCCCACAAATCGGAACTGGGGCGGTGCGGGACCAAAACATCGGACGCGGCAATTTTCTGGCCGCTATCAACCGAGGGTGCCGCCGCCTGTTTCACAGGGGCCGCTTTCTTTGCATTGCGTGCAACAACCGTCTTTTTCGGTGCAGGCGCAACCGTGACAGCCGGCGTATTTTCCGACCGCGCGGCGGTCACCTTGGCCGTTTTTGGGCCCACATCCTCGCCGAATGCGGCACGTGCGGAAACACCCGCCGCCCCGATGTTAACAACAGGCAGACGCGATCCCCCCAATGCCGGCAATGCAATGAAAATCGACAAAACAGAAACTGTAATTCGCCGCATATTCCTTTCCTTCCAATTGCATCATAGAACAAATGACGAATCGCAAGCAAGCAGAAAAATGCGTTTCATATTATTTTAATATCGCGGAGACAATATTATCGACGGCATCGTTGGGTACAAATGCCTTGGCCGCCATTTTGTCCAGACGCGACGGATTGTCAAACAGCTCGTTCAATGTTGCCGTCAACCAGCGCGCTGTGAACTTTGACTGCTCCACGGCGAATCCGCCGCCGTTTTTCGCGAACGCCGCGGCGTTTGCCGCCTGGTCCGGGTTTATGCCAAGCGGGACCAATATCGCCGGACGGCCGACCGTCTGTAATTCGACAACCGTGCTGGCGCCGCTGCGACCGATGATTAGGTCCGCATCGATTATGCGCGACGCCATATCGTGAACAAACGACAAAACGTTGGCACGGATTTTATTGTCCGCATAAAATTTTTGCAGACGCGCGACATTTTCCGGACGCGTCTGGTGCGTGACGAATATTTTCTTGTTCTTCATCGCGGCAATCGCACCGGGAACAACATCATCCAAAATCTGCGCCCCCAGCGAGCCGCCCGTCACCAGAATCCGCCCCCCGTGCGTCAACGGGGAATTTGACGCATCCAAAAATTCACGGCGCACCGGCAAGCCTGTGTATATCACGTGCGCAGACGTGCCAGCGGGGATTCCGGCAACGCTGGGGAAACTGGTCATCAATGTTTTGACCCAGCGCATGGCAAACTTGTTCGCGCGGCCGATTGCGGCGTTTTGTTCATGCAGGTATGTCGGCACGCGCCACAGATGCGCGGCAAACACAGCCGGAACGGACGCATATCCGCCGAATGCAACAACACGGTCGGGCCGCGAAAACATGAAGCGCAACGCCAACGCCGACGCGGACACACCAATCTTGCCCAGCGCATACATCTGGCGCAGTTTGCTTTTTGCACCGACGCCAGAGGCCCATATGTGAACGCGGCGCGCGCCGGCCGGCGCGCCCCGCGAAACCATTTCGCGAACGCGTCCGTCACATGAAATCGTTATCTTGTGCCCTGCGGCGGCCAAGGCCTCCGCCACGCTTAACGCCGGAAACACGTGTCCGCCGGTACCGCCTGTCGCAATCCATATTTTCATATTTCTTCCCCCGTATTATTTCCATTTGTCTTCGCGCACAACCGCCAGAATCATTCCGAACAGCAGGCAGAACGCAACAAACGAGCTGCCGCCGTATGAAATAAACGGCAGAGTCATTCCCTTTGGCGCGAACAAATGCAATGTGGTCATCAAGTTGATACAAACCTGGGTGCCGAACAACGCCGCCGCGCCGCCGGTCGCATAGAACACAAACGGGTCGCGCGCATCAATCGCATCGGTGGTCAATCTTTTCAAAACATACAGCAGCAGGCACAGCAATCCGCACGCGATTATGGCGCCCACGTCTTCGGCGATGGCCGCAAATATAAAGTCCGTGTGCGCGTCGGGCAAAGACTGCTTAACAAACGCGTCGTCGCCACTGCCCAGCAGGCCACCGTGCTGAATCGACTGGACCGACTGGGTCACCTGATAATTGTCACCGTCGCCGGTAATAAGCGTCATGATTCGACGATGAACGTGGCCCATTGTAAAGAACGCGGCCGTTATCCCCAGCGGAATAAGCGCGATAACCCCTGCAAACAGTTTCCACGGCAGTCCCGCGATAAACAGCATCGCCCCCAGCACGGCCAGATACAGCATCGCCGTACCAACGTCCGGGTGCGAAAAGATAATAAGCAACGACGGCACAAATACCGCCAGATATGTCCACCAGCTTAGCCAGGTGGGACGCCATGCATCGCGATTTGTGAACATGCCCGCGCCAAACTTTTCAGACATGCGCGCCAAGAACCACGCCGTTAGAATAATAAATCCGGGCTTCATAATATCGGCCGGCATAACGTTAAAGCCCATCAAAGACACGAAACGCTTTGACCCCTTAATCACATGGGGCATTACAACCGTCAGCGGCAACAGCGCAAGTCCCGCCGCAACGTTCAGCACACTGATGCGCAGTACCCATTTTTTATTAAGCATGCTGGCCGCGAACAACGTAATCAGGCCGATGATATAGAAAGGCATCATTTTAAGCATGAAATAATGCCACGGCTGGCCGATACGCTCGGCCGACACGGAACCGGCCGAGACAACAAACAGCATCCCGATAAACACCAGCAACAGCACGCACCCAAGCAGGCGGCGGTCAATCTCAAAATACCAACTGGTTAACTTGCTTTCTTCGCTTCGCTTAAACATTCCGGGCGCCCGCATTCCTTATGCAAATTTCAACAGCACCAGCGCCAGTCCCGAAAACAGTATGGAGACGATAAAGAAACGCTCCACAATTTTGGTTTCGGACCAGCCGAGTTCTTCAAAATGATGATGCAGCGGCGCACGCAGAAAAATTCGGCGGCCCGTTCCCGTGGCACGGCGTGTGATTTTAAAGAACATTGTCTGGATAAACGACGACAGCAAAATCAAAACCATCATTCCGGCGGCAACGCCCATAATGATTTCCGATTTCAACAGCATCGCAACCGTACCCATAAATCCGCCCAGCGCCAACGACCCGACGTCGCCCATGAAGATGGAGGCAGGCTTGGAATTATACCACAGGAATCCCAGCACCGCGCCAAAAGCCGCGCCCAAAACCGCATACAGACCGGATGCGGAGGGTAAAAACATAACCGTATCCATAAATCCGATGCGCGTCGCGCCATAAAGCGCCACAACCAGCACGACCAGCACCGGCATATACAGTTTCGCCAGCATTCCGTCCAGGCCGTCCGTAATATTCGTTGCATTGGCCGAACCGCATATTACAAAATACGCAAACACATAGTACAACAGCCCCAGCGGCAATATAATCCCCGCGCCAATCGCCAATGAATAGGCCGGAATATATGGCGGCATCGTACGGTTAATCAAATACGCCAAAACGATGACACACAACCCTTCCAGCCCCAGGCGCATTGCCGGCGACAGACCGTTCGAGGCCTTTTTCGACTGGCTGGCGACCTTTTTATAATCGTCCGCAAAACCGATTGCCCCGAACATGACAAGAGAGGCCAGCGCAATCCATGCAACACTGCTGCGCAGCGGCATAAACAGCAGCGACGCCGCCAATATCGCAATCAAGACCAGCAGACCGCCCATTGTCGGCGTGCCCGCTTTCTTGCGATGGGATTCGGGAACGTTTTCACTTATCGGCTGACCCTTTTTCTGCCAGGCGCGCATGGCCGCCACAAACGGACGCCCAAACAGGAACATTATCAAAAAAGCCAGTCCGAACGCGGCGGCAAACTGCGTCCAGCCACTGGCAAAAAAATACACTCCACGGGACAGAAAAAAATCGGTCAGCATAAAAATCTCCTTCTTATGCCGACCATTTTATCATACAATTTAAGGAAAATAAATCTTATTTAGCGACGCATTCAACAATCATGTCGCCGTCTAAAATCATCGTCCACATTTCGCCCTTGTTCCACAAAGTGACGGCGGTATCGTTTAAAACACCGTCGAATTTCGCCCCGGACGCCGCGACAACATTTGCCAGTTCAACCGCATCACCGTTAAGAACGGCGTTTATTTTGTCGCCCGTATCATCCAATGTTATTTCAACGGTATAATCACCGCACTGCTGAACAATAACGTCGGATTTTTTTTCGCCGTCACAGGCGGCCAACGATGCACAAATAACAGAAAATAAAAATACTTTTTTCATATCAAATCGCCCCCGTACGGGGGCAATTATACCACAAAGAAAAGCGATTCGAAATTAAAATACACCACCGACAACCGCCGATGCGGCCGGCGCCTGGCCGTCACCGGATGCGGCGCGGCGCGGCGCGGGGTTGGGACGCTGGCCGGGCTTGAACGCCTCGGTTATAATCACGCCGTCGGGGTCGGACGCGGCGGACGCGCCGCTGCGCCGGTTAACACGCATAAACGTTAATCCGTCGGGCACCGCAAACGGTTGATTCTTTTCCGGGGCAAGTGCGACTGTCATAAAGTCCGCAAACGCCAGGGCGGCCATATGGCTGCCGGCGCCACGCCCCAGCGGGCGCGGCGTGTCATAGCCCAGATAAACGCCCGTAATTAAATTTTTGGAGAATCCGACAAACCATACGTCCTTTACATCGTTTGTTGTTCCGGTCTTGCCCGCGATGGTATGGCCGGCAACACGCGCCTGCTTGCCCGTGCCGCGTTCCACCGCACCCTGCAGGATGGAGACTATCTGATACAGACTCTGCGGATCGGACAATGCGTCACCGGCATCGTCCGCGGCCGGCGGCAACAAATCTTCGGACCATTCCACCATTTCCGGTGCAGTGCCACCGACCAGGCGGCCGTATCTGTCTTCTATATAATCGACAAACTTTGGCTCTATTGCGCGGCCGCCGTTTATAAACGCCGCATATCCCGTGACCAGACGCGCCAATGTCGTTTCGCCCGACCCCAGTGCCAAAGACAGGTTCATATTCTTCATATCGGCCGGATACACACCAAAACGCTGGGCGGCGTCAATGGCGTCACGAACGCCGATTTGTTCAACCAGACGCACCGCCGGCACGTTGCGCGATGTTTCCAGCGCCAGACGCAACGGCACGTCGCCCAAAAATTTCTTGTCATAATTTTCTGGCTTCCAAATCATGTTGTTTTCACGAACACCTACAATCGGCGCGTCCAGCAACAATGCCTCTGGCGACATGCCGCGCTCCAGCGCCGCCAGATACACGAACGGCTTTATTGTGGAGCCCACCTGGCGATACGCCTGGGTTACGCGATTGAAAGAGCTTTCCGCAAAGCTGCGCCCGCCGGCCATGGCCAGAACGCGTCCCGTGTGCGGATTCATGACAATAATCGCCCCCTGCAGCTTTTCCTTGCCGCCGCGGCCGTTGTTATATGTATCCAGCGCCTTGTTCAACGCCGCCGACGCCGCGCGCTGATATTCAGGTACGATTGTCGTTTTGATGTACAGCCCCTCGTTATACAGCTGCTCGCGGCCGATTGTCCCCAACAGCTGGCGACGGACGTCTTCGGCGAAATACTGGAACTCCGGCTCCATCTGGGCGGTAAAGCCGCTGTTGATATTCAGCTCTTCGGCCGCGGCCTCGGCCGCTTGGTCTTTGGTGATATACCCCTCTTCCACCATACGGCGCAGAACATAATTGCGACGTTCGACCGCACGGTCGCGGTTATTCGGCGCCTTTGGCAGCGAGGCCAGAAACGCGCATTCGGCCAACGACAATTCCGCGACCGGCTTGTTAAAATACATCAGCGCCGCCGAACCAACACCATATGCGCGCGCGCCCAAAAATATCTGATTCAAATACAGCGTCATTATATGCTGCTTGGAAAAAGTACGCTCCAGCCGCAGGGCTAGTATCGCCTCTTTTATTTTGCGCGACAGGGTGCGTTCCGACGTCAAAAAGAAATTTTTGGCCACCTGCTGTGTGATTGTGGATGCGCCCGAAAAATTCGCATGGAACCCCAGCACCCCCAGCGTATTGTTTGCAACCGCGCGGATTATGCCCTGCATGTCGATGCCGGGATGCGTCCAAAAGTTCTGGTCTTCGGCCGCAATGAACGCGTTTACCAATTGCGGCGGCATATCTGCAAAATCAATGAACACACGGCGTTCTTCGGCGTACTCGATTAACAAAGACCCGTCGGACGCATACAGGCGCGTCGCCACGGGCGGTGCGTATGTCGCCAACTTTTTATAGTCCGGCAAATCATGCCCGTATATCAGCACCAGCGCAGCCAATGCCGCAACCGCCGCGGTAAAGCACCAGAATATTATGTTTAACAGAATGCGTAAAAATTTTTTGAATTTCATGATGCGGAAATTCTAAGACAAATATTTCCTGTTTGCAAGTTCTGTTATGCACATCGGATGATATAAATAAAAAATCCCGCCGATTGGCGGGATTGTGTTTTGCGTTATTTCGCTTCTTCTTCCGGAACAACGTGTACCGTCTTGCGGTCGCCGTTGCCCTTTTTGAATGTTACGATACCGGCAATTTTCGCAAACAGCGTGTGGTCTTTGCCCATACCGACATTCTTGCCCGGATGCACGGCCGTGCCGCGCTGACGAATAATGATGTTGCCCGGGATAACACGGCTGCCGCCGCCTTTTTTAACGCCCAAACGACGTCCCGCTGAATCGCGTCCGTTCGAAGATGCCGAACCTGCTTTCTTATGTGCCATAGTTTTAGCTCCTTTAATTTCTTATGCAGAAATTAGCCTTTGATTTCTGTGATTTTCAAAACCGTGATAAACTGACGATGTCCCGCCGTGCGACGATAGTTCTGACGACGCTTTTTCTTGAACACCAAGATTTTATCCGCGCGTTTCTGTTCAACAACTTCGGCAACAACCTTTGCCCCGTCAATAAACGGCGCACCGATTTTATCACCGGACATCAATACCTGGTCAAACTCCACCTTGCCTTCGGCATTCAGTTTTTCAACCTTGATAATGTCGCCCGCCTTTACACGGTACTGTTTGCCACCGGTCTGAAAGATTGCAAAATCGCTCATATTCTTTCTCTTTTTTGTTATTTTTGTTTATACGCATATGCGTACGCCTAAAAGTTTATGCAAATATTATCCTATTTTGCGCCCAAGTCAAGCGTTTTGCATAAAATTTTATGCAAAACATGCATTTTTGCCATAAAAAATCCCCCGATTGGGGGGATTTTTTAATTTTTACGGATATTCGGTCGGGTTTACCAGCCCTCATTTTCATCCGTGGTGGACTTTTTCCAATCACGCACGCCTTCAATACCGTTCTTTTGCAGGCAGGCCTCGCGCAATTGAACCGCCGAACCTTCGACCGCGCCACTGGCGTACGAGCCGCTTAAGATTTCGGCAATCGTTATGATATTGCGGCAGGTGTTCGTCTTGTACTCGGTCGTATTTTCACAAACCTTGGTCGCATCGTCGTCTTTGTTGATGACGGCCTGCAGCGTGCTGTTCGGGCTGCTGCAAATCATCTGTTCATAGCAATGCGGCGCATTCGACACCTGGCTGCAGTATGTCTTTATGCGGCTGGTGCTCCAGGACTTGTTGGATGTTTCCTGGGTCGTATAGCAGTCATACAGTTCCGCCAAGCATTCGTTGAAATTGCTGATTGCGCTGCGATATTCGGAGGCAATTGTGGTAACCTCTTCCTGGGCGAATTCCAGACGCTTTTTCTGCAGTGCCTGTTGCGCGGCGACTTTCTGATAGCCGATGTTCTGGGCGGTCGCACGCAGCTGTTCGCCGTATGCGTCGCAATCGGCGTTCGCATCCAGCGCATATTTCTGCAGAATACTGCGACGAGCATCGGCAACCGGTCCGCGCAGGTTGGAGTACGGATCGCCGGAAGACGACGTGTATCCGAAACACGTTGCGGAATTCGAAGACGTATAGCCGCTGTTGCCGGTGACAAAGTTCAATTCATATGTACCGGTGTTGGAAACGGATACCATGCTGTTATAGTTATACGGGCACTGGGCGGCGCCGTTGCTGCACTTGCGTCCTGTGGACGGCGGTGTGCCGCACGCCTCGTAAATACCGTTAAAGCAGGAGTCCAAAACGCGGTTGCAGACGTTGTTGTGCGCGTATTCGAACAATTCATAGCCCCATGTTTCGGCCAAGGAATCTTTCAAATTGTCACTGGACGCCAAAGAACCCGTGATTCCGGTCAGACCGTTTACAACACCCGACAGGTTCAAAGCCGAATCAAACAGATTATCATCATCATTTGTAATGATGGTCAGCGTCTGTTCCTTTGCATTGGCCCAAGACTGAAGCGAGGCCAAAATATCACTGCCCGTGCCGTCCAAATCCGCGATATCAAAGTCAAACGTGTTTCCGGTTGACTTACAATATGACGGGGCGCTTTTGTTGCTGCAGGAATTGTCGTAAATTCCGTGCGCCGCGCACCAATCGCCAAAATCCGTCTCAGAGGCAGTACCGTTCTTACTTGCATCACGCCAAGAAACACAGTTCATAACTTTTTCCGCATCGGTCAACTGGAACGCCTGACTAACATCCTTGCCCTTGGTCGCAATCAGCAATGCCAGCTCGCCCGATACTTTAATCAATTCCTCGTTCGCGGATTCCAGCGCCGTTTCCGCCTCTGCAAATGCCTTTACACGGCCGGCGCAGGCGCATCTGCGCTGTGCCGCGTTACGCGCCGTGCAGATTTCGTCCATGCAGGTGTAGTACGATTCCAGACAGTTGTTATATGCATCGGCCGAGATAAGACCGGTCGTCGGGTCGATAATATTCGAATAGTTGCCGGTGTATAGCTTATTGGTCAGATATGTGTACGCGGTCGATGTGGTGTTGGCCTTGCTGCCGCGGATTGCACTGCCGGTCAAAGAGACGCGGGCGTTGCTGTTTGTGGCGGTGCGGGCAACAACACTGCGCGATGCGTTTCCGGTACGCGATGCGGTATTACGACCCGACGTGGTCGTGCGGGACGTCACACTGCGCGATTGCGTTGTTGCAGACGGCGTGGCGGCGGCAGTGGTGCGCGATGCGACAACCGGACGGCCGGTCACGCTGCGCGCGGCGGCCGGCGCCGATGTTGTGCGTGCAACCGTGGATGCGTTTGTACGCGACGAGGCGGTGCGGCCGGATGTGCGCGCGGTTGCACCGCGCTGCGACGATACCTGCCCCGTGGCGACACCCGCCGTCGGTGCAATCGGATCTGCGAACACGGCGCGCATCGACAACAGGGTCGAACAAACAAACCCGGCGCCGGCCAGCAAAAACATTGTGCCGACCACATTTTTGAAAACATCCCCGAAATTACGGTTTTTCATAAATAACTCCCTGTATCCGGGAAAGCCCGGAAACCTACTGTTTTCAGGACGTAGGAGACCGCGCCTCCTCGTCTGTTTGTAGCAATTATAACATTTTCAGACAGCTCTGTAAATAAGAAAACCCGCGTGCGCGATACTGCAAAAAGGAAAAAATCCTTATAATGTCAACTTTATTTGATACATCGATTGCAATGTTGTATAATCGGGGTATGAAGAAAATTACGTGTATGTTTATCGCCTGTGCGATTCCAGTGACGGCAAATGCCGGCATGAACCCGATGTTCGGTGCATCGCACCAAAATTCCGTTACAATGTACGTCGGCCAGGGGACCGGTCCGGGCAGCCTGTTTAAGCTGGTCAATCCGTTTGAATGGGACATAATGCCCCAGACCATGATAATGGCCCAGTACAGCCAGCCGATGACTCTGTTCCGTCTGCCGGCGCGCCAGAATTTCAATGTGGTGCAAAACTTCGGCTACAATTCATCACGCGGGCTGTCATTCCTGGGCGTCGGGATATCATGGGACGTGGCGCCAATATCGTGGCGCGGATTTTATATCGGCGGCGGCATCGGGCCGTATATGCGCGATTCACACGACAGATATGTCGCCAGCCGCCTGGTGTTCGGGGAAAAGTTCTTTATCGGAAAAAACATATCCGACAACTGGCGCGCCGAATTTTTTACGCTGCATTTCTCTAACGGCGATTTCACGGAAATAAACCGCGGGTTTAATTTTACAGGTCTGTCCGCAAGCTACAGCTTTTAATCACATGAACACAGATTTGAACGATTTGGATTTTATCAAGCGACTGAACGCGCACTTAAAGGCGGGTGGCGTCATCGCATTCCCGACGGACACGGTGTGGGGGCTGGGGGCGCTGCCGACGCGGCGCGGGGCGGACGCACTGTTCGAGATAAAGCGGCGCCCGCATGAAAAGCATTTGATTATCATGTCGGACAGCGCGGCACACATCAGACCGTATATGAACGGATATCCGGCGGCCGCGTTTGAATTGGCGGCGCAGTACTGGCCGGGCGCATTAACACTGGGGGTGCCGGTGGCGGGCGCGGACACATTCGTATTCGGCGGCGTGCGCGTGCCGGCATACAAACCGTTTCAGGATTTGTGCGCCGTTATTGACGGGCATTGTCTGGCGACTTCGTCGGCAAACATATCGGGGATGGAACCGCTGAAAACGGCCGATGAAATTCGCGCGACGTTTCCCGACATAATTGTTATAGACAACGCATATGAAAAAATGGGCGGCCGCCCCAGCACTGTTGCAATATTGGACGGCGACAAAATAACCGTCGCCCGACGGGGTGCGGTTGAAATCAATTAAAAGGGCCGACTGAGATGCGGACTGTCCGCCAGGCCCAGGCGCCACGGCAACGCCGCGTCCGGCCCGGCATAATCTATCCCGATACGCGGCCCGCAGACAATTTTCGGGCAAGCCGCACGCGGCTCCAACCACATGGCGCAATCCGGCGAACATAAATCCATCTTGTTATCCGCGCGCGTAATCCCCAGCGTTTTTGTTAATCGCCCCGGCCCCGCGCATCCGGGCATTTCCAATGCACGAATTAAGACGGCCGCGGCATAATCGGCATCACCCACAACGATATTTAGCATATTATGCAGGCCATAACACAAATATACATACGCGTGACCGCCAGGCATAAACATCGCATCATTTCGCGCGGTACATCCGTTATACGCGTGACATCCGCGCTCGGCCTGGGTGTAGAGTTCCAGTTCCGATATAAGCGCGCGGACAACCGTGCCATCCGCCATACGGCGGCACAGATATGCGCCGACCAATCGCCGCGCCACTGTCATCGGGTCGCCGACAAAATCCTTTCTTGCCATACGCATACCGTAATCATACCATAATCGGCCAGGATATCAATCTTGGGGCACGCAAAAACGCGGCATGGTAAAATCAATGGATATGAAGAATAAAAGGCATTTTGAATATACGGGGGCGCTGGTGCTGGGGATGCATGACGCACTGGTGGAATTAAGCGGAATTATCGCGGGCCTGACGTTTGCAATCGCGGACCGAAAGATAATCATCATGACGGGCGCAATCGCCGCCGTCGCGGCCAGCCTGTCCATGGCCGCCGCCAATTACCAGGCCCAGCGCGCGGACGAAAACCCACGGGCGCTGAATGCGGCACTGTACACCGGAATTATGTATGTCGGGACCAGTGCGGCCCTGCTGTTCCCGTTTGCCGTAATCCCCGACAGATTTTGGGCGCTGGGCATGATGGGGGTAATTGCGGTGCTGATAATATTCGGATTCAACTGTGCCATCGGGCGCGTGTCACACCGGCCGTTTATGAAACGCTTTGCGGAAATGCTGCTGATATGTGCCGGTGTGGCGACGGCATCTTTTATAATCGGTGTCGCCGCAAAATACTTTATGGGCGTTCAGATTTAGTAATCCACGTCCTCTACGGCTTCCAGTGCCGTACTGTACTTACAATCCGCAATCAGTTCGAACGTACCGGTATCGTCTTTGCCCGCACAGCCACCGGGGATATAACAGCCGTTATATCCGCCAATAAGCATTTCCGTATCCGTTGCATAACCAACGCTGCTTTGAACACTGCAGGACGACAATGTGAAATCCGGCGACGGACAATCGGCGCAAGTATTGGCCGCCACAGGATATTTGCCGGATATACACGCCACACCGGCGCAGCCGCATACACTGTCGGAAGAATCAAAAAACTCCCACGGGTTGAAACAAACCGCCGCAATAGTATCAGGGCAGACGCATTTGCGCTGTATGCTGTCCCACTGTGCCCCCCCCTGACATTCCTCATCTGGGAACTCCAAAACTTCACAATAGTTCGAATCATACACACATCTTACACAACTCGACCCGGCATACTGAACACACTTGTAGCAATCGGCACAAGATAAATCTTCACCATTTACACCGCCCGCAGTAAATAGCGCCGCAAAAAAAGGACCGTTTTCCTTAGGCATAATAGGGGGAATAAAAAAATGCATAAGTCTGGGATTTTTTATAAATTAAAAACCACCGTTTTTATCGGTGGTTTTTTTTAGGCATATGTTTATATGCAAAGTTTAGCGCTTTTGCGCCGGTTGTGCAAGACTATTTTACATATCGCATTCGTTGCATACACGGCGTGTGCGCGAATATGTTCCAGCCGGGACATAGCGCAGAACCGGACGATACTGCAGAACCGTTTCTTCAACATATACGCGGCGGTCTATCACGCGCTCTATCGGGGCGGCGCAATCCATGCAACCATCATCAAACGTCGCATATTCCGCGTCATAGGACGCGTCCAGCGCCATATCCCGGTCCGCCGCACGCGGCGTGCAGCGCACAACCGTGATTACCGCACGACGCGCAGCCGTGGCACGGTCCAATTCGGCCCGCATTGCGTTCATGTCGCAATCGGCGCTTTCGGTTTCATAATAACCGCCCGCCGGCAGCATATCCGACGCCAACGCGACGCCCGCACAAAAAATGGAAAGAACAGAGACAAGGAATATCTTTTTCATAACAACTTACCCTTTTGTTGCATTCCCTCTCTGGCCCCAAAGTGTATTACAGATTACATAGATTGCAATAAAATAATTGGTCAGCGGACTTTGTGCGCCGTAATGATTGTGTAAGACGACGCATTAACCGTAATCGCGCAATCAGGCAACAATATATACCAATTTTTACCACGGCGTTCTATTGCGGATTCCGGCGACAGTATGCGCGCACGGCAATATTCAACCACGTTGTGGACACCTATGCCAAGATTACGACGTATCCGCATCATTCCCATGGGGGTGGTATGCAGCATATCTATATTTGTGATTATATCCGGCACGATTATTTCCCCCGCGTTCGGCTTATGGTCTCGCGACGCTTTAATATGCCACGGCAGCGGTTAAAGCGCTTTACGGCCTTGTCATAATCCACCGTATTATTTACGCGGCAATGATATACGCCCGGGCATTTCTTAAGCGAATATTTAACTGTAAAACCCGCCCCATTGAGGCTGGTACTGGACGAAGGTCTTTATATCATAGCTAAAATAGCCTGAGCCATATTTGTGTATACCTTGTCAACCTCCTCCACAACTATTTTTGCACCAACCTCTTTACCTTTTTGCATATGCGACCACTGCGCTCCGGTTCCGTATTCTTTTTCAACAATTTCATAAACCGGCTTAGATAACTCTTGCGATTTTGCTATCAATGTATTGACATCCTGTATATTTGCTAAATTATAAGGTGTATCATAATTCACGGCCTTACGGAAAATAGCTTCATCTATTATCATTGACTCTTTAGCAAGCACCGGAACCAATTTAGCTAAAATTATATTGCGTATCTTTTCGTCCCACTTTTTATATGCTGCCGCCATTGTTTTTTGTTCCGCGTTTTTATCGGTAGTATAAACACGATAATTTGAAGAAATCACACCAAGCATTTTCGGATTTGCTCTTGGTAACGCTCCATTATTTTTAAATTCTGACATCGTTTTCGACCACTTCGGAAAAACTTCACTCAAAGAATCTATTGCTTGATAACAATAAAAGTCAGGAGAAGTTGGAACAATGAAATAATCCGCCCCCATAAACAAGCACATATTTGTAGCAGAAATGCTGGGGCTCATATCAATTATCACAATATCTGCCCCCATTCTTTCCGCAGCTCCGCGAATCAATTTATTAAAAGCCCCAATCAACGCACGTAAAACCGGCAAACCCGCGCTACTTGTTATCGCCGTTGCGACTTGCATATCAAATTCAGCTAATTTTACATGTCCCGCCAACAAACGTAAATTATCATTTTTGATTATCTGTGTTGTTTCATAAGACCTGATATCATTCCCTTCTATATCACTCATGTTAAAGACAGGAGCTAAAGCAGAAAATATATCATTATTTCTTTTACTGTCGTAAAATCCGAACAGGGTATCATAATCACCGATGCCCAAGGCAAGACCAGTTAAATTACATTGCGGATCAGCATCAACCAATAAAACACGTTTACCTAACCGGGCCAACTTCCAACCCAACTGAAACGTATTCGTGGTTTTCGCCACACCACCCTTTTGATTAAACATTGCTATTACTTTCGTCATAAATATCTCCCAATAAACTTGTTTTAGCTTAATCCTCTGATATAAAAAAAGCAATAAAAAAAACCGCCCAATGGGCGGTGGAATCGGTTTTTAATATCGGAAACTGGATTTACTCTGGCGACGACCTACTCTTCCGTGGCTTAAGCCAAAGTACCATCGGCGATACGGGGTTTCCCTGTCTGGTTCGGAATGGAACAGAGGGTGGCTCCCGCTCAATAATCACCAGAATAAATCCAGCGAACATCATAATACATGATTCAAGAATCAATGTCAACGTTCTCTTCAAGCAATCGTCTGACATAAGTCAAACGATAAGATAAAAAGTCAATGGTTCGATTAGTATGGCTCGGCTGAACCCCTCACAGGGCTTACACCCGCCACCTATCAATGTCCTAGTCTAGAACTGAACTCATGGGGATATCTTATCTTGCGACCAGCTTCCCGCTTAGATGCTTTCAGCGGTTATCTGTTCCGAACATAGCTACCCTGCAGTGCCGCGGGCGCGACAACAGGTACACCAGAGGTTCGTTCGACCCGGTCCTCTCGTACTAAGGTCAAGTTCGCTCAAATATCCAACGCCCACAGTAGATAGGGACCTAACTGTCTCACGACGTTATTAACCCAACTCACGTACCGCTTTAAATGGCGAACAGCCATACCCTTGGGACCTGCTCCAGCCCCAGGATGCGATGAGTCGACATCGAGGTGCCAAACACTACCGTCGCTATGGACGCTTGGGTAGCATCAGCCTGTTATCCCTAGAGTAGCTTTTATCCGTGTGCGATGGCCCTTCCATGCGGAGCCACCGGGTCACTATGACCGACTTTCGTCTCTGCTCGGGGTGTCCCCCTTGCAGTCAGGCTTGCTTTTGCCATTGCACTCACCGGCTGATTTCCGACCAGCCTGAGCAAACCTTCGCGCGCCTCCGGTACGATTTGGGAGGCGACCACCCCAGTCAAACTGCCCATCACGCACTGTCCCCCGCCCTGCTTCAAGAACGCGGGTTAGACACTAAAACACACCAGGGTGGTATTTCACCAACCGCTCCATGCGAACCAAAATCCGCACTTCAAAGCGTCCCACCTATCCTACGCAAATGTATCCTAGTGCCAGTACGAAACTGCAGTAAAGCTTCATAGGGTCTTTCCGTCTAGCTGCGGGTACCCGGCATTTTCACCGAGAATTCAATTTCGCTGAGTCTATGTTGGAGACAGTGTGGAGATCGTTACGCCATTCATGCGGGTCGGAACTTACCCGACAAGGAATTTCGCTACCTTAGGACCGTTAGAGTTACGGCCGCCGTTTACTGGGGCTTCACATCAGTGCTTGCACACCTCAGCTTAACCTTCCAGCACTGGGCAGGCGTCAGTCCCTATACGTCATCTTATACGATTTAGCAGAGACCTGGGTTTTAAGTAAACAGTCGCCCCCACCTGGTTTGTGTCACCTGATTAAAGTTGCCTTGAAACAGGTCATCCTTATCCCGAAGTTACGGATGCATTTTGCCTAGTTCCTTCAACATAGTTCTCTCAACCGCCTTAGTCTACTCGACTCGAGCACCTGTGTTGGTTCTGGGTACGATCTATACGCTGGGGCTATTTCCTGGAACTCCTTCACTGCACCACCAATCCAATAAGGCGATACAATTTACGGAATTCGTCACTCTCCAGCAGGTCACGGAATATTAACCGTGTTCCCATCGACTACGCCTTTCGGCCTCGCCTTAGGGGTCGACTCACCCTACCCTGATTAACATTGGATAGGAACCCTTGCTCTTACGGCGTCAAGGTTTCTCACCTTGATTAGCTGCTACTCATGCCAACATTCGCGCTTCTGATACCTCCACGGTGGCTCGCGCCTTCCGCTTCGCAGGCTTACAGAATGCTCCGCTACCGCGCCACTTACGTGACACCCGCAACTTCGGTAAATGATTTTAGCCCCGTTACATTTTCGTTGCCGAAATTCTAATAGACCAGTGAGCTATTACGCTTTCTTTAAACGATGGCTGCTTCCAAGCCAACATCCTGGTTGTTTTGGAATCTCGACTCACTTTCCCACTTAATCATTATTTGGGGACCTTAGTTGGCGGTCTGGGCTGTTGCCCTCTCGTCCACCGACCTTAGCACCGATGGACTGTTTCCCTTGCTATAATTTGTTGGTATTCAGAGTTTGATATGGGTTGGTAAGATTTTACTCCCCCTAGCCATTTCAGTGCTTTACCCCCAACAACGAACACAAGAGACACTACCTCTATAGTTTTCGCGGAGAACCAGCTATAACGGGGTTCGATTGGCTTTTCACCCCTAGACACAAGTCATCGCCCAATGTTGCCATATTGGTGCGTTCGGCCCTCCAGCGACTGTTACGCCGCCTTCAGCCTGCTCATACCTAGATCACCCCGCTTCGGGTCTATTACTGCATACTCAAGTCGCCCTATTCAGACTCGGTTTCCCTTCGCTTACACCTAACGGCTTAGGCTTGCATGCAATAATAACTCGTTGGCTCATTATACAAAAGGTACGCCATCACCGGAAAACCGGCTCTGACAGCTTGTAGGTATTCAGTTTCAGTGTCTATTTCACTCCCCCTTCGGGGTTCTTTTCACCTTTCCCTCACGGTACTTGTTCACTATCGGTCAATCAGGAGTATTTAGCCTTGGGGGAAGGTCCCCCCATATTCAAACCAGATTTCACGTGTCCGGCTCTACTCTTGGACCAAGAAACTAGTTTTCGCATACAGGGCTATCACCTATTATCGCTGTGCTTTCCATCACATTTTGCTAACTAAAATCTCGGCCACTGGGCTGGTCCCGTTTCGCTCGCCACTACTAAGGGAATCGCTGTTGCTTTCTTTTCCTGCGGGTACTGAGATGTTTCACTTCTCCGCGTTTGCTTCTTTGACCTATGTATTCAGTCAAAGATAATCCATAAAGGATTGGGTTTCCCCATTCGGAAATTCCGGGGTCAAAGGATATTGACGCCTCACCCGGACTTATCGCAGTCTTTCACGTCCTTCATCGCCTCTGATTGCCAAGGCATCCACTAAACACCCTTTGTTACTTTTTATCTTATGCTTGAAGAGAAAGTCTTCAAACACAATCAAAAGAACTTAATGAGTTTTTTAAGCATTTAAGTTGATTCTTGCTTCTCTAATTGAATTATCACTTTCGTGATTACTCTATTTAGAAAGATTTTTGAGATTACGATGTTCAATAAATCAAAAGTCATGTTTCCATAAAGTTTGATTTACGACATTAAAAACCGATTTACAATGATTGCTAATAAAAGCAGATTCCGAAGATATTCATCAGAACATCTGGAATCAAAAACAAACACTTGTTTTTGATTCCAACCTCATCAATTTAAGTGGTGGGTCAGGAAGAACTCGAATCTTCGACCTCCGCTGTATCAGAGCGGCATTCTAACCAACTGAACTACTGACCCAGCAGAATTTTACCCATTTTCAAAAAGAGATGTTCAGACAGTCGCTTTGGATTTGACCGTTTTCGTGGAAACGGTATTCTCTATAAAGGAGGTGATCCAGCCGCACCTTCCGGTACTGCTACCTTGTTATGACTTAACCCCAATCACCAACCCCACCGTAGGCGGCGTCCTCTTACGTTAAACTACCGACTTCGGGTGAAATCGACTCTCATGGTTTGACAGGCGGTGTGTACAAGACCCGGGAACGTATTCACCGCTGCATTCTGATCAGCGATTACTAGCGATTCCAGCTTCATGCCCTCGAGTTGCAGAGGACAATCCGAACTGAGACGTCTTTTGAGGATTGGCTTTGCCTTGCGGCATTGCGACCCATTGTTGACGCCATTGTAGTACGTTTGTAGCCCGACCCGTAAGAACCATGATGACTTGACGTCATCCACACCTTCCTCCCGCTTGACGCGGGCAGTCCCCTAAGAGTTCCCGGCATTACCCGCTGGCAACATAGGGCGTGGGTTGCGCTCGTTGCAGGACTTAACCTAACATCTCACGACACGAGCTGACGACAGCCATGCAGCATCTGTCTTTGGTCCAACCGAATTGAAGACAACCATCTCTGGAAGTCGCGACCAAGATGTCAAGGGTCGGTAAGGTTTCTCGCGTAGCATCGAATTAAACAACATACTCCACCGCTTGTGCGGGTCCCCGTCAATTCCTTTAAGTTTTAATCTTGCGATCGTACTCCCCAGGCGGCATGCTTAACGCGTTAGCTACGTCACTGATCCCCCGAAGGAAACCAACAACAAGCATGCATCGTTTAGGGCGTGGACTACCAGAGTATCTAATTCTGTTTGCTACCCACGCTTTCGTCCCTCAGTGTCAGCGATGATCCAGAAGACTGCCTTCGCCATTGGTGTTCCATCTGATATCTACGGATTTCACCCCTACACCAGATATTCCATCTTCCTCTATCACGCTCCAGCTTGCCAGTATCAAAGGCAGTTCCGGGGTTGGGCCCCGGGATTTCACCCCTGACTTAACAAACCACCTACGGACGCTTTACGCCCAGTAAATCCGAACAACGCTTGCACCCTTCGTATTACCGCGGCTGCTGGCACGAAGTTAGCCGGTGCTTTTTCTGTCGCTACTGTCATCATCTTCACGACTAAAAGAACTTTACAACCCGAAGGCCTTCTTCATTCACGCGGCATGGCTGGGTCAGAGTTTCCTCCATTGCCCAATATTCTTAGCTGCTGCCTCCCGTAGGAGTCTGGACCGTGTCTCAGTTCCAGCGTGGCTGATCGTCCTCTCAGACCAGCTATGGATCATCGCCTTGGTAGGCCGTTACCCCACCAACAAGCTAATCCAACGCGGGCACATCCACCACCGATAAATCTTTCCCGTTTCCGGCGTATGCGGTATTAGCGTTCGTTTCCAAACGTTATTCCCCAGTGGTGGGCAGTTTCCCACGCGTTACTCACTCGTGCGCCACTAGATCCACAGAGCAAGCTCTGCTTCACCCGTTCGACTTGCATGCCTAAGACCTGCCGCCAGCGTTCGTTCTGAGCCAGGATCAAACTCTCAAGTTCTAAAAAACTTGTGGTTTAAGTCCTGTGCATAAACAACACTGACATTTAATATCAGTTCGTCTTTACATATAATTATTCGCAAGACAAGTTTTTAACGAGGTTTAATATGTAAACCTACTACCTGTCTAGGATATGCACATTTGACTTAGTCAAAGTTTGGATATTTCCAAATTCAACTGTCTGCACATCCCTTCTTGAATTTTTGATGAGCTGCTTTTATTCACAATGTTGCGATTTCTTTCAGAATTACCTGCGAACCGCCGAATTTCCTAGAGGTTGAGATTTCTTTTTTCGTTTCATCTCAACTTGAGAGCCCGCACAGTATGCGGTCAAACTTGGGAAAAGTCAAGCGCAATTTCAAAAATAATTTCAAAAAAATTTTGGGCCGGCCCATTTTTTAGGAAAAATCGCCGGAAATCCGGGATTTTTTACCTGATGATTTTTTTTAATTTTTTTTTGGCCGGGGGCTTTTTTTGGCAAAAATTGATTCGGATTCGGCGAAAAAACCGATTCAGAGGAGGCATATAAGAACCCCAAATATACCTGATTCGGTCATTCGATTCGTCTTTTTGGCATTTTTATGTTTTAAAAAGGCCCTTTTTTGTGATATGATTCGTATTATGAAAGGAAGACTTGTTATTTTGACGTCCCTGGCGCTGATGTGTCCGGTGGCGATGGCGCACGGCTCGGAATGTGTCGGCGCCGGTTGTGATATTGCACCGGTTGCGGCAGAGCCGACGGTTCTGGGCGTGATAGAGGAAACGACGACTGTTACGGCCGTCCAGCCTGCGGCCCCGGTTATGAACACCGTACCGTCGGCGCCGGCATACGCGCCACGACCGCAATATATATATGCAGGCGCGGTGCCGATGCGTAATATAAAGACATTAAGCATAAAGCCGGTGCCGGAAGACACCCGCCCCGCCCTGTATGACGGGACAAACGGCAATTACAAGGCCCGCGGATACGACAAAACGGTCGATTGGCGCGACGGCGTGCCGATTTGGGACGATTCGATTGTAAATTACAAGAAAAAGGATTTCAGCGACTGGTATCTGGAACCGGCGCCGGAAATTTACCTGCGCGAGATTGACAGTCCGGCCGAATCGGTCTTTGCACAATACGGCACCGCACCGGCGGTGGCAACCGAATCAGTGGATGCGATAGAGCTGTATAATCAAAACATGGCCGATGCGGCCACCACGCGCGCGCGCGTTGAAGAATTATTGGCCCCGCAAAAGCCGGCCGAGAACCTGTGGACGGACACGCTGGTCGTGAACAACATGAACATGCCGGCGCCAAAGCCCCAATATGTGGCCCAGGATATGACAAACGTAATCGCGATTGCCTTTGGCGGCGACGGATGCCCGTTTGATTCTGAAACGGAATGTGAAATATGGCGGCGCAAGCCCATGGTTCGCGAAACAGTCGCCCCGCGCAGCAATAAACTGCGCCCGGAATTGCTGGATGCGTTTATCGCAAAAGCGAAATGCAACAAAAACATTACCGCGACCGACCCGACGGCGGCACCGCTGCTGGACAGATACAAGATGCTGATGCGCAGCGCCCAGGCATGTTGTACCGACGGAATGGCGTATTCTTTAAAGAAAGCCGGCGCATCCGACGGCCTGGTTTACAAATTCCTGGCCGATGACGCGAACTTTTACGGTCTGGGCAACCGCTGTCTGATGATGACGGATGCGGAATTTGACGCAAAATACCCCAACACCGCCACCGCAGCCGTTGCGGCGGACGTTCGAAACGGATGTCTGTGCCGTGGGCGCCAGTGGTTTACGGCGATGCTGGCCCCGTTCCGCGACGCATATGCGGCCGCACCGGAATTTGCCGAGTCTAAATTCGACTATACATATATAGACGGCCTGCAGCGCGAGATAACGGTATCCATTAACACAGACGTACAAAATGTGTTAAACCAGCTGGCCCAGTGCCCGTAAAAATGCATAAACGCCCCGGTCGGGGCGTTTTCTATTGCTTTTTGGGGCGATTTTTGATATAGTATTCATATCCGCGGACAGGTAAATCTGTCCGTTTTTTATTTCCCCGCATTTGCGGGGCTTTTTTTTTATTTAAACAGGAGAGAGGCACCATGTCAGCAAAAAGCGCAAACTTGCACCGGGCCCGCGCGGTCAAAAATGACGAATTTTATACGCGTTACGAGGATGTACGGAAAGAATGCGACAATTACCTGTCGCATTTTTTTAATAAGACCATTTATTGCAACTGTGACACCGCGGACAGTGCGTTTGTGAAATACTTTATGGAATTAAAGGCCGCCGGCAAAATCCGTGACGTGTGGTTCAGCGGCGGCCGGGGCGGGGATGACTTTCGCAGTGCGGCATCGGTTGAATTGCTGAAACGGGCGGACGTCATCGTCACAAATCCGCCTTTTTCCTTGTTTCGGGAATTTATGGACCTGCTGGCCGCGCATGACAAACGTTTTTTGATTATCGGAAACATGAACGCCGTCGCATACGAACAGACATTTTCTTTGATACGCGCCAACAAGGTGCGCACCGGCTGCACGTATCCCAGAGTATTTATACATCCCGACGGGCGCTTAAAAAAGTTTGGCAACATATGCTGGTTCACAAATCTGGCGACAAATCGCAAAAAGAATGCCCGCGCGCCGCACAGCCGATATTACGGGCATGAAGCACATTATCCAAAATACGATAACGCCGATGCGATAAATGTTAACAAGATAAAAGAAATACCGACGGACTATACAGGAATAATGGGGGTGCCCGTTACATTTTTGCTGGATTACGATTCCGATAAATTTGAAGTACTGGGGATGGACAAAGATTTTACAACGACAAAAACAGGGGTGATACTAAACGGCCGGCCTTTATATCGCCGCATATTTATTCGCAATCGATATGCCGTTATTGCAAACGACGACCGGCTTCTTAAATTCGCGGCATAATATTATCAATCCCTGCGGCACCAAAAAGCTGAAAGAGATTTGTGGGGGATTTTATCATGGCTAAAAAACAACCGCCATAGGGCGGCTGTTTTTTTGCAAGCGCAAAGATTATTTGTTCGGAATAATCTTGATTTCCACGCGACGGTTCTGGGCGCGACCCGCGGCCGTGTCGTTCGACGCAATCGGGTTTGACGGGCCCATGCCCAAAATTTCAAACCGGTTGGCAGCGACACCCTGGCCCTGCAGGTATGCGGCGACCGCCGACGCACGACTGCGCGACAAGTTCTGGTTGTATTCCATGCTGCCCGTGCTGTCGGTGTAGCCGGAAACCATTACGGTTGAATTGCTGTATTTCTTTAAAACCTTGGCCACGGAATTCAACGTCGCATAGAAATTGGCGTTGATATCCGAAGAATCGGTCTTAAACGTGATATTGCCCGGCATAATCAAACGAATGCTGTCATTGGTACGCTCAACCCCAACACCGGTCGATGCCAATTCTTGGCGAAGTTCCGCCTCTTGAACGTCCAGATAATATCCGACGCCGCCACCAACAGCCGCACCGGCCAGACCGCCCACAATCGCACCCGCGCCATGATTTTTGGATACCAGCGCACCTGTCGCCGCACCGGCCGCGGTACCAATTGCGGTGCCCCATACGGCCTTGGACGTCTGGGACTGGCCCGTATAGGGGTTCACAGTCGTGCACCCGGCCAGAACAGCCGCCGCCGCGACAAAAATAGCAATTTGTTTCATGTTTTCTCCTTAAACTCTTAACACGAAAAATATTTTACAATATTTTTTATAAAAACAAAATTATATTTTGCCTTATTAACGCGTCGGCAGATTGTGGCGCATACTGTCAAAAAACACTTCCTGGGCGGCGCGCATACGGTTCATTGCCGTTATGCTGTCGCGCGGAACGATGGTGTCGGCCTTTTCAATAATACGCTCTATGCCGTGTGTGGCGGCGTCCTTGTTGGCGGTAGACGGTTTAAAAAAGGAGTTCACGTGAAACACGACTATCCCACCGGCCGCGGCCAAGCCCAATAATTGAAACCATTCCTTGATATCCTGTTTTGTCTTTTCTTTCATTTTCCATGTCCATTTTTTGTTAAAGCCGCACAACTATATACAATACGAATGAAAATCAAAGGGAAAAATTATCAAAAATAAAACGCCCGTAATGGGCGTTGTATTTTTGGTGGATGTTGAGGGACTCAAACCCCCGACCCTCTCGGTGTAAACGAGATGCTCTAATCAACTGAGCTAAACATCCGAAACCGTGCGGAGCATATATTAAAGTATTTTTTTCCGCTTGTCCAGAATTTTTTACGGGCGTGACTGCTGGTTCGAATTATTCGACAAAGCCTCGTTATTTGCAACAATACATGCGCGCATCTGGCCGATACACGCGGTGATATCGTCACGACGGCCGCCACTGCTTTTGGCGGTTGCACATGTTGTATTTTTACCATTGGCATCTTTTTCCGACAATGCGTTCTGACACGGCACGTTCACGCTGCAATTCTGTTGATTCTGGCCACAGCTTATGGCCAAACGGTTATAACTGCCCAATGTTGTCAAATCGGTGGCCAGTTGGCGACGCGCCATTCCCAAATCGCCCGATGTCACCGCAGACGATATTTTTGCGACATTGCGCAACAGACACTGATACGTATCCGAATAATTCGTATATGAGTTCATACAGTCTTCGGCATTGGCCAGGCCGTTGTTGGCGCGGCCGCCACCACTCCCGCCGGAGCCGCCATAAGAAGACCCGCCGGACGATGAAGAGCCCCCAGTATTGGTCGGCGCGGCACCGGCCGCCTGGAGCTTGGTCGTCAGAACCGCTTTTTCCAGCTGGGTCTTAAAGCGGCGAATCATGGCATCCATGTATTCGTATTGTTTATTCATCTGCTGGGTGATAATGGTGGTTTTCAGCGCGACGATTTCCTTCATCAGCTGCTTGTCTGCGCCGGCCGGGTTTGTGGATATGCCGATGTTATATGCATGAACACTGCACAATGCCAATTCCGGTGCGATACGGTCATTGGACTCGTTCTCGCAGCCATCGTCGGCCAGTGCCGGCCCGGTCAACACGGCACAGACCAGCGACGCCGTCAAAATGCGCGCGATGCGTAATTTTCTTATCCTCGTTTCTGATTTATCTGAAAACACAAACACCGTTCCACCATTGTTTTTTGCCGTCGCACTTGCAGGCGCCATTACTCCATTCGCCCTGCCATTTATTGCAAGTTTCCTTGTCCGAATATTTCGGGTCCGTATTACCCGTCACGCCGGAGCTGTTGCTGTTTCCGCCCGCCTTTATCATCGCATCGATATCGGACATGGACAGCAATCCGTTCGCCGACAGATTTGCGGCCAGCGACTTGTCACTGACGCAGACGCGCGCGGGCAGTTTTTTCAGCGATGCCGCCTTTTGCAAATCCATATAGCTGGTGGCATTGACCGCACAGTATTTCGGACCGTCAATCGCCGGGTCGCTTGAGGCGCCAAATCGGTTGGAACCGAACATTGCCGGCGCATCCTGGGAAACGATGCGTTCCAGTGTCTCAATATCAATGCTGGAGCCCTTTTTGCGGTTGCGGAAGAACTTGCTGTTTTCCAGCGCAGACGACGCGCATCCGATACGAACGTGTTCGTCTATATCGCCCGCTTCGGCAAACAGGAAATTGCGCTGAACATAATCCATATCCGTCAGTGTACGGTTAAGTGTACAGGCCGTTGAATCTTCGGGCGGGATGGTTGTGTCTTGATAACACTCCTTGTTTAAACCGCGCGACCAACCATACTTTTTCGATTGTCCGCCATTAACCGGGCAGCTGTCTTTATCATATTTAGCCCAAACCATGTTCCCGCCGGACTGCGTGGAACTTTTCGTGACCGTTTCACATGTTGTGGTTTCTTTGCCTGTTGCATCAGTCGTTGTTTTACAAACTTTTTCCGTATTTCCGGCACCAGAATTATCCAACACCGTACCGCCATTACACAGATACTCGCCCCAGACGTTACAGCTGCCGTTTAACATCATGTAAATATCGGTAATATCAACACCGACGGACTGGGCCGTAACCAGTGCGTCATACAATTCGTCCAGAACCGCGTCATACGGTTCGAAAAACTCCATCGCCTTTTGGCGGAAAACAGACACGCGCTTTGGTCCGACACAGTTGTCGCCCGATGTTGTGCACCCGGCATACGAAAATGCGTTCTGCATCGCCGCCTTGGCCTTGTTCAAATTGACCTGGGCCCGTTCCAGCGACGTCATAATCTGGCCGGCGACCTGTTCGCGGGCCAATATATCGGCGGATACGCCGGCATTGGCGGCGATACGCTGCGCCTCGGACAACCCCTCCATAACCGTTGTGGGGGTGGCGCCGGACGATGCCGTGGTGGTGGCGGCGGAAACCGGCGCGGTAACCGTGGCAGACGACTGGGCGGCGTTTGACGCCGCGGTGGCGGCGGCCGCCGCTTCGGCACGGGCGGCCTCGGTCGCGCGCTGTTGTTCTTCCAGTGCAGACTGCAACTGCGCAATCTGCTGGGCATTCTGTGCGGCCATGTCCGCCTGCATCTGCTGCATCTGGGCCTGCATCTGTTGCATTTGCATGGCGCTTTGTTCGGCCGCGGCATTTTGCGCCGCCGCCATCTGTGCGTTTGTTTTTGCCGTTGAATTTGCAACCAGCTGGGCCGCGATATACTGGGTCAATTCATCGCCATACTGTTTGCATGCAGCGTTTGACGCAACGCAACCCGCAACAATCGGCATCGCAACATCAATCGACGTGCATCCGCCGTTTGCACATTTTGGTGATGCACACCGCAGAATAACCGAATTACAATTTCCAAAGTCCGCCGTGGCGGCCGCGCCGGACCCACTGCGACTGTTCATCATGGAGTTCCACTCATTATTGTTCATTACCCCGCCGTTCGGATTATAGGCGGTTAAATTACTGCCCAACGTACCTGACAACGGTGCGGCTGCAAACGCGGCGCCACACGGCCCCAGCATCAGTGCCACCAACAAAATGTGTGTAAAAGATTTCATTTTCTCTCGCTTTCGTTAAATTTTACCATAAAAAAACGTATCGGAAAAGTTAAAATTTCCAACAAACGGGTTGACAAACGACCCGGCTGTGATATTTTCGGGGTCTGATGAAAAAAACAGCACCGAAAATTTTGGATAAAAAAGACACTGCAAGCGCGTCCAGCATGCTGTACCTGTCGTTTTGCCGGGCACTGGACAAATACTGTGAACAGATTGGTGTTTCCAGCCGCCGATTCAGCGCGGTGCGCATTCTGCATGATGCGGCATGCAACACCGTATCAAAAATGCATGTTGTCACCATCGCCCAGCAGCGGCACATGGCCCGGATGGAGCGTAATATTCCTCAAATGTTCGAAGGCCTGATAGAGATTTCGGCCACAGACGGCTGCCTGCGCACGGTTGAGCGGATGTCGGCAATGTCACTGGCCCAGGTGTCCAGCATTATCGCCCAAAATTCCCGCAAGCGATAGGTGTGCACGAATTTTCTTTTATTTTCTTTTTTTGCGGATATAATCACCGCATGTTTAGAATAATTATGTCTTTAGTCGGCCGCGGTCAGGCCACGAAAACGACCGCTGGCGAAATCGCCGAAAAATTTGGATTGGAACTGCGCGGGGACGCCGCGACGCCGGTTAATGGCGTGGCGCCGATTGCCGATGCAAAACCGGGCCAGCTGGCGTTTTATTCGACCGAGCAAAACAGTGCGGCGTTTAAAATTCTGCCGATAGAGGTGCTGGAAAACACCCGCGCATCCGTTATTTTGGTGCAGCCCGAGATGGCGAAACACGCGCCACAGGGGGCGACACTGTTGATAACGGACAGCCCACGCGGAAACATTGTAAAAATCCTGGGCGAAATTTATAAGGAAAAGCCGCGTTACGGCATCGACCGCCGCGCGGTTATCGACCGCACGGTGTTCTTTCGCAAAAAGAAAACCGTTTACGTGGCCCAGTTCGCAACAATTGAACGCGGCGCAGTGATAGAGCCGGACGTAAAAATATATCCCGGTGCATACATTGGGCCGAACGTCACAATCGGGCGCGGCACAATCGTGCAGACGGGCGCGCACATTGAAAACGCCACAATCGGCGCGGATTGCGTAATCAACGCCGGCGCCGTTATCGGCAAAGACGGTTTTGGATACACCCGCCAGGACGGGCACAACGTATTTATCCCGCACACGGGCCGCGTTGTTTTGGGCGACCGCGTGTCGGTCGGTGCGAACACATGCATTGACCGCGGCGCAATGACGGATACGCGCGTGGGCGACGGGACAAAGATTGACAACCTGTGCCAGATTGCGCACGGTGTCGTTATCGGCGCGGAATGCTTTTTGGCATCGGGCGTTGGAATCGCCGGCGGCACGGTTATTGGCGACCGGGCGCTGCTGGGCGGGCATGTTGGAATTGCAAATGGGGTGCATATCGGAAATGACGCAGAGGTTGGTGCGCAGTCCGGTGTATTCCGCAATATCCCGGACGGACAGCGGTATATGGGTTATCCGGCCGGTCCGGGGACCGAGTTCATGCGGCATTACGCCATTTTGCGCCGCATGGCAAAAACAACAAAATAAAAAGAAAAGGAGAGGCAACCATGTTAGGGCCCAAAGAAATAGAAAAGGTTATTCCTCATCGCGGACATATGCGCCTGGTCGATGAGATACGTGAATACAACGACAACAGCGGTGTCGGCATCAAGTATGTGCGCGACGACGAATTCTGGTGCGCGGGTCATTTCCCGGGCAAGCCGATTATGCCGGGCGTACTGCAGATAGAGGCACTGGCCCAGACGGCGTGCTTTATCGCGCTGAACAAATTGGGATTCACGGACGGGAACGCATTGGGGTACTTTACCACGATGGAGAAAATCAAATTCTCGCACATGGTGCATCCGGGCGATACGCTGGAACTGCATGTGGAATTGATTCAGTCCAAAATGCGCATGTTCAAATTCCACGGCATCGCAATGGTTGCCGGTAAAAAAGTGGCCGAGGCAACGTTCAGCGCCATGATGGACGTCAAAGAAAAATCCGAATAAAAATCCCCGCCGTTTGGCGGGATTTTTTATTTTTCGCACTCCGCAACAATATACATAAATTTAAGCATTGATGTATTTGTTGCCCGGCATACCTTGTCAATTGTTTCCAATTTAGGCCAGCGCATGCGCCCATCGGGATACACCCGTTTGCTGGGGTTAAATGTTGTTTGATTTAGTTTTGAAATACGGGCCAGCCCACACGGGCTTTTTCCGTTTTGCTCGGCGATTTTATCAATCGCACGCCATAGGCTTGCAGGTGTCATAATCCCCCCGTTTGTTAAACAAAAAACCACTGAGATTGCCGCGCCCCGCTGGGGGCTCGCAATGACAAGGTGGTTGGAGGTTAGAAACAATCCAATAGTATTGCCCGGTTATTCAAATATATCCCGGCCTCCAACCATAGGGGTTGAAGTTTGCGCCTGCGCCTGTTTCAGGCGCACTATTGGTGAGGTTTCTAAGCCTCGCACCGTAACAAGGGGTTACGAATTATGCATTTATTATATTCCCACGGCCGTAAAAATCAACCGTAAAAAAATATAAAGCCCGCTGAAAAAGACTTAGCGGGGCTGGAGCTAGCAATTGCACAGTAGCTTGCAAGTGATTTATTGATTATTCATCACCATCCAGCCCCTTAACAGAGCTGGTATGTTTCTCGCACATACAGGCGGCTACCTAGCAGGATTGCTAGTCCTGCATAATAAGTCTCCTTATTACAATAGGGACTATATCCCATTTTCCCGCTAAATTCCATAGGAAAATACAACCAATAAAAAACGCCCCGGTGGGGCGTTTTGCTTTTTGATTTTACAATTTGGCGCGAACCTCTTCGACCTCATAACATTCGACGCGGTCGCCCTCTTTCAAATCATTGTACTTGTCAAACGACATACCGAATTCTACGCCGCCGGACACTTCCTTTACCTCGTTCTTTTCACGACGCAGCTCGCCAATCTTGCCGTCATAGATAACGACATTGTTGCGCAGCAGGCGTACGAACGCGTCTTTCTTTATCACACCCTCGGACATGCGGCAGCCGGCCACACGCGTGCCCTTGCCCACCGTGAACAGTGCGATAACATCGGCGTATCCGATAAAGTTTTCGCGGCGTTCGGGGGCCAATTTACCCGACAGGATTTCCTTTATCTCGTCCGTGATGCGGTAAACGACGCTGTGATAGCGGATATCGACATTACCGCTGCGCGCCATGTCGCGAACCGCCGCATCGGCACGAACGTTAAACGCGATGATGACCGCACCGGACGCCGTGGCCAGACGGATGTCGCCCTCTGTAATCTGGCCGACACCGGCCGACATTAATTCAACCGCCGCCTTGTCCGTATTGATTTCCTTTAACATGTCGGAAATAGCCTCAACAGAACCCTGAACGTCGGCACGCAGGATAACCGGCAGTGTCAATTTCTTGTTCTCGTCACGTTTGGCGAACAATTCCTCCAACGACGAGCGCTTGATTGCGTTCGCCTTGTCCTTGGCCTTTTGGATACGATAGGCTGCGACCTCGCGCGCCTGGGCATCCGTTTCCATGACACGCAGTTCGTCACCCGCGTTCGGAACCGCGTCCAGACCCAATACCACGACCGGCTGGCCCGGCTTTACGGATTTGACACGTTCACCCGACGAATTAATCAGACCGCGCACGCGACCGAATGTTTCGCCGACCACAAACACGTCGCCGATTTTCAGCGTACCCTGGCGCATCAAAACCGTTGCGACAGAGCCCAGGCCCTTTTCCATTTTTGCCTCTACCACATATGCCACGGCCGGCATGTCGGCGTCCGCCTTTAGGTCCATCATTTCCGCCTGTAACAAAATGGCGTCTTCCAATTTGTCCAGACCTATCTTCTTGGTGGCGGATATTTCAACGCACTGAATATCGCCGCCCATTTCTTCGACCTGAACCTCTTGCTGAAGCAGGTCTGTCTTGACACGGGTCGGGTTCGCCTCCGGCAAATCAATTTTGTTGATTGCGACGATGAACGGAACCTTGGCCGCACGAATGTGGTTAATCGCCTCAATCGTCTGGGGCATGATGGAATCATTGGCCGCAACAACCAAGACAACGATATCCGCCAGCTGGGCACCACGTGCGCGCATGGCTGTAAAGGTTTCGTGACCCGGGGTATCCAAAAACGTTATCATCGGGCCGGATTTCGATTTAACCTCGTACGCGGAAACGTGCTGGGTTATGCCGCCGGCCTCGCGCGCGGCGACGTTCGCATTGCGGAACGCGTCCAACAGCGATGTCTTGCCATGGTCAACGTGACCCACAACGGTTACAACCGGCGCACGCGGCGTTAATTTTTCCGGGTTCGGGCCGCGTTCCAGAATATCCGCATACGGCTTTACATCAACGCGTTTTACCGTCGCGCCGAATTCAGCCGCAACCAGCTCCGCAGTATCCGCATCAATGGACTGATTCTGGGATGCCATCATGCCCATTTCCATTAACTTTTTAACAACGTTGCCGACCTTTTCCGCCATTGCCGCGGCCAAATCTTTGACCGTGATGGTGTCGCCCAACACAACCTCGTGCGAAACCTTTTGCGGGGCGGTGAACATGGCGCGCGCCTTTTCGCGGAAACGTTTCAGCGACGCCTCGGACCGACGGCGATTTGCACCGCGCAATGCGATTTCATCATCATCGTCACCCATGACAATGTCATTCAGTGAAATCTTGCCGCCCTTTTTGAAATCTTTGGATTTGTTGTGCGCGTTGCGATTGCCGGGACGTGTGTCTTCGTCATCACTGCCGCGATTTTGGCGCGGGGCCGGATTGCTGAACGTCTTTTGCGGTGCGGCGGCCTTTGGCTTTTCCGGGGCCGGCTTTTCCTCTGTTTCCGCAGCGGCGTTTTCGCGCGCGGCCAGCTGTTCCTTTACCTGCTCGTACTCGCGCGTTTCACGCTCTATCTCGGCGGCGCGGGCGGCGGCCGCCGCCGCCTCGGCGGCTTCGCGGGCACGACGCTCTTCTTCGCGGGCGCGGGCGGCCTCCAGCACTGCGCGCAGTTTCTCGTCGGCCGCATTGCGGGCGGGCGCGGGTTTGTTCGGCTCTTCGCGCAGCTCACGCGTGCCCGGCGCCACGACCCGACGACGGCGCTCTACAAAAACGGCATCGCCCTTTTTGCTTGCGACCTGGTCTATTGTCACAGATTTTCCAAGTGTTAATGTTGCCATATAAACTTATCCTCGTTTTGTTGTCGTGGCGGGACGCGCCCGCGTTTGTTTCATACAGTCTTTATTCTTCGTCCTGCTTGATATCATATGCGACCTCGCGCGCCTTCATGATAACGCGGGCGGCCAGCCTCGGGCTCATCATGTCTTCGCCCAAAATCTCGACCAATTCGTCGGACGCCAGGTCCGCCAAATCCGCCAAAGACTTAATGCCGTTTTCACCCAGTTTCATGATTATCGGACGCTTGATAAAGTCAAACGTCAACAGGTCGTCAGACATGCCGATTTTGTGACCGGCATCCAAATAATCCTGTTCAATCTTGTCCAGGTACGACTTGGCGCGAGTCTGCAGTTCTGTGGCCAGTTCCGCATTAAAGCCTTCTATCGATTCCAGCTCTGCAAGGTCAACGAACGCAATTTCTTCGATTGTGCGGAAACCTTCGGTAATCAACAGGTGCGCAATCATTTCATCAACGTCCAGGCCCTTTATAAACAGTTCCGTCTTTTCCTTGAATTCCTTGGCACGGCGTTCCTGTTCTTCGGCCTCGTTCATAACATCGATGTTCCAGCCCGTTAACTGGGATGCCAGACGAACATTCTGGCCGCGGCGACCGATTGCCAGCGACTGCTGGTCCTCTGTCACGACAACGGCGGCCGTACGCGTGTCTTCATCAACGATAATCTTTGCCACCTTGGCCGGCTGCATCGCGTTGACGATGAATACCGCCGGGTCTTCGGAATACAGGATAACGTCAATCTTTTCGCCGTGGCATTCGTTGATAACCGGCTGAATGCGGGTACCCTTGATACCGACCGTCATACCAACCGCGTCGATGGACGGGTCCTGGGTCTCGACCGCAATCTTGGCATGAGAGCCCGGCGCACGGGAAACAGATTTGATTTTGATAACACCTTCATAGATTTCCGGAACCTCCTGCACGAACAGTTTTTCCATGAACATCGGATGTGTACGGGTCAGGAAAATCTGGGGGCCGGTATTTGAACGCGCAACGTCCATAATCAATGCGCGCACGCGGTCACCCACCGCCAGGCGTTCGCCCGGAATCAGTTCCGTGCCTTTGATATAGCCCTCGGCCTTGCCGTTGATGTCAACGAATACGTTGCCGAATTCAATACGCTTTACAACACCCGACACAATGTCGCCGATATTGTCTTTGAATTCTTCATACTGGCGGCCCTTTTCTGCGTCGCGAACGCGCGCGGTCATAATCTGCTTGGCCGTCTGGAACGCCATGCGACCGAATTCCGGCTCCGGCAGGGGGTCCTCGACCACGTCGCCGACATGCGGATTCTTGGCGTACTTTTTCGCCTGGGCAACCGTCAGCATGGTGCCGGCATCATAATCTTCGCCCGCCGCGTCCGGGGATTCAATAACGTCAAACAGGCGCTTTACATAAATAGCGCCGTTTTTGCGGTCAATGTTTGCAACGATATTAAACTCCTCGCCATACTTGTGCTTGGCAATTTTGGCAATCGCAGCCTCCAGCGACTCAATGACTATCTCGCGGTCAATCAGCTTTTCCTGGGCCAACGAGTCGATAGCCAACAGCAAATCCTGGCGCGGCATTGAAACAAAAGACATTCGTTTTCTCCTTATGTTGTTTTATGATGCCTTCTTACGATAAGAGCGGGGTTTTTCAACCCCGCCCTTAAAAAACTTTTAAGAACATTTGTATTATGGAGCCCGAATCGAGAAAACGCAAGAAAAATTTGACGCGTTTCTTTTTGCGCTTTATACTGGGCGTGATGAAGATTATAAACCGATATTTTTTGCGCCAGCTGGCGATGATATTCATTATGCTGCTGCTGGTTCTGACTGGGCTGGCCTGGATGGTGCAGATTATGTCGATGATGAAATTTCTGCTAAATTACGGGATACAGTTGACGAACTTTTTGGGCCTGACCATGTTAATGGTGCCTTTTATCGTTTCCATTATTATTCCGTTCGTGACATTTATCGCCGTGATATCGGTATATAACAAGATGATTTCAGACAATGAAATCACTGTTATGGCGGCGTCAACCCTGTCGCCGGGGCAACTGGCGCGGCCGGCATTGATTATGGCGACGATTTTAACCGTGGTGCACTTTGCGTTAAACCTGTGGATTGTGCCCGCGTCCCAGGGAAACTTTTACGACACCCAGTGGAACCTGCGCTATGGTCTGGCACACATGAAACTGCAAGAGGCGGCGTTCACAGAAATGTCGGGCGGCCTGGTCGTATACGTGGACAAGGTATCCGGTCACGATTTGTCACAGGTAATGCTGTCGGATACGCGCGACGAGGACAACCAGATAACAATCTTTGCCGAAAAGGGCAAGCTGGTGTCAACACTGCGCGGGCTGTCGATTATTATGACGAACGGTTCGCTGATGGCGTCGGGCAGTACAACAACCATCGGCACGTTTGAAAGCTTTGACATGGATTTAAATGTCGCAGACAAGGGAATGAGCAGCAGCTTTCGCGTGCGCCGCATACCGACGCGCGAACTTTTCCGCGACCTGCGTGAGGCCCCCAGCCCGAAGCAGCACAAGGCGGTGCTGTCGGAACTGTGTTCGCGCCTGTACGGACCGACAATGAACCTGGTGTTGGCGGCGCTGTGCGCAGTGATATTGTTGCGCTCTTCATTATTGCGGCGCCGTGCCAGCTTTGCGCCGGCGATTGCCGTGGCCGCAATGGCGGTTGTAATGGCGACATTTATGTCCGCATCAAACATGGTTTCGTCCATAACGCAGTTTATTGCGTTGGGTGCGGTTATATTGGCGACGCTGGCGGGGATTTTATTTGCACTGTATAAAAAATGAAACGCGCATGTATAATGATTTTATCCGGCATTGTATGCAGCGCGGCACGCGCGGCATCGGTTGATTTGGACCAGCCAAAGACAATCATCGCGGACAAAATCGAATACGACATAAAATCAGAATCCATTCAGACGTCCGGCAAAACAGAAATAATAAATCAGTCGGGCCAGCGCATGACCCTGCGCGACAGCTATATTTCCAAGGACGGATCCGCACTGGCCGGCGACGACATAAAAATATGGCTGGGCCAGCATGTGTATGTAGATGCGGAAAGCGTGACGCGCGAAGGTGATTTGACGATTGCGCGCGACGCGACATTTACCGCATGCGACGGATGCGATTCATACGGCGACGCATGGACGATATCGGCCACAACCGTGCGCCACAATATGGCGACGCGAATGCTGCGATTTTACAATCCCGTCTTCTGGGTGTACGGCGTGCCGGCGTTCTGGTTTCCGATATTTGAAATGCCGGACCCGGGCATAAAGCACAAGACCGGATTTTTAATGCCCGACTTTGAATCGACCAACAAAATGGGAACGATGATAAACATACCGTTCTATGTTTATCTGTCGGAATACCAGGACATGACGGTTACACTGGCATACCTGACCCAGGAAAACCCGCTGTTTAAGGCCGAACACCGCTTAAATGCGGAACATTCGCAGTATCGCACGCGCGGTTCGTTCACACGAAACAAGGACGGTGAAAACCGCTGGCATATTTTCAACGACGATGTAATTCAGCTGGGCGAATACGCACGCGCAAGCATTTTCCTGGAACGTACGTCCGACAAAACATATCTGCAGAAATACGGATTTTATAATTCCCAGCCGTATCTGGATTCCGGCGCGCGCCTGGAACTGTTCGGCCAGTCGGGATATGTCGTCGCCGACGCGCATGTGTTCCAGGAACTGCGCAGCAGTGGCGGCGGACGCTATTCAACGCCGTCGGGCGACATACTGCCCAACATTCGCGGCGTATGGCAGACCGCCCCGATATACGAGGAAACGTACATGACATTCGGCGCCGACGTACTGGGGATATCCGGTTCTGGCACTGCGTCACAGCGCGTAATCGGCGATGCGCGCATAACATCGCCATGGACACTGTGGGGCGGCAATAGAATCACCGCCAGTTTGGCCGCGCGATACGACGTATATAATTTCGACCATGCGGACATGGTGACCGGCGAAACGTTTACGGGATTGAAAAACAGATTCCTGCCCAGCGGATATCTGGAATGGGGCCTGCCGCTGTATCGGCCGGACGCCACTTGGTCCCAGGTTATAGAGCCCCGCGCGCGCATAACCGCGATGGCACACACGTCGCGCGACCAGTTTGCGCTGAACAACGACTCGGCCGGCGCGTTTTTATCAGACGCGACACTGTTCGCAGACAAGCGCTTTGCCGGACTGGACCTGTGGGAGAACGGCACTTTTGCCGACTATGGTGTTCGCTGGGCCGCGTTTAACAACATCAGCGGAAATACATTTGAGATATTTCTGGGCCAGACGTATGATTTCAAAGACCGCGCAGACACCGACCCCAACAGCGGATTTCATAACGGTGCATCGGATTATGTCGGCCGCATCGGATACAACAACATGAAATGGTTCGACATGGCGTCGCGTTTTCGCGTTGACCGCGAGGATTTCTCGCTGCGCCATATTGAAACGACGGGCCGCATCGGTACCAGCGCCAACTACATCTCACTGGGCCACATATGGTCACAGCGCTTTATAGACGCCCAGACACAGGGGGATGACATAAACGAGGCGACAGTCGGCGCAGGAATAAAACTGTCACAGCGCTGGGCCCTGCAATGGAACGGTATTTATAATTTTACCGAAGGCGAATTCCACAGTCATACAGGCGGTATTTTCTATACCCACCCATGTTATTACATGTCTTTGCAGTACCGTCGCGACAACTCCATCAAAGACGACTATGTGGGAACAACGACATATCAGTTCAGAATCGGTATGAGCGTTGACGGCCAGCAATATTAAAGACAAAAAAGACAAGGAAAGAAGAGAGGACAAAATGTTGAAAAAAATATGTGCAGTATTGATGCTGATTGCGGCCGCGACGGGCGCAAATGCAGCCACTGTCGTCGCGTCGGTCGGGGGCGAGCCGATTACGGACACCGACATTACCGCACGCGTAAAGTTAATGGCGCGCCAGGGCAACACCGCAACAGACAACCGACGCGTCGCACTGCAGAGCATTATTGACGACAACATAAAGTTAAACTATGCGAAGAATTTCAACGCCGTTCCGTCGGACGATGAAATAAAGAAAGAATTAAAGCGCATGAATCTGGGCGACCTGAGTGCGTCGGAACGCGAAATGGCAATGAACGCGGCGCGCGCGGAAATCGCATGGCAGATTGTTGTGGCGCGCACAATACTGCCGACTATATCCGCAAACGACGAAGATATCGCGGCCGAGCGCACGGCACTGGCGCGCGAGCACGGCCTGCCGATTGAAATGACGATTGTACGTTTAATAGACATTCCGGAAGATATCGCAAAAAAATTAACAAAACCGAAAAGCTGTGACGCGGCGATGGAAATGGCGGAAAAGTTGGGCGGCGCCCCCCAGAAATTCACCGCGATGCAATATGAATTATCCGCCGACATACGCAGCCGCGTTGCCGGCCTGCCAAAATTAACATGGTCGCCGCGTGCGGATAACTCCGTCCTGTTGGTGTGCGAGACGAAAAAAACAAAAGAATACGGCGACCTGGACAAGATTATCAAACAAAACGCCATGTTCAAGCAGGCCATGTTTATCGCCGACCAGCAGTTAAAGCAGCTGCGCCGCAAGGCGGTTATTGTCATCAATGACGACAGGTACAAATTATGAAACCCGTTTTATTCAATTTTACAGACGCCGAACTGGCCGAATTTGTGACGGCACGCGGCCTGCCCAAATTTCGTGCGGCCCAAATTCGCGAATGGCTGGGGCGCGGGGCACCGGATTTTGCGTCGATGAAAAATCTGCCGGAAAACCTGCGGCGCGATTTGGACGACGCGGCCCAGACATTGCCGTGCAAGATTGTGCGGCGCCTGGATTCCGGCGACGGCGAAACGACCAAATTTTTATTGGAAATGCAGGATGGCGAGCAGATTGAATGCGTGCTGATGCGGACAACATACGGAAACAGTGTATGTGTGAGCTCTCAGGCCGGATGCGCCATGGGGTGCAGATTCTGTGCCAGCACGCTGCTGGGGCTGAAACGCAATTTAACGGCGAATGAAATATTCGCCCAGGTTTTGGTGGCACAATGGGAACTGCGTCGCAACCGTGCCGATAAAACAAACGTTCGGCCAAACGGCGATGCAAACAACGGCGATGTGTCGCACATTGTTATCATGGGCACGGGCGAACCGTTGCAGAACACGGAAAACGTTATTGATTTTATAGAGCGCGCAAACAAAGATTTAGGCATCGGGTGGCGCCGGATTACGGTTTCCACATGCGGAATTGTACCGGGCATTCGCCGCCTTATTGAATGGGGGCGGCCGATTAACCTGGCGATATCGCTGCACGCGCCGACGGACGAACTGCGCGGTCAAATCATGCCTATTAACAATAAATACAAACTGGGCGAGGTTCTGGCCGCGGCCGATGATTTTACAAATCTGCACAACCGCCAGTTGATGATTGAATACATACTGCTGGGGCGCAAAAATTCGGACGGAGAGACGGAATTATACAACGCGACGGAAGAGTATGCGGAAAAATTGGCAACGCTATTGCATGGCAAAAATTGCATGGTAAATTTAATACCCTGGAACGCGGTGGACGAGCGTGATTTCGCATCGCCATCGGGCAACGCGGTTCATCGTTTCCAAGACACACTTATCCAGCATGGCATCCACACGCGCATTCGTCGCGAACGCGGCACGGACATCGGCAGCGCATGCGGCCAGCTGCGACTGAACAACGCAAAGAAAAACAACAAATGAAAATAAGCAACCGGGAACTGGAATCTCTTATCGCAGAGTGCCGTCGCGTGGCGATGCGTCACGGATATGACGACTTAATCAATCTGCCGCTGGAATGGCGGCCGTTGGGTGGCACGCGCCTGTTAATAGAACTGGCGACGGGATACGCGATATGGCCCAGCGGCCCAAAGTCAACCGCCAACGCATTTATAGACGCATACGGTGCATATTATGACGCACGAAATCAATTGAAATATACTGGCGTCGCAATGCAGGCTCTGCGTACGGTGACAAGATAACATATATTACGTCTGGATTGCCACGCCCTGCGGGCTCGCAATGACAACGGGTACAAGAATCGTTGTCACCGCGAGCGGAGCGTGGCGGTCCAGTAAAATAATGAACATTACCGCTTTACTCTGGATTGCTGCGGTCGCGTTGCTCCTTTGCAATGAAAGTTGTATGTAATCCGGTCAAATAAAAACGCCCCATTTAGGGGCGCTTTTGGTTTCTTGAGATTTACTCCATCGACGTGCTGATGATATCGCCGTACATACCGACCTCGTCGCCACCGACAAAGCAACGGATATGATTACCGACTTCGTTCATCCATTCGTCATAGGCGGCTTTTTCAACGCTGTCCAGTTTGGAATCCTGGATGCTCTTGGTCGCCTGATAGGCCAGCACACCGCCCGCAATCGCACCAACACCCGCACCGACGGCCGTTGTGATGGAACGCTTTTGTGCGTCTTTCTTAGCCTGGTCGGAATTCAGTGCGCTTAAATCACACGCTTGTTCCAAATCAGCCATCGCACTATTCGCTTTTTTACGCGCTGTTTCTACATCATTAGAATGTTGAGTGACCTGAGATGCACTATTTGTTAATGTTTGATTATACGCAACAGCATCATTATCGGTGTAATATACAGTATAAGTATATTCAATATAACGTACATCTGCATCTTTTTGAATTCCACCATTAGATTCTGTCATGCAATACTTTCCGGTTGTAGGCACCCAAGATTTTTGTGTGACACTTCCGCAGACCGCTGTATTGGTACCAGTATATTTGCCAGAAACAACTGCATCACAATTGAATTCGCATGATACGCCGGCCAATTCATGTCTTGTATACTGAGGAACCTGTGCTCTCAAGCTATCTGCAGTCAAAACTTGACCGGAACTCTTTACTGTTGTGGACTTTTCTGTAGCCCGTGCAGTGCCAGATACGGCAGTTACTGTTTTATCAGCAAGATCAGCATAGTCCCGATGGGCAACGCTGGCCGCATACAACAAATCACTTAAACAACTTCTTGCATCTGTGGCTCTGGCACATTTGCTAGAAATGTTATCCGTTGCGAATTTATTTTTGTCAGCACCTTGCAGTTGTTTAACCGCACGTGATGCACGAGCCAAATAAGAGGCCTTGTCATCAACAGATTTTGCATCTTGATAGCCACGTGCAGCACCAGCACACACACCCAATTGTTCCGCCACATCACTACTTTTAGTGCTGCCAGTGGTTCCCAGAAGTCCGCCCAAGAATGCGCCGTCCTGCATCTTGTTGGTTGCGACACCACCCAATGCACCACCGGCGACAGTTCCCAGAACAGCCATCCAAGCCTTGGTTCTGCCGTTGCCACGGGCCTCGTCCGCGCGGGCATCCGCCGCCACTGCATCCGCCAACTGCGTCAGGGCTTTTTCCGGAATCCAGGAGCCGCAGGTAAACGTATCACCCGCCGCGAAATATGCCGTGGCCCAATCGGTACCCTTGGCGATAACGTCCTGAATCTTTTTGTCATCGGACTGCAGTGTTACGCGGACACGGCAGAATGAACCGTACAGGTCGTTGCTGGCCGTGAACTGCGACGGCTTTAAACCCGATACCGGGTATGCCTTTGGCACCGTGTTGGATTTCAGCTTTACCCACAGGAACGTGCTGCCCATTTCACGATTGCCCATAACGCCACCCTGGTTGGACGACATGCACATGTTCTGCTGTTTCGTCAATTTCGCGTTATATTTCGCCTGGGCCTCTTTCTCAAGGTCGTAAATCAAATCCTTGAACAGGGTCGACGCCGCCTGTGATTCAACATATGTCGTATATGAGATGTATACAGGCTGGTCATAAATATTGCCGGAGGCATCAACGCTGTAGCATACGCCCTGGTCGCCGCCGCCCTTGGTTGTGCACAGCGCATTGCCGTTTTCGTCGGTGGCCGCAACCTGTTCGCTGGTCGCTGTCACGGCCGTGGCAGAGCCGGCGTCAATCCAGCCTTCGCGCGTGCTGTTCGCACCGCCCCATACGGACGCACTGCTGTTGTTTGCAATTTTCAATTTGTTGCGTTCAATCGCCAGATGTTCTTCGCAGACAGACGCGTTCTTAACCGTATCCAGGCACAGGCCCAAAACGATTGTGTAATCCAGAACGCCGCCAACCTTGTTCATGCTTTTATCGAACGACGAATCGCCGGTGTTGGTCAAAGAAGAATAAACGTCCGTACGGTTGCGATAGCAGTTCTGATAATCCGCGCCGCACATGGATTTTACGCAACTGGTTGCGACCGCCTGGCACTGGCGCTTCATCGTGGCGATGGCCGCATCGCTGTAGCTGTTGGCCAGCGTCGCGTTCAACGCAGAGATAACGCCAATCGGGTCGTTGCCGCCGGATTCATATTCCGGGAACAGAATGCTGAACGCATCGTTGTTTATATAAGAATATGTATAACCGCCGGTTGTATTCGGATTTGCCGCGGCATACTTACAATACGCATCGGTGTTGACAACCGCCGCACAGCCGGTCTGCAGTTCCGGATATGTAACGCTGTTGTTAATGGACTTGTCACGATTGCCGAACACCTGGGAATAGCAGGCCGCGCCAGAACCGGAACCGCAGACGCGCATTACGCATGTCTTGATTGTTTCGGTGCACTTTTGCTTTGCCTTGGTGTCAAACTGATCGACCAAGTCGGAAATCTTGGCCTTCATGGCGCTGCTCATGCGGGCGGAATACGCCTCGTCATAGATTTCTTCCTGGTTGTCTTCGTCCTTCAGCTGGGACGCGGTCGGCATCTGGCCGTTGCCGATAAACGTGGCATAGCAGTATTTGTTGGATCCGATTGTATCCAGACAGCTGTTCTTGATATAAGACGCGACGTTGGATTTCGTTACGATATCCATGCCGGATGTAACGTTCGCAATTGTGGATGCGGCCGTGTTTTCCGCCGTGGCGACGCCGGTGTTGATGGCCTCAACCAAATTTACGGTGGTGTTCGTGCTGTTTTCAAAGCACTTGTACGGATTCGCCGCACATGCGTTCAAGATACACTGGTCCACAACCTTGTAGCAGGTGGATACCGCGTTTACAGCCGCCAATGCCGCGCCTTCGGCAATCATTTCGCCAATGCGGCTGGTCGCGTTGGGCGTGGTCGAAGTGTTGGCGGAGCCGAACAGTTCTATCAGGCCCTCTGACTGGCAACGGGCCAAAGTGGAATCGCAGAATACGCGCTGTTTTCTAAATTCTTTGTCGGTTGTGCAAAGTTCAAAATCATTGCCGCAGACACTGTCTTTCTTTAAGCAAGACGTATAGCGCTTTACACAGGTGGATGTGTCATATTTGTTCGATATCGCCGCACCGATAATCAATTGTCCCAGAACACTGCCGTCTGTGGGGTATGTGTAATCCGTCACCTCGCCATAGCTGTTCTTGGTCGCAACGGTGGACAGCGCCGTTACCGTGCCGGTACCGAACAGGCTGGTCACGCCGGCCGTGCTGCACTGGGCCAAAGTGGACAAACACTGAGGCATTTTGCCGTGGAACAGAACCTTGTTCGTGCACTCTTCAAAATCAGAACCACAGGCGTCGCCACCCTTCATACAAGACGTGTATGCGTCAATGCATTCGGCATTGGCCAGCAACGTCGATGTTGTGGTGGAACCCGTGCCGGACGTGCCGGTATTTGTAATCAGCGCCGTCATTGTGGGCATACGCGCCGACGCGGTGCCGATGACACTGGGACGTGCCGTCAATGCATATGACGCCGGAAATGCCGTCAAAACAGCCAGAAAACCAATTGATTTTTTAAAGAGACTCATTCTGCTCGCTCCATCTTTTATATTTTATTATATCATAAAAAGAATTTCAGACAAATAAAATAATCACACGGAGCGGCGGTTTTATTCAGTATCGTCAAGTATGCAACGCAGCTCACTCATGTCGTCGGGCAACGGCGCACGGAAATGCATGGCGGCGCCTGTGACGGGGTGCGTGAACTCCAACACCTCGGCATGCAGCATCTGGCCGTTGTGCGTTTTTATAAAGTCCAGCAATTCGGGGTTTCGAACACTGCCCAGCCTTGCAGAGCCGCGGCCATAGACCGGGTCGCACAAGACCGGGAATCCATGCGCCGACAGGTGGACGCGTATCTGGTGCGTGCGGCCCGTCATCAAAGTACAGCGAAACGCCGAAACGCCGACGCGCGTCCAGACATCCATCACGTTCACAATTGTCTGGGCCGGACGGCCGCCGGTTTTTACCATGCTCATTTTTTGGCGGTTGCGGGACGAGCGCGCGATATTTCCCGTTATGTCGGCACCGGTCCAGTTCGGAATTCCCCATACGAACGCGACATATTTGCGCGTCAAATCATGCGTCGAAAATATCTGAACCAATCCGCGAAACGCCGCGTCGGATTTTGCGAACACCATGACGCCGCTGGTATCCTTGTCCAGGCGGTGAACAACGCCGGGACGCGTCGCCCCGCCCAGCGCGGACAAATGCGTGTGCGCCAAAATATTCTGAACCAGTGTTCCGGTCTTGTTTCCCGCCGACGGGTACATTACAACCCCGCGCGGCTTGTTCACGACGATGATGTCGTCGTCTTCGAACAAAATGTCCAGGTCAAAGTCGCGCGATATATTATCGGCCGCAATGTCGCCGGGGCGGTCATCGTCCGCAATTTCAACCGACACCGCGTCGCCGGCGCGCAGGCGCGTCGCCCCCTTGGCCGGGCGGCCGCCGATACACGCCGAAAAGCCCTGAATCTGGGCGCGTGAAAACTCCGGCATTTGGGTCGCCAAAAACTTGTCCAGGCGAACGCCGGCACCGGATTCATCAACAATAAACTCTCGCAACTGTGTCATTATTTGTAACTGTCCCAATCAGGTCCACGCGTACAGCGGGACAAATCAATTGTAAATTCACGGTCGCCGGTCACGGGACACGTCAAAATCCCTTCGGTCGCGGCCTGGTCCGCGTCACGGGCCGCATTGCGCCAGGCAAACCGTATCTCGGTCGGGGCATGCACGCATGCAACGCGCAATTCGCCGTCGTGGGCACCGCGCGGCCCCAGCCATACGCGAACCCCTTCGCCCAGGCCATAGCACGGAAAACCGTCCAGATAATACAAGACAAGACCGCGGCCGACCAGTTTGTTGTTGTCGGAATATTTGAACTTGCCGCGATATTCATGCAGCGACAGGCCCGTTACAGCCTCCCAGTCGGTGCTGGTGGAAAAAATGCTGACGCGCGGCGCGGGCGCCGTTGTCGCCGCCCCGTGCGCACCGGCGCATATTGCGGCACACAAAACAAACGAGGATATTATCTTTTTCATTTTCAATCCGTTTGGTCTTTTAATTCCAGGGTTATCTTTTTCACGCCGTCCGACGCAGCGGACAGGGTATGCGAAAATTCAACCGAGGCGCCGGAATCCAGCAATGTTGCCGACGGCATGAACTTTTGACGCGAAACCTCGTTTCCGTTTTCATCACGAGATACAATTATCAAATCGGGAACACCGTATATCTCGGCCGACTGGTTCGTAACGCGGCCCGATACCACAAAGTGAGAAACGCCCGCCGCATCAATAACGGAATGAATATCCGTGACCGTCGCAACCAACGGACGGGATGCGGCCGCGGTCTGGACCTGGTGCCGGGTGATTACCGCGATTGAAAACACTATTGCGGCCAAGGCGGCCGTCGCCGCCGCAATAAACGTCAGCCATGCGCCGCGCCGCGCCGCCGGGGATATAATCCATTCGTACCCGCACACCGCACAGCGCACACGGCCGCGCACCCCTGCGGGGGTGCTGTATTCCGTCTTGCAAAAATCACAAACCGCTTTCATATTTTTACCTTATACCACATATCATTGCAAATTCAAGGCGCGATATTTTTTACGAACCTCTTCCTGGATTTTCGTTATCGCATTCATGTAATCGGACGCCGTCGCATTCTTGTTTGCCGCAACCGCGCCGAATATTTGCGCGGCCGTGGTGCCCCGCCCCTCGCGCGCCAGGGCCAGCGGCGCCATACGCGACAATTCCGCAAAGGATACGTCTGAAAAATTCGCCACACCGCGCGACGCATCCCAGTAATAAGACGAATTTATCGAATCTTCGATACGATTGCGCACGACAAGGCGCGGCGTTATGGACCCCGCAAACCCCACCGTCACAAACATTGCGTCGATACGACCCGACGTCATGTCCAGCGCCTGGTTTATTTTAAGCAATGCGACATCGCCGGTGTCACTGACGCTGATACCGGATAGCGTCATGTTTGTCACGTACAGGTCCGACACGGAAAAGCCCGAAAACTTTCCCAAATCGGCCAATGAAAACTTACCTGCGACGTCCATATTTTTAGAGTCCGATGACAGCGCGCCCGACACGGTTGACGAAACGGCGTTCAACTTTTTATCAATCGAGGTTCTGTTTTGAAAAATTATGTTGCCGGCGGCGATTTCACCCACGGACAGCAATTCGTCAAAGCGGGCGCTGCGGCTGTTAAAGAAAGACGCCGACGCGATATCGTGCCCGCCCAGCGACAGCGCCGACAGCATCGTCGCATCGGACGCATCCGTGGACGGCACGCGCCACAAATATTTTGCATTGTCGCGCAGGGCGGACGTCGTTTCCACAATTCCGCCCCCGTCACCCAGACCCAAATCCAGTGCCGCACTGTTCCACGTGCCGAACGCACCGTATGCACGCCCAGAATCCAGAAAACCCGCGCGGTCGCCGGCGATGTTCACTATCTCGCGCGTGCGCAACGGACTGATGTCGCCGTCATTCAATACGACCACACCCTGCAGGGTCGCCTGGCTGTTGAAATCGGCGGCCTTTAGCACGCGCAGCTGATACTTGTCACCGGCGGCGGAGACCAAATCCTCGGACACGCCGAACGGCACCAAATCCGCCAGCGCAACACGTGTTATATTTTTACCAACCGGCGCCAGCAATTCATCGCGATGCGCCATAATGTAACGTTCCAGCGCGCTTTGCACCCCCTCCATCTGGCGGGAAACGGCAATATTTTCGGCACGACGGACAGCGCGCTGATGATATCTGAAAACAAAAGGTATCACAATCATGGCCAGCGCAACGCTGAGCATCAATTCAACCAGCATGCCGCCACATTCAGACGGCCCGTTAAAAATTGTTCTGCGCAGTTTCATTTTCAATAAGCCCGTCCATCCATCCGCGCCGCATTATCGGTGCAAATTCCGTTTTTCGAACCGCGGCCGGATATTCGGCGCGCGACAGTGTCAATCTTGAAAACTTTGGCGGCGTTGTCGATGGGAATGTCCACGAACCGATTTTCAGCGGCGCCGTCGTTGACATTAACAGCTCCCCCGACAGAGTCAGTCCAAAATTATCATAAAAAATTATTTCGTCCGCGGATATGAACGGCGTCGCAACAGTACTGGCCGTGATGCCGTCAAAACCGCTGATTGTGCGGGTGGTGTCCGATTTCAGCGTCAAATCGCGTGCGACATTGACCGAATTTGTGACCGTTGCGCGGTCTGTAATCACACGACCCGACGTGGTGTATCCGGCACCGTTGAGCGTCGTCGCCACAATATTGCGAAAGCCCGTCACGTCGCCGGTCACGCGCAACGCGCCCAATGACGCCACGCCGCCGTCTATATTGGCGCCCGATGAAAAATACGCCGCGTCGGCCGCAACACTTTGTGTTTCGACGAACATGGCGGTCGCACCGTTTATCTTGGCGGATTTTGCAACAACACCGCCGATGTCATAGACGTTGTGGCCGCCCATGTTCAAATCGCGCTGCATGACATTCAGGCCGTCTTCGCCCGATGTTCCGCGATGCAAATATTTTGCCGTATCCTCGCCCGTGACATCACGAGATATTCTGTATATCAAATCGCCCGGCATGAAATCCGGCGCGGTTACGGCCCACGACGCACCGTATGCGATACCGTCGTCGCCGACAACCGCGGCATCTATTCCGATATTGCGCGCAATGGACGCCGTGCGCACACGGTCCGTCCCCAAATCAAACGCCAGATATATGTCGGTAACACCGGCGCCGGACACTGTATATTTGTCTATGAATCCGGCGGTGGCGCCGTCCGCAATCCGCGCCAAATCTTCGGGCGTCAAACGTATCTGGGCCGTGTCCGGCCACGCGTCGCCATTCATACGGACATAATTCAATGCCGGCCCGCGCATATCGATAATCCGCGACGCGGTCCGAATGTCGGCCGCACTGCGCGTGGTGGCCGCAACCTGGCTGTAAACAAACGGCGCCGCGATGCCGACAATCGCCATCGCCAGCAACGCCTCCGTTAAACCGGCGCCACGCGACCCTTCTGCAAAAACGCCTTTGTTAAATGCAGTCACCGCGGCCTTCCTTTAGACACTGTATTATGTTCATTCGCATTTCCAGCCGCTGCCAATACACATACTGGCATATTATGTACTGCGACAGGCTGCGCTGATTATAAGAACCGTCAAGCTGTGACACGACCGCCTTGCAGTCAACTGTCTTGCCGTCCGCGTCGTCGGGGGCCGCGATAATCTCGAACGCGGCGTTGTCGACATTGTTAACATATGCGTCCGGCAGATAAGACGTTCCGGCCGGGCGGACGTCAATAACAACCGCACCGTTCCCGCCAGACGACAACGCGTCGGACGTCTGGTCGCGCATCGTGACATTGGATGCGATTAAGGTGTCGGTTTCTATTCCGCTGCGCGCGCTGTATTCCAAATCATCGGGATTTATATAAACGTCCTGGCCGCGGGCGACATTTATATACGACGACACGTCCAGGCGCTCCACACTGAAATTTATTCTGTCGGACACGACGTTGCCGCGGACGTTCCAGGCGCCCGGGCCCGAAAATCCCGTACGGCCCGCCGTCATGGAAAACTCGTACACGGACGCGGTGTCCGCAGTGAAATTCCCCGCATCGCCAAACCGCGCGACGGTTCGCGCATCGACACTGTCCGCGGTTAACGTTCCGCGAACCAGCGACAGTGCGGCCTCGCCGCTTTTGCTTTGGAACACCGCGCGCGTGGCGGACAAATTCTCTATCTTGTTGCGGACCTTGCGGCCGTTTTCCGTTCCCGAGACGGACAAAGTATTCATCATCGCCGTATTAAACGTGCCGGTTCGCGCAATTGCGGCGCCGGCATTGTCAAACACAAACCCGCCCATGTCCAGGTCGGTTAAAAAGGCGCCCGCCTCCAGATTATTTTCATTGCGGCGAACGACGTCGGAAAACCCCTCGTCCAGGGCGATGCCGACATTTATAACAGAACCGACCGGCGTCGCATAGAACCCGATGCGACGCGCCAGTTCCGCCGCACGCACCGCGGACAGATTTCCGCCCGACAGTTCAAGATACGCCGTCACCTCCTGCGGGGTCTTGTTGATAATCAGGCTGATATCCTGGCCCAGGGCCGTGCGCGGCACAAACCCCAGCGGCAGGCCGTACGGTTCCAGCAAATCACCGAAATCAGCGCCGGCGACAACCGTCCGGTCATATCCGATATTGGACGCATTTTCACGGATGAATATGCGCGCGGCGGTCACCGCAACATCAACCTGGCGCGTGGCGGAATACATCTGGGCGTCTGTTTCGCGCGCCGCCAGACGCTCTGCCAAAAATGGTATGAACGCAAAAATCAGGGACAATGCCAGCAGGGCCTGTAATAAAAAATTTCCGCTTTGCCTGGACAAAATTCGTCCCTCCTACATAAGTGTCAGGATAGCAACAGAAAAAAAATATTGCAATCAGTTTTCAGATGCTTTAATCTATGCCACGGACAGTCGCCGCGGGAAGTAAACAAATAAAAATCGCAGGCGGCACAGAAGAGAAAAAAGTATTTCCTGATAATAAAGAAAAATTAGATGCAAAACAAAAAAAACCAATCCTCGGTCGGACTGATGATTCAGCGTTGTCACAAATGGCGTCAAAAGCGCAAACAGTACATGGACCAGGCGCGCCAGACAGCAGATGAAATCGAGCGCGAACGTCTGATGCAAACCGCCGAACACTACGGCCGTATCGTCGCCGCGGAACAGGGTAAAATCGATTCCACACGCACACCGTCCGAAAAGGCGGCGGCCGCACCGGCAACGGAAGAGACCGAAGAAGACGCGGACGAGGAAAACTCTTTCCCGGATTTTATTTCAAATCTGAAATAACGACGACAATTCACTCTTTTTAATTGTTGAAATTTGGCGTGTGCGTGCTATGCTTTTTCCCAAAGGAAGAATTGCATGGATACGAATTATACCGTTTTGGCACGCAAATACCGCAGCCAGGATTTTCAATCTTTAATCGGCCAGGACGTGCTGGTAAAAACGCTTACCACCGCGATTAACACGGGCCGCATTGCGCATGCATACATATTTACCGGCATTCGCGGAACGGGCAAGACCAGTACCGCGCGTATTCTCGCAAAGGCGCTGAACTGCCTGTCGGGGGACAAGGCCACCGCGACACCGTGCGGGGTGTGCGAAAACTGTCGCGCAATCGCCGCGGGCCAGCATATAGACGTTCTGGAAATCGACGCCGCGTCACACACGGGTGTCGACAATATGCGCGACATTCTGGACGCCGCGCAATATCGCCCGACGAACGGCCGGTACAAGGTTTATATAATCGACGAAGTCCACATGCTGTCAACGTCGGCGTTTAACGCGCTGCTGAAAACACTGGAAGAGCCGCCGGCACACGTAATCTTTATTCTGGCGACCACCGAAATTCGCAAGGTGCCCGTCACCATTCTATCCCGCTGCCAGCGTTTTGATTTGGTTCGCGTGCCGGTCGAAACATTAAAAAAACATTTTGCATGGATTGCGGCGCAAGAGGGCGTGACACTGGACGACGCCGCAAACGAACTGCTGGCGCGCGCCGCCGACGGCTCGGTCCGCGACGGTCTGTCCTTGCTGGACCAGGCGATCGCGCAAACAGGCGGCAATGTCGACGAGGCGGCGGTTCTGGCCATGTTAAAGCGCGCGGACCGCGGCGTGGTTGTCGATTTTATGAAAACACTGCTGAGCGGGGACGTGGCCGCCGCATTGGAACGTGCGGACCAGATTTATACAAACGGCGCGGATTTGGCGATGCTGCTGGGTGACATGATGGAATGGACACACTGGGCCACGCGCATGCATCCGGCGCTGCACGCGGGGGAATGCGTGAACTCGCCATATACCGCGGACATGCGCGAACAGATGCAGCAGATTATATCAAAGGTCAGTTTAAACACCCTGTCGCGAATTTGGCAGGTTCTGGTCGCATCCATTTCCGAAATGCAGGCGGCGGGGAATCAGAAACAGTGCTTTGACATGCTAATCGTGCGATGCATGCATATCGCGGAAATTCCGCCGATTTCAGATTTGATGAAACAGGCGCAAAACACGGCCCCGGCACAAAAGCCGGCCGCCACCGGTGCGCCCTCGCAGGCGCCCGCGCAAAATGGGGCGCCGCAAAAAAAGATGCTGCAGATTACATCGGCCGCGGAACTGGGGACGGCGTTGCAGGAGGCACGCGAAATACTGCTGTATTCATATTACAGCAGCAATATTGAGGTCTGTGATTTTACGGACGGATGCATCAAATATTTCGACCGCAAGGGCGAGGCGGATTTTGCACCGCGCCTGGCGGCATGGCTGGCGGATAAAACAGGGCACGAATGGCGGCTGGAACGCGCGGCGCAATCCCAGCACGCCCACACGATAACAGAACAAAAACAGGAAGAGCTGGAGGCGGACCCGATGGTCGCCAGCGCGATGAACCTGTTTGCGGACGCACAGATAGTCGGCGTTTCCAAATAACCAAACACAAGGGGACAAACACCATGCGGGAAGAATCCGGACGCTCTTTGATTGAAATAGTCGGCATAATGGCAATCGGCGCAATAATGACGGTCAGCGCGGTGTCGCTGTACAACGTTATTCGCGGCAACCAGATGCGCGCGGTCGCATCGGCAAACCTGGAGGCGCTGGCCCGCGACACGCGCCTGCTGCTGGGGATGCGGGGCGACTATTCCGGCGTCTCGGTCGATTATTTGATAAAGGCGGGCGCATTGAAATCGGACCGCGCGCCATTGGGTGGTCCATGGTCGGTCACGGCCGGTGCGGACGGCAAGACTTTCTCTATAAATTTAACGCAACTGTCGGCGGGCGAATGTGATTATTTCATTACCACCGCCCCGGGCTGGGCAAATGAAATTCGCGTCAACGGCATGCCGGCGGACACGACCGCGGACAGCTGTTTCTCCTCGCGTACAAACGAGATTTCCTTTATAGTGGAATAAATGAAAAAACTGGCGGCGATACTGCTTTTAATCGTTATCACAACATCATGCGCGCAATATACCAGCCCGCCGCGGGCCGAATGGCGCACATATCTGCATGGCGCCAGCATGTCCGACATGACGGACGCCGCACGCGTCGCAAAACGCCCGGTGTATTTGGGCGCGGGCGGGCGCCTGGTGGGTGACGCGGTTGAGACGCCCGCCGCCGCGACATACGGCGATAAAATCACAAACGACAATATCGCCGCGGTTGCCTATATGGCCAATCTGGAATTTGCATTGTACGACGCCCTGCGCAAGCCCGGCATATCGGTCCAGCGCGCGGGAACGGACGTCGTCGTGATACTGGTGCGCGACGCCATAATGGAGTTGGACGTTGCCGAGATATCGCCGGACGGTGCGGACACGCTGAACACAATCGCCAAGATTTTGAACAAATACGACGCAACGTTTATGGAAATTGCAGGATATACCGACGCGATGCGCGACGCAAACGCGGCGGCCGCCCTGTCCGGTGACATGGCGATGCGCACGGCGGTGTTTCTGGCCCAGAAAAAAGTAAAAACGGCGCGCATGTTCATCGTCGGGCGCGGGTCGGCACGCCCCATCGCCGCCCAGGATGACATCGGCCGTTTAACAAACCGCAGGATTGAAATCCGCATTGCGCCGGCACGCTAAAATCCTGTAAAATTCGCCTTTTCATTTTATTTTTTTACTGTTATACTGAACCCATCAACAAAACAAAGGACGGAAAACATGGCAAACAAGACCTCTAATGCTGCGGTAAATCCCGCCGCACGAAACTATAAGAAAATCGGCATTGTCGCCGCAGCGGTTGTTGCGGTCGGCGTTATCGGAATATTTGCCGTATCGGCGCTGAACAGCAAAAAGTCCGGCAATCTGGACGTCGCGATGGAGGCGATAACAACCGATGCGGCAAACGGTGCGAACCTGCGCATTGCGGTTATCCGTATGGATGCGATTCAGGCAAATGCGAACGCGCTGAAAAATTTGCGCAAACAAAAAGAAGCCTATGAAACACAGCTGCGTGACGAACTGACACGGGACCAAAAGGCGCTGGAAAAAGAAAAGGCCGAAATCGAAAAATCCCAGGACGTTCTGTCGCGTGACGCGCTGCAGCGCCGCGTGGTTGATTATCAAAACCGCGTTGCGAAACTGCAACAGGATTTGACGGAACGCGCCCAGAGCATTGACGTGGCGTTTCAAAAGGCGCTGAACGAGGTTCAGGCAAATCATCTGGACCCGATTATCGAAAGCACGATTGCAAAAAAGAACCTGTCGATGGTAATTGACGGCCGTTTTGCACGCGTGGGCGCGTCTGCGGAAAATCTGGACATCACGGACCAGGTTATCGATGCGCTGAATAAAAAGGTGTCGACGGTGAAAATGGAAAAACCGAAAGGTTTTTAATCCGCCACACCACAAATTAAAAGGCGCGGGATAAACCCGCGCCTTTTTTTTCACACGGCCATCGGATAGAGCACAATTTGCACGCGACAACCACAGATTGATAGCAGGCCTATCAATCGTATGGATTATCCGATTTTTGGTATTCTATTACAACAGGCAAGTGTTCCCAGTGCAGTTCCGTCGCAATTCCGCGGCGCAGATAACGCGTATAAGATTCCGGGATATCCGACGCACCGCCGACGTTTATCGTTATTTTCATCGGATGACGGCCCGTCTGGCGCGCGAACTTTATTTTCATCGGGCGCTTCAGACGCGACATCGGCGGCTGGCGCGATTCCACCAGGCGCTCCACGATACGGTTCAACAGGCTGGTCGGGACGTCCGTGTCCGAAATATCCCACTGCTGGTACACGCGCTTGAACATATTCTGGACGCCGGTGCCCCTTTCCGCCGAGATTGCCAATATCATCGGCTTTATAATCTGGTGGAAAGAATTAGAGAACTGGTGCTTTAATTTCAACAGTTTTTCATCGCGCAATTCCGGCGGCACCAAATCCCATTTGTTCAGTGCGACGCACAAAATCTTGCCCGCGTTAAATACGCGAGCCGCAATCCCCAGCGCCTGGTTTTCTATATTGCGGGTGGCGTCGACAACCAAAATCACAACGTCGGATTTTTCAATCGCATCCAAAGACTTTAACGCCGACAGTGTTTCGACATCGTCCGTCACGCCCGCCTTGCGGCGCAGACCCGCTGTATCCATCAAAACAATGTCGCGGCCGTAAAAGCGCGCCGGAATTTTCACCGTGTCGCGCGTGATGCCGGGGGCGTCGCGTACAATCTGGCGCTGCGTTCCCAGAACGCGGTTAACCAATGTAGATTTGCCGACGTTCGGCTGGCCCAGTATCGCAATCTTTATGCGCGCGTCGGCGCCGGTCTGCGCCGCGGGGGCGTCATTTTCGGCCATCGGGTCAAACCCGGCGATTTTATCCAGAAAATCGTAAATCTGGTCAAAGCCGCGCTTATGCTCGGCCGAAATTAAAACCGGCGCGCCAAAGCCCAGCTTATAAAATTCATGCGGGTCGGCCATGCGGCGCGATGATTCCGCTTTGTTCGCCAACAGCAGAACCGGCGCGCGCGTTGCGCGACGGACGGTGCGCGCCCACTCCAAATCCTCGGCCATAAGGCCCGTGCGGCCGTCCACAACAAACAAAATCGCATCGGCGTCGGCAATCGCACGCGTCGCCATCTGCGTCGAATCCAGGGCGATGCCCTCTTTCGCCTTTTCCAGGCCCGCGGTGTCAAACAATTCATACGGCCGCGCCGCAAATTTGCCGGATATAGTATCGCGCGTGACGCCCGGACGGTCATGCACCAACGCGTCACGCGTTCCGGTCAGACCGTTGAACAATGTTGATTTTCCCGTATTCGGGCGCCCCGCAATAGTCACTTTTATCATCGTTTTTTCCATTGATTTTTTGTAATTATAAAGCAAAAATATAAATAATCAAACCCAAGGGTGATTTACATGTTCTCAAACGTAAAAAAATGGTTTCGGCACATACGCGACGTCATCACGCGGCCGCGGTGCTTTTTCACAAAAATCGTCGCCGACGGCAATATGGAGGAATCCATGCTTAAGGCGTTTATGTACGGCCTGATGGGTGGAATAATGGTGCTGGCGCTGCGTCTTATCGGCGGGGCGACCGTGACGCTGGGGGCCGTGTTTTCCGCAATCGTAATCGTACCGGTGCTGGCGGTGGCGCTGCTGTTTGTGATGGGGGGACTGATGATGCTGGTCTCGGAAATCACCGGCGGCGAACGCGACTGGGAAATCGCGATAAAGGGTCTGGCGTCGGTGTTCTTTATTTATCCGGTGGTGCTGGTGTTGAACGCGCTGGCCTTTAACTGTACATCCATGTGGATTATCAGTATCGCCGTCGACGCATATATTCTGTTTTTGTTTTACAATATCGCGCTGTACTGCATGCGCGGGCGCCGCGGCAATGTAATCGCCGTCATCGCAATATTCGCACTGTTTATGATTACCGTTTATGCCACAGATTACCGAATTGGGTGGTTCATGCTGAAAAATGCAGGGGCAACATTGGCGTGTTTAATGTAAAAAACGGGGCGTCGCCCCGTTTTCTTTTATTAAAACGTCAGTCGCAGACCGGCCGATACAAACGGCGTCTTGCTGGCCACGCCGATAGAGGTCCATCCATCTACATTCGCACTGTACTTATACCGGAAAGAGCCCAGAACGGTATTGTTCGTATAACGTCTGTCCCCGTCGTGCCATATGCCGACCGCCGATATTATGTACGACAGCGACAGGCTGTAATTCAACAAGTCATAACTGACCCCGGCGCCGGCGGAAACACCGTCCGATGCGGGCGATATGGCGTCGCGGTCATATACCGCGCGCGCGTTTATTCCGACAATCCAGCTGTTGTACTGCACATTCAGGCCCGCCGCCATCTGCGCGCGCCATTCGGCCGTCAAATTCGGCGCATATGGGTCCGCGGAAAAATTGTCGGGATTGTCTATGAACGACGCCCCAAATGACACGGCCGTCTTTACCTTTCCCGATGGCCGGCGGATTTTTAAACCCGCATCGACGGCATAATCAAAACCGTCGGCCAGCGTCGCGACCGACAGGCCGTACTGCACCCCGCCAATAGGATTTGTCACCAGATTTAAACGCAAGGACTGGTCCCCGCTGTCAATCGTGCCGTCGGCGACGACGGGTCCGTCCGGATTTATCTTTTTATAAAACAACGGATTGTCATTCACGCGCAGCGCGCCGACATCCGGCAGCCCCAGCCCCAGTTTCCCCGCCGCCGATTCCGTCATTCCGATTTCCATGCGGCCGAAACGCCGCGACTGCCAGAACAGGAACAAATCGTCGATATATTCGTCGCTGTCAACGGTCTGGGCGTCAATCGCATATACCAGCCCCAGGCGCGACGCACGCATGTCACGCCGGGCCTCGCCCCGGATACGCCAGTCGCCTAAAAAATCCGGCTTTTCATCGTCCGCGTCAATCATGCCGGCCGTGCCGTACCCGCTGACGTTCAGTGCATATCCGTTCGATTCCCATCCAATTGCACGGGCGCATGACGGGGCCGCAACCGCCGCCGCGGCCAATAAAAGTATTTTGGGGTTCATTTTCCCTCTCCTGATTCCTGTAAAATCGCATCACGCAGTTTGGCGTATGCGCGTTCTTCTATCTGGCGCACCCGCTCGCGCGAAATGCCGTATTTTTTCGACAGAGCCTCCAGCGTCACCACCGGGTCGGACAAGCGCCGCGCGACCAAAATTTCGCGGTCGCGGTCCTTTAATTCCGCCAAGTGACGGCGCAGCATTTCGTAGCCGCGACGGCGCGCCTCTGACCCCTCTACAATATCCGCAATGTTGTCGCGTGAATCTGTCATGTTCGACAAAATGTCCATGCCGCCCGCATCGTCGGAATGCGCCGGCGCATTTAACGACACGTCGCGCGCGCCGATGCGCGTCGCCATGCGGCGGACGTCACCTTCGGGCACGTCCAGATACTGGGCCACCGCGCGCGTCTGGTCGTCGGACATGTTTCCGTCCATTATCCCCAGCGCCCTTTTCGCGCGCGCCAGATTAAAGAACACGCGTTTTTGATTTGCGGACGTGCCAATCTTTACAATGGACCAGTTGTTTAATATGTTCTCGTAAATTTCGGCCTTTATCCAAAACATGGCGTATGTGGAAAAACGAAACCCCTTTTCCGGGTCGAATTTCTGGAGTGCCTGCATCAGGCCCATGTTCCCGCAGGCAATCAAGTCCGCGACCGGCACACCGTAATTCTTGAAATCGTACGCGACGGACACCACCAGGCGCAGATGGCTGGCGACCAATGCCTCGCCCGCGGACATATCCTTGTCCCGGACCCAGCGGGTGGCGTATTCGTATTCCTGGCTGGCGGACAGTACGGGGAACTTTTGAATCTCTTGGATATAGCGCGTCAAGCTGTCGCCCGTGCCCGCGATAAGCGAGCCGGTCTGCACTGCCGGCAAAGCGTTCTTGATTTGCTTTTTCATAACAATTATAGTATAGCAATAAAATAAGATTTATCAAGAGCCGCCACAGACAAGGGAGATTTTCCATGGCATCTATTTTGGAGCGAAACAAAAACGTCAAAGTTCAGAAAAAAACGCGCGAGGAATACGCCGAAGACGCCCTGTACCGCGAGGTTTGGGAAGAGGTAAACAATGAAAAGACCAAGCGCTTTGTTAAGAAATATTACCGCTATATCGTGGCGGGCGCGCTGGTTATAATGATTGTCGCGACATCGGTTCAGATTGGCCTGCGCATGCATAACGACGCAAAAATCGCGGCGGCGACAAACTATGAAATGGCGGTGGAAAAGGCGGATGCGGCGGCACTGGCGGCGATTGGCGCAAACGGGCGTGGCGCAACGGCGGACCTGGCACTGTTCCAGGCATACATGCTGGACAAGGACGCGGCGAAAATAGAACAGCTGGCGGACAAGGGGAACACACACGATTTCCGTGACCTGGCACGCCTGCACGTTATCGGAATCCGCGGCGACAAAATGACCGCGCGCGAGGTGGAAAAATATCTGGCGCCGCTGAATACAAAGTCTTCGCCGTATTATTACATGGGCGCGCTGACGGTGGCCCAGAAATACCTGGCCGAGGGGGACAAAAACGCGGCAAACAAATGGCTGGACAAAATTATTAACGATAAAAACGCACCTGCGACCATATCGGCAAATGCGGCGGCGTTAAGATAACATAAGGCAAAAAACATGCGTAAGATTGCGGCGGCGACGGCCGCGTTAATCCTGGCGGCGGGGTGCACGAAACACGACCCCATACTGCCCGGACAGCGCACGGCGATTTTTGAAGAAAGTGCGCCAACCATTATCGGCGGCGCGATTGAAAACCTGCCGATGACGGCGGCGGGAAAAAGCGACGCGGAATGTCCGTACACCCAGGACGCGTCCAACACAATCCGCAACGGCGACAAAAAGATTTTCAGCGGATTCCCGACAAACAATTCCGTAAAAAGCAGCCAATCACCCGTATGCGCGGGCAAATATGTTATCGCGGGTTTAACCACGGGCGAGGTGGTTAAGGTAAATCCGGCCAACCGTCATGTCGAATGGATTGCGGACGTATTCCGCCCCAGCAATATGACCGGCGGCGCGTCCGTTCTGGATATTGTCGCACCGATTGTAATCGACGGCGACGCGGTATATGCCGGCGGCATGGGCGAGGCGTTTTGTCGCATAAACCTTGGCAACGGCAAAAAGAAATGGTGCGCGCCAATCAGCGTTTCCGCCCCGTTCGTTATTGCGGGCCCGGCGGCGTTTGTTGCGGGAACGAACGGCACATTGTATGCGGTTCGGACCAGTGACGGTGCCATTTACTGGCAGGCGGACATTGGCAAATGCAACAAAATAAGCTATGAAAATCAGGTCGTGGCGGCATGTAAAACAAAAATAAACGCCGCCACAGGCAAGACGATATAAAAAACGCCCCATGGGGCGTTTTTTATTAAATGCAAATATGTTAATTTATGCCGATACCAGCATGTCTTGCTTTGCACGAACTTTTTCCATTTCGGAATCAATGGCCGCAAGACGCTCTTTTAAATCCGCACCAGAGAGCATTTGTGCCATGCATTCTTTTTTCTCGGCTGCAAGACGCTCCATATACTTTTGCAGTTTCAATGACACGATATAGCGTTCCGCCATTGTCGCATCCATCTGGGCGGCCGCCGCCGCGCCGTCATAATCAACGTTCAGCGTCGCCAAAAAGTCGCCATAGCGTTCCACCAATTCCGGGAACGTATTCACGATATAGACCAGCGTGCCGCGCGTTATTTCATCAACAGAGGGCAATGCGACCGCGGCCTCTTTTTTCTTGCGGGTCCAGCGGCTCCACTGATTGAACTTGCGCGAATTATATTCTTTCTCGTATGCGCGGCGCAGCCCCTCGTCCTTTATCTTGTCTATTTCCGCGGATAAAAATTTTTCCGCCTGGGCCTGGCCGCCGGGCGTGGACGTCACATAGTTTTTATTCGCAATCTCCCACAGGAAATCCGTCAAATCCATCGCGCCGTCGATTATCTTGCGCATGGCGTCGGCGCCGCCCGTCTTTAACACCTCGTCCGGGTCCTTGCCGCCGCTGACAAACGCAAAGCGCACATCTGACGTATCGCGCAAAAACGGCATCACGATTGATGCGGCGCGCGACGCGGCCTTTTGTCCGGCGCCGTCGCCGTCAAAGCAGAATGTTATATTCCTGTTTGATTTGCACAGGATTGCGATATGGTCTTCGGTCAGCGCCGTACCAAGTGGGGCGACCGTTTCGCCAAATCCGTGGCACTGCATCTGAATGGCGTCTATCTGGCCCTCTACCACGATGCTGCGGCCGGCGCGGTATATCGCGTCACGCGCAAAGTTCAAGCCGAACACCGTCTTGCGCTTATGAAACATTTCGGTGTCGGTGGTGTTGATATATTTCGGTTCCGAGCCGTCAAGACTGCGCCCGGAAAAGGCCACAATCTGGCCGCGGGCGTTAAATATCGGGAACATCAATTTATCCCGAAAAAAATCATACATGCCGTAATCGCCGCGACGGCACAGCCCGGTTCCAATCAAAGCGTCCTGTTTCGTATTGGCAAAGGTATTCGCAATCAAATTGTTTTTCGGCGCATATCCGATGCGATACTTTTTTATCATATCGTCGGTGAAACCGCGGCGGCGAACATATTCCAGGGCAACGTTGCCGACCGGCTCAAACAGCTTTGCCTGATACAGTGCGGCCGCGCGGTCCGTAATGCCGACATACGATTCCTCGCGCGCGACGGCGGCGGGGTCGCGCGGTTTGTAATCGGGCATCTTTACCCCCGCCTGGGCCGCCAGCTCCGTAATCGCCGCACGGAAATCCATATTGTTCGTCTTCATCGTGAACGAAATTATGTCGCCGTGTTCCCCGCATCCGAAACAGTGATAAAAACCTTTTTCCTCGTTCACGGAAAAGCTGGGCGTCTTTTCATTATGAAACGGACAACAGCCCCAGTAATTTTGCCCCTTGCGAGTCAGGGGCACGCGCCGCCCCACAACATCGACAATGGAGAGGCGCGTACGCAGCTCGTCGGTAAAATTACGGTCGTATGACGCCATTTATAAGCTTTTCTCCAAATGATTGAATATTCTGCGCGCCAGCATCCCGCTGAACACCGCAAGGGACTGCTCTGTTTTACGGTCGCGGACATGTGCCGTATGCCAATCGTATTCAAGGTCATGAACACTGACAACGGAATAGTTTTCATCAAAATTCCATTTTACACGACGCCAGTGTTCTTCGGGATTGTGTACATGCTCGTCCACACGCGGGGACGATTTCATCATCTTTTTGTACAGGCTGTATTTTGCTATAAAATTCATGACAGTCTCTTTTTATTTCTTTTTAAAGCCGCGACGTGCAGCGGGCTTTTTGTTGTTTATCAATTCGGCGGCGGTGGCCAGGTCCGGCTGCTCTTTGACGGAAACGTTAACCTTGTTCGATGAAATATACGCACCGTACCGTCCGGTCGGATAGTAATAAATCATCTTACCCGTCGCCGGGTTTTCACCCAGCTCTATCGGGTCCGCCTTTTTCGGGCCGCCGGCCAACAGCTCGCGCGCCACGTCCAGCGTTATTGTCTCGGCCGTATATTGTTTTGCGGACGCGTTCTTTTTTCCGTCCGTCACATACGGGCCAAACCGGCCGACCTTGAACGATATCCCGTCGCCCAAATCGACATTGTTCGCGGTTGCCGACGCGGGGGCGTCGGATTCGGCCGGTGCATCCTGCGCGGTTAGACGCTGTGTATAATCGCATTCGGGGTAATTCGCGCATCCAACAAACGCGCCGTACTTTGACAGCTTTATCCCAAGTTGTCCGCCACATTTCGGACATTTGCCGGCGCCGTCGCCAAACAGATGCGTATGCATTATCTCGTTTATGGAGTCGATTATTTCCGTTGTCTTGACGCCGCTGGCGGCCTCTATCATTGCGTCCGTCGGCGTCCAGAACGCCCGCAGTGATTGTACCTTGTCCGCGCGGCCGTTCGACACGTCGTCCAAAGTATCCTCTGTCTTGGCGGTAAAGTTGACGTCAACCAAATCAGCGAAATATTTTGACAGGTATGCCGCAATAACCCATCCGCCGGGGGTCGGGTGAAAACGACGCTGCTTGTCCTGCTCAACATATTTGCGGTCAACGATTGTGGACATAATCGCGGCATATGTCGACGGGCGGCCGATTCCCAATTCTTCCAGTTTTTTAACCAGCGACGCCTCGGTATATCTGGCAGGCGGCTGGGTGAAATGCTGTTCGGGCAGCAAATCCGTAATCTGTACGGCGTCGCCGACAGTCAGCACCGGCAGCTTGGATTCCGCCGACGTGTCCGCGTCATCGCGTCCTTCGGTATAAACCTTCATAAAGCCGTCAAACGTGCGCGTTGTGCCGACCGCATGGAATACCGCCGTATGGTCCGCCGTTTCAATGTCGGCCGCGACACTGTCAAATTCGGCATTCGTCATCTGGCACGCGATTGTGCGTTTCCAGATTAAATCATAGAGCTTTGCCTCGTCCCCGGACAGGTCCGGCGCGGCGCTGTCAAAGTGCGTGGGACGGATAGCCTCGTGCGCTTCCTGGGCGTTTTTGGATTTTGTAACATACACGTTCGGCGTTTTCGGAACAAAGCGGTCGCCATACGTTGCGGCGATATATTCGCGTATTGCACCGACCGCGTCCGCCGACAGGTTTGTCGCGTCCGTACGCATGTATGTAATCAACCCCTGCTCGTACAATTTTTGCGCCGTTGTCATCGTGCGCTTTGACGAGAAATACAGCTTGCGCGCGGCCTCCTGCTGAAGCGTTGATGTCGTGAACGGCGCCGCCGCACGACGCGTCGTCTTTTTCTTTTCAATCGCCGCAACCGTCGCATCGATAACGGGCGAGCCGATACCGGCCAGGATTTCATCCATGCGGGCGCGGTTGCCGATTGTCATTTTTTCTATTTTCTCGCCGCCGAACATGGACAACGCGGCCGCAAAGCCGTCGGCACCGCGCATCATTTCCGCGCCCAGGGACCAATATTCAACCGGGCGGAACGCCTCTATCTCGCGCTCGCGGTCAACGACCAGCTTTACCGCCACAGACTGAACACGGCCGGCCGATTTTCCCAAATTGCGGCGCCACAACAGCGGCGATATGCCAAAACCAATCAGATAATCCAGCGCGCGGCGCACCAGGTACGCGTCAACCAGATTCTGGTCGATTTCACGCGGTGATTCAATGGCGGCCTGAACCGCCTTTTTGGTAATTTCATGAAACGCAACGCGGTAAACCTTTTTCCCGGCCAGCAATTTTTTCGCACGCAAAATGTCCAGTATGTGCCAGGCGATGGCCTCTCCCTCGCGGTCAGGGTCCGATGCCAAATATACCGCGTCGGCCTTTTTAACCTCGTCCGTGATTAATTTTATTTGGCGTTCCTTGCCGGGCATAATCTGCCAGCGCATTGCAAAATCGTTTTCCGTATCGACACTGCCGTTTTCGGGAACCAAATCACGCACATGACCGACCGACGCGATAACGCGCCAGCCCTTGCCCAAATATTTTTCGATTGTTTTGGCCTTGGACGGAGATTCGACGATAAGTAAGTTCATTTTTCAGCTTCCCTTTGCAGATAATTGCTGGTCTTTGTGAATATGCGCATTCTGGGCCAGACCGAATCCAAACATAAGCGCGATAAGACTGCTGCCGCCAAAAGACATCAAAGGCAGCGGCACACCCACCGTCGGCATCAGCCCCAGAACCATGGAAATATTTATAAAATAATAAATGAAAAAGTTCAACATAAAACCAAAGCAAATCAGCTGGCCGAATCTGTTCCTGCACATCTTGGCGCACCAGAACAGGACCATTATTATCATGCTGTAGAGGCCGATTAAGCCGAACGCCCCAAGGAATCCGAACTCTTCACCCAGCATGGTAAATATAAAGTCCGTCTGCTTTTCCGGCAGGAAAGACTGCTGCGACTGGCTGCCTTTCATATATCCCTTGCCGATAAGGCCGCCGCTGCCGAATGCGATTTTCGCCTGGTTTATCTGGTAGCCTGCGCCGCGCGCGTCATGGTCGGGATTGACGAACGTTATGATACGCTGGCGCTGGTAATCGTGCAGGCCGCCGTACCAGACAACCGGCGCCGCGCACAGTGCCAAAACAGCACCGATTATAAACCACTTTTTATTTGCGCCCACGATATAGAACACGCCCGTCGTAATCATCGCCAGCGACAGCGCCGTCCCCAAATCCGGCTGCGCCACAATCAAGCCGAACGGCACCAGCAGCATCGCCGCCGGAATTATGTAATTTTTAAACTGGGACAGTTCGACCGAGTTCATCCATGCAAAATACCGCGCCAGCGCCAGAACCAGCGCAATCTTTATCAATTCCGACGGCTGGATATGAACAAAGCCAAGATTTAACCATCTTTGCGCCCCCATGCCGGTATGCCCGACAAAGGTAACCAATATTATCATTATCAGCGCAACGGCGTATATTAAATACGCGGACTTAATCCATGTTTTGATGTTGGAAAAAGCGGCGATGAAAAATATCACGAATCCGACCATAATCTTTGCCGCCTGGGACAGGGCGAACGGGCGCCACGCACCGTGGCCGGCCGAATATAAAACAACAATGGATATCGCCAGAACAATGCACATCGGAACGAACAGCGCCCATGAAAAGCGCTCCAGCTTTTCAGAAAACGTCATCATCGACGCATTTGAAACGCGTGTGTGGCGTGCCATGTTATTTTTCCCCCTTTAACAATGTGCGCATTACGGCGGCGGCGCTGCGGGCGGCGGGGCCGCTGCCGCCGCTGTGCTCGGTCACGACGCATACCGCGTATTTCGGTTTGTCTGTCGGCGCGTAACCCACGAACAGACCGTGGTTGCGCATGTTCCATTTCAGCTGGTCGTTGGTCAGAACGCCGGACAGACGCTCTGCCTTGGAAATACTGCGCACCTGAGAGGTGCCGGTTTTTCCGCCCATTTTTTTACCCGACACATTTATCGCGCTGCCTGCCGCCGTACCGCCGGGACGCGTCACCTCTTCCAGGCCGCGGAACACGTATTCGATATTTTGTTTCTGCAGCCCCAGCGACGGGAAAGACGGCCGTGCGTCCACCTTTATCAGGCGGGGCGACACCTCGCGATTGGATGCGACACGCGCCATCATGACGGCCAGCTGCATACAGTTTGTTAAAATAAATCCCTGGCCGATGCCGGATATTACCGTGTCACCATGAACCCAGCGAATACCTACATTTTTTTCCTTCCACTTTCTGTCCGGGATAACGCCCGTCATCTGGCGCGCAAAAATATCCGACATGTATTCCTGGCTCAACCCCAGTTTCAGCGCCATGGATTTTATCGCGTCAATTCCGATTTTCAGCGCCAGCTGATAAAAATAAATGTCACAGGAATGCTTCAGCGCGCCGGCTAAATCAACGTGGCCGTGACCCTTTGCCTCCCAACAATGATAGCGGCGGTCGCCGTAATCCCAATGGCCGGGGCAAAACACTTTGTCTTTTGGCGAAATGGCGCCGGCCTCCAACGCGGCCAGGGCGACAATTATCTTGAACGTAGAGCCCGGGGGATACAACCCCTCCAGCGGCTTGTTCATAAACGGCTTTGCAAAATCCGCACGCAGGCTGGCGATATATTCGTCGGCGTCGTCTGCACTGAAATTATTCGGGTCAAAGCTGGGGGTGGAAACCATCGCCAGAACATCGCCCGTTTCTATATCCAATGCCACACCGCACCCGGCACGGTGCGATTCCAGCGCGTCATACAGCGCACGCTGCGCCGCGTCATTGATTGTGGTCGGAACATTGTCGCCGACAACGGGCGCCTCGTACTGGGACTTGTCTTCGCCCGTGACACGACCGACGGCGTTGGTTATCATCACCGTCTGGCCGGGGCGCCCCGCCAGGGCGTCGTTAAACCTCCGCTCCAGCCCCGTAACACCCGCGGTAAAGAACGGCGCGCCCGCCACAGGCTTGTCCGGGGCGCCGACATATCCGAAAATCTGGGCGCCGGCCGGCCCCATTTCATAAACGCGCGCAAATCCGTTTTCAACATGCAACCCCGGCAGATTTTTCGCCTGCAATCCCGCCAGACGCGTCCAGTCGGTATTTTCGCTGACCAGTACGGGCTGAAACTTCTGTTGCTTTTTTATGCGCGTGCGAATTCGTTTCAGCGCCTTTGGACGCAATGACAAATCCGCCGCAACAATCGAGAGCAGCCCCTCCAAATCGTCCGTTTCCTCAGGCACTATATATATTCTGTAAACGCGCGCGTCACGCGAAATCGGCGTGCCGGATGCGGATAAAATCTTGCCGCGCTCGGGCATGTTTATCTGAATACGGAAAGAATTGTTCTCGCTCTTGCGCTTGTACTCGCGATAAGAAAACACCTGCATCTGCAGCATGCGCAGCACCAGCGCCGACGTCAATATGGCGCCCGCGGTAAAAAACAACGCGGACCGGCGGTCGAAAAGACGTGAAACCTCGGTATCAATCATGGGCAACCCTTTTTAACAGCCATGCAATCGGCAGATACATTGCGCATTCCCATGCAACGGTCCAAATCAAACGAAAAACGTTTGTAAAATTAACAAAATGCGGCAGGGACAAAACCAGCGCCCCCCCGCCAAAGAACAATGCGAACGCGGCAATTCCGTCATTGTCTGCGCGCGTTAAATCAACAACGTTTTGAAAACCGTACACCGCATAGCACAGGCAATAAACCGACGTCCAAAACAGCATGGTGTCCGCGCGGTAATCCACCAGAAAACACATAACGGCACCGAACGGCACAAACCACGGCGTCGGGCGGATGAACGTACAGAAAAACACCGGCACCAGCGCCAGCAGCCCCGCCGGATTTATCCAGCCCAACGCCCCGCGCCACAAAAACAGCGCCAACACAAACGGGAACGCCGCACGCAAAAAATCAATTATCTTTCTGTCCATCGGAATACCGCCCCGCGGCGCCAAATTTCAATATCATCACGCGGCTTAAATCGCCGGGCGACTTTATCCGCACATTCACATCGTTTTCCATGGTACCAACCATTATCCCCTCGGGCAGGATGCCGCTGATACCGCTGGTGACCAGCTTGATTCCGGCCGTCGGCTGAAATTCGGGGTCGCTGAAAAATCCCATGACCGGGCGACGACCGCCCGTGCCACGCATAAAACCATACACCTCGGACCCGACGACACGCACCGCAATGTTCGTATCCGCATCGGTCAGCGCACGCACGCGCGCAAATCCCGGCGCCGCGTCAATCACGACCCCCGCCAGCATTCCGTCAAACGTCACCGCAACCTGGCCCGGTTCTATGCCGTCGCGCGCGCCCTTGGATATCATATATGTATTGTGATGCAGGGCCGCATTGTCATGCACGACGTCGGCCGCAACAGACGACGGGGTTGCGCGGACGATGTCCAGTTCGCGCGATAATTTCTGAACCTCCGCAATGGCGACATCACATTCGCCGCCGCGCAGACGCATGGCGTCAAGCTCTTCACGCAGCATGGCGTTTTCACGACGCAGGCCCGACAGCTCGCGCACATTGGCGACAACACCACCCACCACACGAAACGGCCATGTTATCACGTCGCCAACCGCGCCCGCCACAGGCAGCACAACATGGGCCGCGGCATTCATAATGCGGTAATCGGGCTTGGCAACCATAATATATATGAAAAATACCGGCAATACTGCCGCTGCGGCGGCCGCCTTTGCGACCGAATATACACGCGATGTCAGCTTTTTTTGATTCATGTCGGGGCACACTTTACCCCTTAAAAAGGCAACATTCAATAAAAACTTGATTTTTCATTTAATTGTGTCAGAATAGCCCCGCATATCCAAAGTGGCAAGGCATTGCCACCAGGAAAAAGTAAAAAGGATAGTAAAATGCCAAAACTGAAAACAAAGTCGTACTTGAAAAAGCGCGCATCTATGACTGCGACCGGCAAAATCCGTGTTGCCAGAAACGCCCACAAGAAACTGTTACGCAAAAAATCCGCACGTGCAAACAACGCCGGGTCCAAGCCGCAGTATCTGAATGAAAACATGGTTGGTCAGGCGAAAATCTTGGCCCCGTATGGTTTGAAATAATTGGGGGTAACATAAAATGGCAAGAGTAAAACGCGGAACAACCGTTAAACAGAAACATAGCAAAATATTGGCGCGTGCCAAGGGTTACCTGGGCCGTCATCATTCGACATACCGCGCCGCGCGTGAAAAGACCGAGAAAGCGGGTCAGTACGCATATCGCGACCGTCGCGTTAAAAAGCGCGAATTCCGCGGTTTGTGGATTGTACGTATCAACGCTGCGTGCCGCATGAACGGCATCAGCTACAGCCAGTTTATGTCCGGCCTGAAAAAGGCGGGCGTTGCCCTGGACCGCAAGGTTCTGGCGGCAATGGCCTATGATGCGGATGCAAACTTTGCAAAATTGGTTGAAACCGCAAAACGATTTAACAGCGCCGAATCCAAATAACGCTTGGCGGTGGTTGATTGTTTTGTCATAATAAAAGCCGTCCAAGCGACGGCTTTTATTCATTGGAAGGAAAAGTTATGCAAGAACAGATAAAAAACATAAATTCATTGGAAGAGCTGCAGGCATTATACGCGTCCGTGTTTGGCAAAAACGGTACGATGACGGCGCGCTTAAAGGAAATGAAAAATCTGGACAATGATGCACGCGCGGCACTGAACACGGAAAACACGACCCTGCGCGAACTGTTCAAGGTGCGCCAGGCGGAATTGGAACAGGCGGCGCTGATGGAAAAATTGGCGGGGGAAAGACTGGACCCGACCCTGGACGCGGCGCCGGAAAACAAGGGAACAATCCACCCGTTAACACAGGCGTTAAAAGAGGTTTCCGGCATTCTGGAATCATTCGGATACACAATGCACACCGGGCCAGAGGTTGAAGACGACTGGCATAACTTTACCGCATTGAATACACCGGCCCATCACCCGGCACGTGATATGCAGGATACATTCTTTTTGCCGAACGGCAATGTTATGCGCACACAAACGTCCGCCATCCAGATTCGCGCCATGGAAGAAAACGGCGTGCCGATTAAAATGTTCGGCGTCGGCGCCACATACCGCAAGGAAATGGACGCCACACACGGCCCCATGTTCGGCCAGATAGAGGGTCTGTATATCGACAAAGATATAACAATGGCGGATTTGATTGGCGACATTCGCGCGTTTCTGGCCCGCTTTTTCGAAGTGGATAATGTAGAGCTGCGCATTCGCCCGTCGTACTTTCCGTTTACCGACCCCAGCATTGAAATAGACATGAAATTCCGGGGCGACAAATGGCTGGAAATCATGGGGGCCGGAATGGTTCACCCGAACGTGCTGCGCAACTGTGGCGTAAATCCGGACGAATACCAGGGGTTTGCATTCGGTTTCGGATGGGACAGACTGGCCATGCTGAAATACGGGTTGCCGGATTTGCGTGAATTGTATGGGAATGATGTGCGCTGGCTGCGCCGGTATGGATTTTAATGCGGGGAAACAAAAAATGAAATGGACATATGATTGGTTAAAAGACTATCTGAAAACCGATGCGACGGCGGACGCGATTGCGGACACGCTGACACGTACGGGATTGGAAATTGACGACGTTTTCGCGCCTGTTGCCCCGATTGCGGCCCAGATTATTGAATATGAGCCTTTGCCGGGCAGCGACCATCTGCATATTTTACAGGTAAACGACGGCCGCGGCGCACCGCGCCAGGTCGTATGTGGCGCACCGAATGCACGTGTGGGGTTGATATCGGCGCTGGCCCTGCCGGGATGCGTTATTGACGGGCACGAAATACAAAGCGGAAAACTGCGCGGCGTAATGTCAAACGGCATGATGTGCAGCGAGAAGGAGCTGGGGATATCCGACAATCATGACGGCATTATTGAATTGCCGGCGGACACCGTTATCGGCGTCCCCGTAATGCCATCAGAGACCGTATTTGAGGCCGGAATTACACCGAACCGTCCGGACTATCTGGCGGTGCGCGGCATCGCCCAGGATTTGGCGGCCGCCGGCATCGGCGAATACACAGCACATGACGCGCCCGCCCTGCCCGGCACCCCGGCGTCACGCGGTGTGAACATTTTGACAGAAAAGTGCCCGGTTTACCGTTTAATGGAAATTCGCGGGATAAAAATGGCTGCGTCCGACGATACGACTGCACGTCGTCTGCGCGCGATTGGAATCAATCCTAAAAACGCACCGATTGACGCGACAAATTATGTCTGCTTTGACATGGGCCAGCCTATGCACTGTTTCGACGCAGATGAAATTCATGGCGACATAACCGTACGCATGGCCGCAGATGGCGAAGAATTTACCGACCTGTTCGGAACGGCCCACAAATTAACAGAGGCCGACATTGTCATCGCGGACGATGCGGGTATTCTGGCATTGGCGGGCGTTGTCGGCGGCGCGCGCGGCATGACGACGGACACGACACAGAACATCCTGCTGGAAAGTGCCTATTTTGACCCAGTATCGGTCCGCAAAAGTGCAAAGCGCGCCGGGATTTCCACAGATGCCTCATATCGCTATGAACGCGGAATCGACCCGACATTAACCGGCCCGGCACTGGCCACGGCGGCGCGGATAATCACGTCTGTATGCGGCGGTAAAATCATCGGCGCGACAACATCCGGCAAAAACCCGGTGCGCGATATAAAAATAAAATACACGCCCGACATGTTCGCCCGCAAAATGGGAATCGATGTTCCGGCGGATACGCAAATGAACATTTTAAAATCACTGGGGTACGATATTGCCGTGCGGGGCAGTGCCTGGACATTGACGCCGCCGGTGCGCCGTGTGGATATAGAGATTCCGGAAACAGTTATCGCCGATATCGCGCGCATTTACGGATACGATAAAATTGCCGCGACGGCCGAGCACCGCCCGTGCAATCCGGTGGCGCCGCACGCGGACCATGCGCTGGATATAAAGCAGGCGTTGGCGGCGCGGGGATTAAACGAATGCCGCAGCTATGCTTTCGGCAACTCGAAAACCGAAGAACTGCTGACCGACCACCGGCCCGTACCGGTTGCAAACCCGATTGTATCCGATTTGGATACGGCGCGCGGGGAACTGCTGGGCGGATTATTGATGGCAGTGTCCAACAATGAAAAACGCGGATACCCCGATTTAAATCTGTTTGAGGTCGGCACCGTATTCGACGGTGACACCCCCGGCGCCCAGCGCACGGCGATGACGTTGGTGCGGACCGGCATGACCGGGCCGCGTCACTGGGCCGGGCGGGCGCGCGCAGTCGACATATACGACGTCAAGGCGGATATTGTATCCCTGTTGGCGGGCCAGCGTTATACCGTTGCAACCGACAATGCGCCGCGATGGGCGCACCCGTACAGATACGGACGCATCATGCAGGGCAAAAAAGTCATCGCAGAGTTCGGGGAGCTGTCGCCGATTGTCGCACGTGCACTGCGCATAAAAACGCGCGTATGCGTCGCCATTGTTGACGATATAAACAATATCCCCGTGCGGCGTATTGCCAAATATACGCCTGCGGCGGAATTTCCGCCGATAACACGTGACTTTGCATTTATCACGGACAGCACGACACCGGCGGCAAATATTGTCGGCGTTGCAATGTCGGCCAGCAGACTTATCACCGACGCGGTCGTATTTGATGCGTTCGATTTGTCGCAAAATGAAAAATCGATTGCATTTACCATTACCATCTGTCCGGACAAAAACATGACCGATACGGATTTAATGGAAATACAGAACGCCGTGATTTCCGCGGTTGAAACCAAATGCGGTGCAAAAATCCGAGACAAATAAAAAATCGGCCGGCAAACGCCGGCCTTTTTTATTTGAAAAACACCGGATTTATGCTATAATTCAAAGGCATAGAGAGCTAAAAACATATGCCTAATTAAAACCACCGATTGTTCTGATGGTTTTTATTTTTTTATACGTTCCCAATTTCTGCATGTTTTTATCCTTGTTGTTATGCCTAAGGAAAACGGTCCTTTGTTTACCGCATTGTGCATTGTTGGCGCCGCCACGCCCGCAATGGCCACATCAAACGGCATGTGCGATTTGATTGTCCAAATGCAGAACGTATTTAAAATTCTGCGCACAATGGCGTTTGTCGGGGCGGGATTTGTGCTGGCCAAATACGCCTGGGAGGCGATAGTCGGCGGCAAAGTGGGCGGCAAGGACAATATCGCGGATGGTTTAAAAGCCGTGGGCGTTCCCATGATTGTGGGCTTTGCATTGCTGTTTTCAATCGGCCTGATTTTGGGATTTTTGTCGAACGGCGCCAATCTGGGCTGCCCATCAATTACACAGGGTTGGTAAACAAAAGAGGAAATAAACATGAAAATATCAAAAAAGCACGTTGTATTCACAGTAATGGTTATCGCCATACTGGCATGCGGATATATGATTGCAATATAAACAAAGCCCCGGTGGGGCTTTATTTTTTATAATAACAATCGCCTTCGTACACGCCGTTGCCTGAGGTATCAGAAAAAGTCGTACCTGATGGGATATAGCAAGATGTTATGTCACCGGCATTGTGATTGACCGTTGTACCATACACCCCACCGGACGAAGGACATCTTTTACACGATTCGTTTTCAAGATAATATCCGACTTTACACCGTGTATATTTTTTATAATCCTCTTTGCAGGACTGTTTTACAACAGGCAAATCAATCGCAGCGGCAGCCACCGGCATGCAAACAACGCAAAAAATTAAAAACTTTTTCATGTTTTATATCCCCTGTTTGTATGCGATATAACAGCCTGAACCTTTATCTGTGGCCGACAGTCGGTATTCGTCGTCGGTCGTGCTAGTAGGCTCGCAAGTTGTCCAGTATGTGGTGTACCAACCTGTTTCATCCTGGGAGGCCAAACCACTGCTGGGGGCGCGCTCGCACATTCCCTCATTTAACGTCCATTTGTCCGGACATGTTGAAATCGTGCAAGTACTGCCTGTTTTGCAGCAATACGGCATGACCGATGTTGCCATTTGCGAACATCCCTGGCTATGAGAGCATAAAGATATTGTGGCGGCCAATACAGAATCCGCCCATGAGGCAATCGCAATAGCGATTACAGCTTGTATGAAAAGTTTCATTTTCAAACCTCCTTGGTTTTTGTTTGTGTGAAACAAAAAACCACCAAATTTTGGTGGTCAGGAGGCTGATAACAATTTAGATGAATTGCGTGCTTATTCAGTATATTCGCAACCCTCCTGACCCGGGTGGGTTTCAGGAGTTTGTTTTTCGTCGTAATAAAAATGGCGCGTCGCGCCAATCAGTATTTATTCCGACGCATCTAAAAGAGGTTATCAGGCCTCATCACGGCAACACGCCGCGACATAAAAAGTATATAGTATGGTAAGAATTTTTGCCAGTTATTTTTTAAATCGTCTTGTCCGGGGCGGTGCAGATATGCGCCACCGGGCAATCGGCGCATTTTGGACGCAGCGCCTTGCATGTATAACGCCCGTGCAAAACCATTACATGATTGACGATACCATGGTATTTGGCGGGGATTTTGGACAGCAGCGCCGCCTCTACCTTTTCAGGGGTGTTCGCGTCGTCGCCCACCCAGCCGTAACGGTGCGCGTTACGGAAAACGTGCGTATCAACCCCGATATTCGGCGCCCCCCACAGAACATTCATGATAACGTTCGCTGTTTTCTGGCCGATGCCGGGCAACTTCATTAGGCTGTCACGGTCATGAAATTTTGCCGGGAATTTATAATCGGTGTTTGTGGCGCCCTCTTCGTCCATTAAACGCGCGGCCAGGCCCATGATGCTTTTGGCCTTGTTGTTAAAGAACGACAAGACCTTTATATGCGCCTTTAACCCGTCTTCGCCCAACACAATCATTTTTGCAGGTGTGGGGGCCACGCGGAACAGGTCGGGCGTGACCTCGTTCACTTTTTTGTCCGTCGCCTGGGCCGACAGTATTACCGCCACCGCGAATGTAAATTCATTGGTGGAATACAATTCCGACCGGATATTCATATCCACGGATTTTGGTACCAGTTCAAAATATTCGGTCGGTGTCATTATTTTTGCTTTTCCAAATTCGCCAACCGTTTTATGATTTCCACTTGAAATTTTTGAATCGATGCCAGATACGTCAGTGTGGCCGCCTTGAAATCTTGATCTGACATTTTATCAGGGTCTAAAGAATTATACAAAGAACACTGCACACCGGTTCCGGCGCAACATAATACGCTATCTCGATATACACAATCTCTATTAAAATCTGTACAAATCTTTGACCGTTTCATTTTTTATCCTTTTATTATTTTACTTTTTCAACAGAAATGGACAGGGAATATCCCTCTATCTCTGTTTCGTAATCACCGACCATGCCGGCCGACATTTCGGTTATCAGCGCATCGCGCATAATGCGTTTTTTATGTGCATCAATCGCCATGGCCAGTGCCGGATCCGCATCATATGTGATCTGTATGCGGTCGGACACGTCCAGGTTCGCCGCCTTGCGCGTGTCCTGAATAAAGCGCAGGGCGTCGTTTGCCAACCCCTCGGCCACCAATTCCGAATTTATTTCCGTATCCAGAACAACGACCGCCGTATTGTCCGGCAGGGCCGCACCAGCAACCCCCGGCTTTACGGTTAAACGGCTTTCAAATTCGTCCGCCGTCAGCGTATGGCCCGCGGCAACCAGAGTATCGCCGGCGACCGTATAATCGCCGCGCTTTACCGCCGGGATAATTTCTTTTAATGCACCGCCCAGACGCGCACCGATGCGCGGCGTAATTAAATACACAAATTTGTCCGCGACGCCGTCCACGCTGTCGGCGAATTCAACGGATTTCACGTTCAGCTCTTCCTTGATGATATCGGCGTACTGGGGCATATTCGCACCCGCCACGGTCAATTTGTTCAACGGCAGGCGGTTGCGCAGACGATAATTTTCACGCAGCTGTTTGCCGGCCGAAACAACCATTTGAACACGGCGCATGTCGGTGACAATTTTTTCATCATACGGCATTGCTGTCGGGAAATCCGTCAAATGCACGGATTCGCCGCCCGTCAAATTCCGATAGATATATTCCGTGACAAACGGCGCAAACGGCGCCATTACGCGTGTTAACGTCGTCAAAACGGTGTGCAGGGTGTCAAATGCGCCCTGCTCTTCATCCCAGAAACGCGCGCGGCTGCGACGGATATACCAGTTGTTTAAGATATCCAAAAAACGCACGAATTCCTTTATCGCACTGTCGGGTTTGTATTCGGCAAGCGCGCGGTCGGTTATCTGAATCAATTCGTTCAATTCCGCAACGATATATTTATCCAGCGCATTGTCCGAAACATTATCCGTTGCCGTGATGCCTCCCGCGTTCGCGTACAGTGTAAAGAAGTGGTACGCATTCCACAGCGGGGTTAAGATTGTCTTTGCGGTCTCGGCAAAAACCTTGCCCTCTTTATCGACGGGAACAGGTTCGGCCTTCATGAAATTCGAGCCCAAAATAAACAAACGAATGCTGTCCGCACCGAACTGCTCTATCTGAGCCTCCGGGTTCACGAAATTTTTCAACGATTTTGAAAACTTTTTCTTGTTTTCGTCCACAACCATTCCGTTCGCGGATACCGTGCGGAACGCCGGGCTGTCCCACATGGCGGTTGCCAGAACCATCAGCGCATAGAACCATCCGCGGGTCTGGTCCTGGCCCTCGATAATATAATCGGCGGGGAATGTCGCGCTGAAACGGTCCTGGTTTTCAAACGGATAATGCAGCGACGCCCACGGCATGGAACCGGATTCAACCCAGCAGTCCAGAACGTCCGGAATGCGCATCCATCCGTCCTTTGTTAACGCGTCCAGCGTCGGGCGATGCAAATCGTTTATTTTTGTGCCAAAGAATTCTTCCAGCTCCGCAATTGAACCGAACACCTTGTATTCGCCGTCGCGTTCCCAAATCGGCAGCGGCGTCCCCCAGAAACGATTGCGAGATATAGACCACGGACGTGCGTTTTCAATCCAGCTGCGGAAACGTTCGCCGGCCGATGTCCAGTTGACCTGTTTGTTATTCTCTATCAATTTTTCGCGGATTTTCGGAACGTCGATATACCATGAATCCGTCGCACGATAAATCAGCTTTTCCTTTGAACGGTCGCCGTAGGGATACGAATGCTTGTACTGTTCTTTTTTTACAACATGACCGCGTGATTTTAACAAATCCATAACCTTTGGATTGGCCGCGAATATGTTTTCGCCCGCAAAGTCGCGCACGCTGTCGTCAAAATTGCCATAGTTGTCGACGTTTAACAGAACCGGAAATTTCGGGTCGATGTTTTTCGCCGCCCAGAAATCGTCCGCACCGAATGCAGGCGCGATATGAACAATGCCGGTACCGTCACTGTCGGATACATAATCGGCCGGAATTACATGATACAGCAAATCGGACGTGCCGACATAATAGTCAAACAGCGGCGCATACTTTAATCCCGCCAGGTCGCGTCCCATAACCTCGCCCACTTTTTCGGCCGTGGCCAGCTGCTTTTCATATGCCTTTAATCTGGATTCGGCAATAACATAAACATGTCCGTCGGCGTCGCGCATACGGACGTATTTCATATCCGGATTTACGGCCAGCGCACTGTTCGCCGGCAGCGTCCACGGCGTTGTCGTCCACGCCATCGCACGGTCGCCGTTTTCCAGTTCAAACCACACGGTCAGTGCATCGTCAACGACGTCACGGTAATCCTGGGACGCCTCTGAATTGGATACGACCGTGCCGTTAACCCAGTCGAACGGGTTCACACTGTAATCCTTGTACAGCAGGCCCTTGTCATACAGCGACTTTAACGTCCACAGCATGGATTCCATATAGTTTTTATCCATGGTCTTGTATCCGTATCCGTCGCCGACATCGACCCAGCGGCCGATACGCGCAATAAACTTTTCCCATTCCGTGGTGTACGTCATAACGTCGGTGCGGCACATTTCGCAGAATGCCGATATTCCGTCGGCGGCCACGATTTCACGTGCGGTGCGGTTTTGCTTTTTCTCGACACTGTTTTCCGCCGGCAGACCGTGGCAATCCCACCCCAGTTCGCGGCGAACAAAGCGACCCTTCATCGTCTGATAACGGCAAACCATATCCTTTACCGCCGAAACGCCCAGATGCCCCCAATGCGGCAGGCCGTTTCCAAACGGCGGCCCGTCAAAGAAAGAAAACGGATGCCCCTGCTTGGTCTTTTCCAATGTTTTGTGGAATGTATTGTCTGCACGCCAGAATGCCAGTATTTCCTGTTCCAGCTTTGGGAAATCAGCACGCGGGTCGGTTTTCGGGTATGCCATTTGTTTTGCCTTTTGTTTTCTTAAATAAAAACGGGCGCCATACGCGCCCGGGCCACCGCCAAAGCGCAGTGCCGTTTTATTTAATAATGATTATCGATTTGTTCATCATTTTTTAATTCTGGTGCCGGTGATAGGACTTGAACCTACGACCCCCTCATTACGAATGAGATGCTCTACCAGCTGAGCTACACCGGCAATGCGCCCATAATAATACATGTTTTCGCAAATTTCCAGTATAAAATTCATGCTGATTAGGATTTATATCGCCTGTTTTTTAGGTGCACACTTTGATAATCTGCAAGGCATGAACGCGGTATTACTTTATTATTTGCTGATTACAACAAAGCTGATTATGGCGATTGCCGTCGCGGTATTGTACCTGCGATTTTTTAATGCGGGCGCAGGGCTGAAACAGATGACGCCGCTGGATATAATCGTGAACTTTCTGTTAAGTGCCATTTTGTCCGACTTTATTCTGGACCGGCATATAGGCATACTTGATTTTGTCGTTGTGGTTATAATTTACGGGGCACTGCTGTATGTGCTGAACAAAATAACGTTCAACACAAACCTGGGGCGGCGCATTTTCATCGGCTCGCCCCGCGTAATTATTCAAGGCGGACAAATAGACGCCGAAATGATGGAGCGCATGAAAATATCCGCCCATGATTTGGCACTGGCCCTGCGCCGGCAACAGGTAAAATCCATCAAAGACGTCGAAATGGCCCAGATAGAACCGAATGGTGATTTAACAATTGTAAAAAAGGGGGCAAAAAAGTACTCCGTCATTGTAATAGACAACGGCGACATAGACGACGTGGCACTGGCGAAAATTCACCGCAGTGAATCATGGCTGCGCCGCGAACTGATGAAAAGAAAAATCAAGGACATCGACGAGATACTGATTGCCCAGTGGCATAACAACAAACTGCAAATCGTGAAAAAGAAGGACGCGGTTTAGCCCCTGATTTTACGCAAAACAACCATTATGCCGGCCGGTGTCATACCCGGAATGCGCGTGGCCGCGGCAATGTTTTCCGGACGCGTCGCGGTTAACTTTTCAACCAGCTCGTTCGTTAATCCCGGCAGATTTGAATATTCAAAATTTTTCGGAATTTTTAATTCCATATCACGGCGATAGCTTTCCATTTCGCGCATGGCGCGCGCGATATATCCGGCATAGAATTTATCGTTTTCCGTCGCCGCCGCGTCACGATACGCGCATTTTTTTTCATATTCCGCCGCGGTTATCAGTCCCAAATCAACGCCTGTTTTCCCAAGGCGCCGAACCGCATTATCCGCACGCAGGTGCAGGCGGTATTCCGCACGCGATGAAAACATGCGGTACGGTTCGTCCACCCCCAGCGTTGTTATGTCGTCAATCAAGACGCCAATCATTGAATTTGTACGGTCCAAATCCAGCGCACGCGCCCCCAATGCGTGCGCGGCGGCGTTTGCGCCGGCGACCAACCCCTGGGCGGCGGCCTCTTCGTAACCGGACGTGCCGTTGATTTGCCCGGCAAAGAACAGGCCCGGCGTATCTTTTGCCTCCAACGTGTGCAACAATTTGCGCGCATCAATCGCATCATATTCAATCGCGTATCCGTATCGTGCAATGCGCGCGTTTTCCAGCCCCGGGATTGTGCGAATCCACACGTCCTGGATATCGGCGCCGAAACTGGTGGATATCCCGTTGGGATAAATCAAATCGCTGTTCAGACCCTCGGGCTCTAAAAACACATGATGCGACGAATGGCTCTCAAAACGCATGACCTTGTCTTCTAAACTCGGGCAGTAGCGCGGACCGGTCCCCTCGATATCGCCGTTATACATGGGCGCGTTTTTTATGTTTTGACGTATTATGTCATGCGTTTTGGCGGTCGTATGCGTGATATAGCACATTGCGTCGTAATCGTTGTCCGCATTCGGCATGGAAAACCATTCGTGCGGGGTGTCGGCGGGTTGCGCCTCGCATACTGAAAAATCAATAGAATCGCGATATATTCGCGCCGGCGTGCCGGTTTTTAAACGCATCAAATCAAATCCGGCGCCGCGCAGGGCGTCCGATATATGCGCATCCGGTGCTTGGTATTCGCCATTGTCCATCAAACGGCCGGACGGGATTTTTTCCGCGCCGCGCGTGACCAGGCCGCGCAGGAATGTTCCCGTGGTTATAACAATCGATTTTGCCCGATATTTGTTGTTTACGGTTTTGTTTTCAATATCCAGCGTTTCAACCGTTTCATATACAACGGTCAAATTTGACGTATCGTTTAAAATGCGCATAACCGACGCATGATACAAATCGCGGTCAATCTGGGCGCGCAAGGCGCGCGTGGCCGCGCCATGCGATGCGTTTAATGTGCGGAAATGGATGCCGGCGGCATCGGCCGCGCGCCCCATAACACCGCCCAATGCGTCGATTTCGGCAACCATCTGAGACTTTCCGGGGCCGCCGATTGACGGATTGCACGACATTGCGCCGATGTCACTTTCGCGCATTGTAACCAGCAAAGTTTTCGCCCCCCGGCGGGCGGATGCCGCCGCGGCCTCTACCCCGGCGTGACCGCCGCCGATAACGATTACGTCAAACTGTGTCATTTATTAAAAACGTCCCATGCCGCCGTTGACATTGATTGTCTGGCCGTTGATATATGACGCCTCGGCGCTGGCCAAGAATACGCATGCAGCGGCAATATCGTCCGGTTCGCCAAAACGGCCGGCCGGAATCTGGGCCAGATACGCCTTTTTCAAATCATCGCTTAACACGTCCGTCATCGGTGTCTTGATAAAGCCCGGTGCGATGCAGTTCGCGGTAATGCCGCGGGAGGCAACCTCGGCCGCGATGGATTTCGTCATGGCAATCATGCCGCCCTTGGACGCGGCATAGTTCGCCTGGCCCGGGCCGCCGATAACGCCGATGATAGAGGCCATGTTGATAATGCGGCCATAGCGATTTTTCATCATCGGCATAATGCATGCACGGCAAATTTTAAACGTGGAACGCAGGTTGGTGTTGATAACGTCGTCAAACTGCTCGTCCGTCATACGCATCAACAGTGTGTCCTTGGTAATACCGGCGTTGTTGACAACAATGTCGATTTTACCCGCGGCCTCTATGGTATTCATGACCAGTTCGACCGCCCCGCCGTCGGCGGCCAGGTCACACGGAATCTTGATATATTCGTCGCCGAATTCCGCGTCTAATTTCGCAATATTGCGTCCGGTTACGACAACCGTGGCGCCGGCCTCTTTCATCTTTTTTGCAATCGCGCCACCAATGCCGCCGGTCGCACCCGTGATAAGCGCAACGCGCCCTGTTAAATCAAACATTTTTATATCTCCAATTTTTTTGCGTTAATTTCGGAACAAATTCTGCCGCACAGGCCCGTCAAAACGTTGCCGGGGCCGACCTCGGTCATTTCCGTAATGCCCAGTGCATGCATGCGCAGAACACTTTCGCGCCAGCGCACACCGTGCGTCATTTGATAAATCAATTCTTCCTTTATCTCGGCCGGGTCGGTCATGACATCGGCGGTCTTGTTCGCGATAAATGTCGCCGATGGCGTCTTTATCTCTACATTTTCTAGCGCCGCGCGCATGGCGTCCGCCGCCGGCGACTGCATACGGCAATGAACCGGCACCGACAGCGCCAGCGGCATTGCGCGACGGGCACCCGCATCCTTGGCCGCGGCCATTGTGCGTTCCACAATTTCCTTTGCGCCGGAAATAACAACCTGGCCCGGGCAGTTATCGTTTGCAACGTCACAATCGGTTGCAGCACATATTTCACGAACTTTGTCTATATCCAGACCGATAATAACTGCGGTTAAGCCCGCACCAACGGGTGCTGCAGACTGCATCGCGTCGCCACGCGCGCGCAACAGACGCGCCGCATCGCCAACCGACAATGCGCCCGCCGCACACAGCGCCGTATATTCGCCCAAACTGTGCCCCGCTACATATTCCGGCAATTCGGCATTTGATGCACGCAGCATCGCAATGGATGTCGCCATAATCGCAGGCTGAACATTGCGTGTTAACGTCAAATCGTCCGCCGGACCGTTAAATATAATATCCGTCAATTTTTCACCCAATGCCGCGTCCACCTCATCAAACACTGCGCGGGCGGCCGGGTTTGTTTCATACAATTCGCGGCCCATGCCGACGCTCTGCGCGCCCTGGCCCGGGAATACAAATACAGATGACATATGTCCTCCTTCAAATATTGAATCACGGATAAATTATACTTTGCGAATAGAAAATTCGCAACCGCAATAATTCTGGCGGTAAAAATCAGAGGCGCGACCGATACTCTGGCGCAACGCTTCGTCCCACTTTATCGGCAAATAACATATGTCACCACATTTGGCGGTGGCGGCACGGTCAACCTGGGCCTGGTCCTTGTGTCGTGACACGCCCAAGACCGACGCCACCGCGTCATATCCATATTCACGCGCAAACGCGGCCGCGCGTGCAAACCGAAATTCAAAGCATGCCGTGCAACGCGCACCCCGTTCGGGCTCAGCCTCCAGCCCCGCCACCGCATCGCGCCATGCCGCGTGGTCGTATTCCAGTTCCGCATGTTTTACGCCCAGCGCGTCACAGTATTTTATCTGTTCCGCCATGCGTTTTTGGTATTCGGACGCTGGGAAAATATTCGGATTAAAAAACAGCACGATAAAATCGTCCACATCCGGGATTTGCCCGTCATATAATTGTTTTATCGCGCCCGCACTGCACGGCGCACAGCAAGATAACAGTACCAGGTTCATTTATTTATATTCCGCACCGATGACACTGTCCGCGGGCAATTCAATGATTTTATCCGCCGCGTCGCCGTGGCCCAATTCCGCCGCGCTGCACATCATGCCGAAGGATTCCGTGCCGGCGACGGTACGCTGGGATATCGGTTTCTTTTGCCCCGGCAATTTACACCCGACGGGTGCCAAAACGGATATTAACCCTGTACGCGCATTCGGCGCAGCGCACACGATTTGTAATTTATCCATACCGTTGTCCACGGTTAAAATCTGCAACCCATCACGCGTCGGGTGCGGCGTCGCCGCAACAATTTTCGCGACGACCGGACGCGGTGCGTCATCTTTTTTCGGTGCGAATTTTTCGGTCAATTCCGCGACGCGTGCATCATCAATACGTTCAAACAGGTTTTCAGGCACCGTAAACGTTTCACCATCGGCCACGCGGCGCTCAAAGGCCGCCGGCCACGTCAGGTCGTGGTCCGCCGCGAACACACCACGGATTTTTTCCGCGGCGTCCGGGATAAACGGTGCAGATACGCGTGCATATAAATCAATCAACTGGAAACAGTTGTTCAACACGGCAGCGGCCGACGCCATATCGCCGTTTTTAACCAGCGCCCACGGGGCGGTTTCCGTCATGTATTCGTTGCCGATGGCATACAGGCCGCGCAATGCGACAATGGCGGCGCGAAATTCGCATGCATCCAGTGCGGCGGTCAATTCCGCAATATTTTCATTTACGGCCGCGGCCAGTTTTTCGTCCAATGCGCCGGCCGCCGGGACGACGGAACCGAAATTCTTGTCGGTCAATTTGGTTGCGCGCGACACAAAATTCCCCAGCATGCCGTTTAAATCCTTGTTCACGATGTCGGCAAAGCGCTCGATTGTGAAATCAGTGTCGTCTGTTTCCGGGGCGCCGGCCATCAAAGCATAACGCCACGCGTCGGCGGGTGCGACATCAATCGCCGCATCCAGGAATATTCCGCGTTTTTCGGATTTAGAGAATTTTCCACCCTCAAAATTCAAAAAGTTCATGGATTTTAACATATCCACCGTTTTCCAGCCGTCGTCCACGGCCAGCTGCTGCTCTGGGAAAAATACGGCGTGGAATTTCACATTATCCTTGCCCATGAACTGTGCATAATGGGTGTCCGGATTCTTCCACCAATCGGCCCAGTTTTCACGCGCGGCCTGGGAAATGGAAACGTATCCCCAGGGGGCGTCAAACCAGACATAAAACACCTTGTCCTCGTATCCGGGCTTGTTGACCGAAATACCCCACGGCAAATCACGCGTAATTGATGTGTCAAACAATTCGTCCGACGCCCATCCGCGCGCAATCGCGCCCGCGGTTTTCGACCATTTCGGGGCGTGCGATGCCAGCCATTCGCGCCATGCGTCCTGTACACGCGACGCCAAAAAGAACAGATTCTTGGTCGGGCGCATTTCAATTTTATCAGAGCCTGAAATAGTACTGCGCGGGTTTAATAACTCGGTCGCCTCGTACGTGGCGCTGCATTTATCACACTGATCGCCGCGCGCGCGGTCAAATCCGCATTTCGGGCATGTGCCAACCAATTGCCGGTCGGCCAAAAACATATTGTCATCAACCGAAAAAGGCTGAATTGTTTCGCGTTCTTCGATAAGCCCCCGTGCATCCAGGCGCGTGAATAAATCGTGTATTAGTTTTTCCTGTAATTCGGTGTGCGTGCGCCCGTACAAATCAAACGACAGGTTAAAGTCGCGCACCGCGCGCAGATGCTTTTCATAATACTTGTTGTTGTATTCGATGACCGGCACGCCCTCTTTCGCGGCGCCGACCACGGCGGGGGTTCCATGCTCGTCCGCGCCGCAGACATACAGCACGTCGCGACCGCGCGCGCGGCAAAAACGCGCATACACGTCGCTGGGGAGCCAGCAGCCCACCAAATGACCCAGGTGCAGTTCCCCGTTAACATACGGCAAAGCAGACGTAATCAAATATTTTTCAGCCATGTCATTTCCCCCGGTTTATATAAAAACAGACGCCGATGGGCGTCACGTTTTTTAAATCTGGTGGGTGGTATTGGACTCGAACCAACGACCTTTACGATGTCAACGTAACGCTCTAACCAACTGAGCTAACCACCCGACGCGCATGATTATATCAAAGAAAATTGGGATTGCAATATTAAAATCACTATTAAAAAACCGCCCACGCGGGGCGGTTTTTATTATTTACGCAGACCCAATTTCTTAATCAGTTCTTCGTATTTAGCCACATCGTTTTTCTTGATGTACGCCAGCAATTTCTTGCGGCGGTTAACCATTAACAACAGACCGCGTTTTGAATGCTGGTCCTTGTGGTTGGCCTTCATATGTTCCGTCAAGTTGCGGATACGTTCGGTCAAGATTGCAACCTGAGCCTCAGCACTGCCGCCGTTGTCAGTATTGGTTGTCTTGTAAGATTTTACCAGTTCCGCTGTCTTTTCTTTTGTAATGGACATTGTTTTTCCTTTTTTTGTTTTTAAATAGTTCTTTTTGGGCGCAGTACGCCGCCGGTCACATTTCCAACGCCGATAAAATTATCGCCGTTATACACGCGACGCAGGCCGTCCGCCCCACCCGTTTCGATAAAGCCGCCGTTTATATAAAAACGCGCGTCATTATCCGCCAGACGACAGACCGGAATGTCCCCCAGTCCATAGTCCGCCGACATCAGATATTTTCCAACGTCGCCCCCATTATTAAACAGATTTTCCAAAAAATCAAGTGTCACCGCGGATTTAAGGGTAAAACCGTTTGTTTCCGTCCGGCGTATCATGTCAACGGTTGCGATTGCGCCCGCGGCGGCGGCGATATCGCGCGCAAGGCTCCGCACATATGTGCCGCGGCTGCACCGCGTGCGAAAATGCCACGACGGACCCTCACGACCGATGTATTCCAACTCATAAATCGTCACGGGGCGCGGCGGAATATCGGGCGCGGCGCCACGGCGCGCCAGCTCGTATGCACGGCGGCCGTCCACATGCACGGCGGAATATGCGGGCGGTGTCTGCATTATATTGCCCACAAATTTTGCACCTGCCGCCGTCACGGCCGAATTATCCGGCACAAAATCATCGCGGCGCGTAACACGTCCGGTTATATCCAAAGAATCCGTTTCAAAGCCAAACTGCATGGAAAACAGATATTCTTTGACGGGGCTGTGCGCGTCTTCGACAAACGGAATCATCTTGGTCGCATCGCCAATCGCAATCGGCAGAACACCCGACGCCATCGGGTCCAGCGTGCCGATATGACCGAATTTTTTCGTACCCAGCATTCGCGCCACGCGCCCCCCCGCCGTGCGAGAGAACAATCCGGATGCCTTGTCCAAAATAATCCAGCCGTTTGCCATGTTTATCCGAATAAGCTAAGTTGCGGGGCGTCCTTTTTAGGCGCGGCCACGCGTGACGGGCGCGGCGACGCGGCCGGTGCGGCGGCCGGAGTATCGGTCGCGGATGCCGGCGCGGGCGCGTTTGGCGCAACCGGCGTGGTCGGCGCCACATTTCGCGTTTCCTCCAGCGCGGCCAACACCGCATCGGCGCGCGCCACAACGGATGCCGGCATGCCAGCCATGCGCGCAACCTGAATACCGTAAGAGCGGTTGGCGACGCCCGGAATTATCTTGTGCATGAATACGATTTCATTATTATGCTCGCGCACGTCAATGGTTAAACACGATACATTCTGCAGCGGTCCCGACGTATCGGCCGACAGTGCGGTCAATTCATGATAATGCGTGGCAAACAATGCGCGTGCGCCCAAATCGTTCAAATATTCCAATACTGCCTGGGCGATTGCCATACCGTCGTATGTCGCGGTGCCGCGCCCTATTTCGTCAAATATGATGAACGAGCGATTTGTCGCACGCTGCAATATATTTGCGGTTTCCGACATTTCGACCATAAACGTGGACTGGCCCGCCGCCAGATTGTCCGACGCGCCGACACGGCTGAACAACTGGTCGCAAATGCCGATTTGCGCACGCGTGGCGGGCACAAACGACCCCATATGGGCCAGCACCACCAACAATGCGTTCTGGCGCAGGTATGTCGATTTACCGGCCATATTCGGTCCCGTTAACAATGAAATGGGACGCGTGTCCAGATTACAGTCGTTTTTCACAAAATTGTCCGCGCGGGAACGCAGAACATGCTCTATCACCGGGTGGCGTGCGCCGACGATGTCAAAATCCCCGCCGTCGGTTATGACGGGCCGCGTCCAGTTATAGCGCCCCGCAACCGTCGCCAAAGAATACCAAACGTCGGCGTCGGCAATCAGCTCGGCCGCGGAAAGCAACGAATCCGCAATCTGTCTGATATTTTCGATAAGGGATTCTATTATCTCAGCCTCGATACCGGCGGCGCGGTCGGCGGCGCTGCGAACATCGTTGTCCAAATCAATCAGGCGCGCCGTTGTAAAGCGCATGTTGCCCGCCATTGTCTGGCGATGGATAAATCCGCTTTCGGGCTGCATTAACGCGTCGGCACGGGCACTGGGCACCTCTATGAAATATCCTAGAATATTGTTGTATTTAATCTTAAGCGTGGCGACGCCCGTGGCGGCGGCATATTCGGCCTGCAACGCGGCAATCGTTTCTTTTGCCCCGTGGGCAAGTCCCCGCATATTGTCCAGCGCCGCATCAAATCCGTCGCGGATTGTGCCGCCGTCGCGGAAAAATGTCGGCAGACTGTCGGCCAGCGCACCGCGCAGGCGACTGGCGAATGCGTCGTGCGTATCAATCGCCGCAAACTGGTCGGCCAGCGTCCGGTCCAGACGCATTCCCATCATCTTTACATTCGGCAGTTCAATCAAGAAATCCGATATATGACGCAAATCACGCGGACTGCCGCGATTTGAAAGCAGGCGCGACAAACTGCGCCCGACATCGGGAACCGCCCCCAATGCCGCCGCCAGCGCCCCCATAATGTCGGTGTTTAGCATTAAATGGCCGATATGCTCCTGGCGGGCCATGATTTCGCCCATGTCGCCAGTTAAGGTGCGCAGATATCCGCGCAGGCGCCGCGCACCGGCCGCCGTTTTCGTATTGTCCAACACGTCCAGCAGGCACGTACCGCCGTCGTTTATTGCGGAATCGATTTCCAGACTTTTCCATGTGGCGGAATCAATCAACAACTGCGCCCCGGAATTAAACCGGCGCGCCGCACGAAACGTTATATTCGCACCGCGCTGGGTATTAAACAGATATCCGGCCAGCAGCGCGACCGCACTGTCGCCTGTGGCGGCGGATACGCCGTCCGGGACCGCGCCGCCAAACACGCGCGAAACAATCATGTCTATATCCGCACGCAGGTACAGTTTTTCATACACGGGCGTCGTCTTAAACACATCGCGCAGACGCATTATGGTTTCCGTCTCGGCCACGGCGGCCGGGTATATCAATTCGGCCGGCGCCACGCGCACCATGTCATCGACGGGATTCGCGCTTTGGCCGATAAAAAACTCGCCCGTGGATATGTCACAGCCGGCGATATGATAAACGCCGCCGGCCGGCATTATCGCCACCAGGAAATTGGAATTTTTCGGCGACAGCAGATTTTCATCCGTCAATGTTCCAGGCGTTAAAACGCGGACAACCTTGCGCTCGATATACTTGTGCCCGCGGGCCTTGGCCTGGGCGGGGGTTTCCATTTGCTCAACCAATGCAACCTTATACCCGGCGCGCACCAGACGGCCGAAATAATTGTCCGCCGCATGCCACGGAATTCCGCACATCGGAATGCTTTCGCCCGATGCGTCGGTTCCGCGCTGTGTCAGAACCAGGCTAAGCGCTTCACTAATCTGACGGGCGTCGTCAAAAAACGCCTCATAAAAATCGCCCAGCCGAAACATTAGCAAGGCATCGGGATTCTCGGCCTTCATGTCAACGTATTGCTGCATGACCGGGCTTAATTTGCTTTTATCCGCCACTGTTATATCCGTTTGATAAAAATTACTGGTTTGTGCCGACTTTCAGCGTTTCAATCTTCAGTTCAGCCTCTTTTAACAGCTGCTCGCAATACGCCTTTAATTTTATCCCCTGCTCGTACGCCTCAACCGACGCGGCCAGCGGTAATTCACCGCCCTCCATTTTACGAACCAGTTCCATCAGCTGTTTATAAGCATCTTCAAACGATAATTTCTCGGATTCCATTGTTAAAACACCTTTCTTTTCACGAATTTTACGATACAAGATAAAAAACCGAAAATCAATAAATATTGCCTTAAAGGGGCATATAAAAAACCGGCGTTTGCCGGTTTTAAATTACAATTTCAGCATATGTTGCATTTCGGACAACACGGGCGTCCGTATCCCCAAACTTTCCGCACGCGACAATATGCCGGACAATGCAAAGATACCCTCGACGGTGCCCTCTATCGGACGCCCCTCGGCAATCGCCATGCCGGCGGCAAAATTGCGCGACGTTGGCGACGTCGCCGACAAGAACAAATCGCCGATACCGCACAAGTCCAGGAACGTGCCCTCTTTCGCCCCCAGCGCCATGCCGATTTTCACAACCTCGCCCCAGGCGCGGGTGAATATCATTGCACGCTCGTTCTCGCCGGATTTTATACTGGTATATCCGCAAATAAGCGCGACCGCATTCTTGCCTATGCCGCACATCTCGGCACCAATTACGTCGTCGCTTTCGCTGATGTACAATTTGTTCAGCGCCGCGGCCCCGCAACGCCGCGCCTGCGGCGTTCCCGCCAAAGTGGATCCCGTGGGCACGCCGGCGGCAACCTCGGCCGCGAACTGGGGCCCGGACAAAACACCAAAATCATTGCATGCCGGCAACTCCGTTCGCAATATTTCCGACATAAAGCTGCCGGTCGAATACTCGGCCCCCTTGGTGCATATTATCACCGGCGCACCGTTGTAACTATCGCGGGCGGCGCGCACAGTCTCGCGAAAATATGCGGCCGGCGTCACGACAAGCCATACGTCCGCCCCGCGCAAATCCGACATGTCACGCGTTAAACGCACACTGTCCGGCATTGCAATGCCGTCAAATTCTTTTGCGCCGCCGTCATAAGACCACAATACAACATCCGCCCCGCCGCGCGCCGCAGTAATGGCAAGCGCCGTGCCCCATGCACCGGCGCCGACAACACCAACAATCATTTTAATTTCCTTATCTTCTTTTCAACCAAAGGTATAACAACCAACCCGTCATCAGCCAATTCAATCGCACGCAAATACGCGTCGCGCGAACGCTTTGAATCGCCGCGCGCGGCATATAAATCGCCCAGCTGTTCGAACAATGAAGAGCAGCTGTTTGAAACCTCGCCGACACGCTCTATCAATTCCAATGCAGCATCGTCGCTTTCACGAACGGCGACGACACGCCCCAGAACATCCCACGCGACAACATCCGTCGGATTCTGGCGAACCAATCCCATCGCATATTCGTACGCATTGTCCAGCTCGCGGTTCTGCATCGCCCATATCTTGGACTGCAGTGCCAAAATCTCGCCGTCAATCGGCAACTCGTCCGAGGCCGCGCGAATATCACTCTGCGCGGCGTCCAAATCGCCAAACGCAAAATTGATTTGCGCCCTGCTCTTTAAAAAGTATCCGCGACCCTGCGGCGTAATATTGTCATCGGCCAGCGCCCGTTCCACAACGCGTAAAGCGGCGCGACGGTCGCCATTGGCGACATAATGCGCAATTAACCGCGTGGCGCCCGGCACGAACAGGGGCGACGCATCTATCGCGGCGGAAAGCGCCGCAAAATCGTTTGTCTTGTCCGCCATGCGCAGAACCCCGAACAGATAGAACGGGCTGTTCTGCGATATTGCGCCGAAATATTTCCCGCAATCGCCGGCATTGTTATAAAAATACTGGCCCAGGTAATAGTTTATCGCATCATTGTTCGCCGCAAAATCGGAACCCGTTATCTGCGCGAAACGCAACAGCAGCAGCGACAAATCCGAATACATCATAATCTGGGTATGCGATACATTTTGAATCAGACTGAACGCCAGTGCGTTTTTATTCCCCGCATACACGTCCCAATCCGGAACCGCGTCATAGCCCAGCATGTACATCCCACCGGGTTTCGAGGTAAAATCCTCACGCAGTTTTGCCGCCGCGCCGTTCAAGTCATTGGCGCGGTAAAACGACATCACATATAGATAATCGTTGATATTCATAAAGTCCGTGGAAACGGCCGCAAACTCTTTCTCGGCCGCGGCGACATCGCCCGCCTGGGCGTAAATCTGGCCGCGCGTGAACGCCTTCCACGATTCGTTTGTCGGCAGTTTCGAGATGAACTTTATCGCGTCTGCGCTGTGCTTTGTCGCAACCGACGACCATATGCGCAACGGCGCCGACAGCGCGGACGTGTCTTTTTTATGACGTTTGTACAGTTCGTCCCAATGACCCTGGTCGACCAGATAGGCGTCATAAATCATGCGCGCGGCGGCGTTTTTTTCATCACGCATCAACTTTGCGTCGCCGGGCAGGCGCCCGCTTAAAAATTCGGACAGCATCCGCGTGTTATACACAACGGCGTATTCGATATTGTCCAGCGTACGTCCGAATTCGGCCGCACGTTCAAAATCATTGATATAAATCGCATGCTGGGCCGCCAAAAAGGCGCCGTATTTTGTGGTCGGATACTGATGCGTCGCGTCGTCGGATACGGGCGCAAACGCACGCCACGCGACAACACCAGACACAATCAACGCGACGACCAAGCCCGCACCTATAAATAAAGTTTCTGTTTTTCTCATGACAAGTTTATGCTACAATATTCCTTATGAATAATAAAGACAAATTTGAATTGTACGGGCGCCTGCTGCGGGAATGGTCAAAAAAAATGAACCTGGTCGCCCCCAGCACCCTGGCCGACATAGAAAACCGCCACTTTGCGGACAGCGCCCAGCTGGCCGACATTTTACCCACGGGCGTAAACGTAATAGATTTGGGCAGCGGCGCCGGATTTCCGGGCGTCGTTCTGGCAATACTTGGCTTTAACGTAACGTGCATTGAATCCATTGGTAAAAAGACCGCCTTTTTAACAGAGGTAAAAGAGCAGCTGAAACTGGACAATTTAACCGTTTATCATGGCCGTGTTGAAGATTTCATAAAAGAAACACCGGTAAACCCCGACACAACAGTATTCACGGCACGCGCGTTTGCACCATTGATAAAGATTTTGGATTATGTCGCCCGAACAAAATGCCGGCTTTTTTTGCTAAAAGGCCGGGAGATAGAGAGCGAGGTTGCCACCGCTAAAACAAAATACAAATTCGATTACAGACTTGTTCCGTCCAAGACCGGCGACGGCAATATTATAATTATCGAAAAACACCGGTAATTTCACGTGAAATTATTAACAATTCATTGATTTGAGCGCGGATATTCAAAAACTTTTGGTATCAACATTTGGCCGGCAGTCATATCCGTTTTCACAATGGAATCAACCTTGTTTATCACGCGACGACGTGCCGATTCGGTGGCGGACTTCCATACATCAACCTGTTTCTTTTTCAAAAGCGTCCACGGGGCACTAACATCATACGTCCACAATATTCCCCATTGGTTCAGCATCGGGAAATAATTATTTGCAGTTGGCTGCAAATCACACTGATTATGCGGTTTGTATTTTGGTCGTTTCACGCCGCTTAATTCTTTCTTTATCTTTGTATGATAAAATCCGCGCCGGTGATCCTTTGCAAATTTATCAACCGCGCTTTCCAAAATAATATCAGCAATAACAGGGTCCGAAAAATCAACCGGTACACCTTTGCCAAATCCAAAATTCTTTTCATTATGACGCGCCATAATCAAACTGTCGGCACGCCACAGGAACGCGCGGTCCTGTGGATAACGTTCGCCATTTGCAATATGATATTCCACCGCCTCAATAATCTCGCCGCCAGGCGCCATAGATTCGTTCATAACCGCCAGACGCGCCCGGTCCCACGGGGACAAGTCCATCACATCCTGAACAACATTCGCCTTGCGCGCATGCTCCATCTCGTGACGGCGAACAACATCAAGCGATTCATTCGCATTATCACAATTCAACCGCACGCGCGCATTTGCCGCGCTGTCATAAATAAAATAAGTGACGCGAACAGTATTCGTACCCGGTATAAACTGTCCCGCCGCCGCACGTGCATATTCTGTATCAAAATTTTCATTTGTTAAATACAAAGTGTCAACTGCAAAATTCAAATCAGACAATGGCTTAAAACGAATCGTTTTAACCGCCTTGTCCGGCACCTTAGCATCAGGCGACCCCCATACCGCACAGCCAACAGCAGGCCCCAAAAACGCGACCAAACCAGCGGACAAAGTAAGTAATTTCTTAAACTTCACAATTACCCTCCATATTACACAGGCTGTATATTATAACACAGAACATGGCATTTGTCAAAAAATCAGCAAAAAGTATTATTTCACATGAAATTATTAACAATGTGTTGATTTTTAACGATTTTTTAACAACAAAACTTGTTATATTTAAATATCTTGACTGAGATGGCATGATTTTATACCATAAAGGCCGGTAAATATCGGGAAAAAGAATGACAAAAATAATAGCATTTGCAAACCAAAAAGGCGGCGTGGGCAAAACCACAACCGCGATAAATATCGGCGCATCCCTGGCCGCGATTAAAAAGCGCGTGCTGCTGATTGATTTGGACCAACAGGGTAACGCCGGAACAGGGCTGGGGTTTGTGCGCTCGTCACATCGCCAAAGTGTTTACGGCGTGTTAAAGGGCACGGCGACGGCCGCCGACAATATTTTAACAACGGCGGTGCCGAATCTGCATATCATGCCATCGACCCAGCAGCTGGCCGCGGCCGAGGTTGAGCTGTACACCGAAGACAACCGATTTTATCGTCTGCGCGACGCATTGGCGTCCGTGCGCGATTATTATGATTACATATTGCTGGACTGTCCGCCCGCGATGGGAAACATTACCGCAAATGCACTGGCGGCCGCCGACGGCGTCATTATCCCGATGCAGTGCGAATTTTATTCACTGGAAGGTGTTCAGCAATTAATTAACACAATCGAGGGTGTACGCCGCGAATTAAACCCAAATATCGAAATCCTGGGCGTATTATTAACAATGTACGACCGCCGCCAGAGTCTGACCCGCGCGGTAGAGGAAGAAATCCGCAGCACATTCGGCGACAAAACATTCAAGACGGTAATCCCGCGCAATGTCCGCGTGTCCGAGGCCCCCAGCCACGGCAAACCGGCATTGTTTTATGACTTTAATTCCCCCGGCGCCCAGGCATACCTGCGTGTCGCGACCGAGGTTGTAGAACGCACAGAACAAGGAGAATAGGGCATGTCTTCAAAATTTGGACTTGGCAAAGGACTGGCCGATTTAAAGGCGGAAATGGGACAGATACCGGATTTTTCCGTTCTGACCGGGGCCGAACGCGTTGTGGTAAAACAAATCCCGCTGGCACAAATCGGTGCGAACCCGGACCAGCCGCGTAAAACATTTACCGATGCGGAGTTACAGGAGCTGGCCGCGTCGATTAAGGAAAAGGGCGTATTGCAGCCGATTTTGTTGCGCGCAGTCACGGGCCGGCCGTACATGTACGAAATCGTCGCAGGCGAACGCCGTTATCGCGCCAGCAAACTGGCGGGGTTGAGTGAAATTCCGGCGCTGGTAAAAACACTGAACGATGAAAACGCGATGGAAATCGCATTAATTGAAAACGTTCAGCGCGAAAATTTAAACCCGATGGAAGAGGCCGCCGCATACCAGAACTTAATGGAAAAATGCGGATATGACTTGGCCGACGTCGTGCGCCTGATTGGAAAATCGGAAAGCTATATCCGAAACACAATGCGCTTAACAAACCTGGCCGATTCCGTAAAGGCGATGGTAGAGCGGGGCGAACTGTCCGCGTCGGCGGCGCGTACGATTGCCGTGGCCGAGAATCAGGAAGAGCTGGCCCATAAAATCGTGAACGAAAAGATACCGGTGGCGCAGATTGCAACAATTGTAAAGCAGGGGCCGCGCGCCGGGAAAAGCCGGGCTTTTTCATCAAACAACATGGATGCGGACATGCGCCGCGATATAGAGGCGCGCATAAAATCCGCCCTGGGCACGGCGGCGAAAATAACCGAACGCCGCGGCGGGGCGGGGCAGATTGTGCTGTCGTTTTCAACACGCACCCAGTTGCAGGAAATAGTCGATAAAATCTGTAAATAAAAAACATACAAAAAGGCCGGCAAATGCCGGTCTTTTTTATTTGATTTGCTTTTCGTGGTTTTTCTGTTATAATTCCCAATGCACCGGATGATTACCGGTGTGAGGTGTAGTAACCTCTCAAAGTGAAAACTCCAATATGGTTGGAGGCCTGCGATATATTTGAATAAGTGGGACTATTACTTTGGTAGTTACTAACCTCCAACCGCCCTTCATCACGGCGGTGTTTTTAATTTAAAAACCAATGGAGGAAAAAAATGAAAAGAATAGATGAAACGGCCGGCCGCATTGGTGCGGCAATGCGGCACGCCAGAAACGTATGTCACCTGCATCAGGATGATATGGCCATACTGTTGCGGATAACGCCAGCCGAATTATATGCATACGAGCGCGGCACATTAAAGATTTCACAGGATGTGCTGGAACGGATTGTTCTGATGGGCTTTAAGATGATACATGTACACAGGCTGGAGCGCCTGTACCGATGGCGGCGGGGCTTGTTTGAAAAGCTGAATAATAACTAAAAAAACACCGGCAATTGCCGGTGTTTTCAAACAATCACTATAACTCAACAGACTGTTATTATTTAACAGTTGTTGTTGCATTACGGTTCCATTTCCATACGGATTCGCCGCTGCCCTGAACCAACGGACGTTCTTTACCATAGGAAATCGTGGAAATACGTTTTGCGTCAATACCGTCTTTTACGATGACTTCCTTGGCCGCGTTGGCACGACGTGCGCCCAAAGCCAAGTTGTAGTCTGTGGAACCACGTTCGTCGCAGTTACCGGCAATCTGAATCTTAACATCTTCGTGATTCTTCATGTACAGAGCCTGGCCCAGCAGGTTGTTTTTCGCATCTTCGGAGATTTCCGAGGAATTGAACGCGAAGAATACGCGCTGGTCATTCAAATCGGCCGGTTCTGTGATTTTGGAAGAACCACCGCAAGCAGCCAACAAGCCTGCAACGCCCGCCAGCATAGCAAAGTTTTTAATTTTCATGAAAATACTCCCTTGAGTTTCTGTTGCTCGTGGTTTAGTCTATAATAAAACGTTCGAAAAATCAAGGAAAAACACATGTACAACGATGCGCTGCGTGATTTAAGTCTGGCCGGGGTTCAGTGGGAAATTACCGAATTGCCCACGGCGACGGCCGCGGCATTGGCCGCCGCAGAGCGAGAGGCGGCAAAAAACGCACCGGCCGCGCCCAAAACCGCCGCCGATGACATTCAGATTCCCGACAGCGCACGCACGCCCGTCTATTCATCGGGGCCCGTTGTCGTGCCGCGTATCGCACCGATATCCGTTGAAACGGCCGCGGCCGCCGCCGCGCGCCCGACCGATACGGATGCAATGCTGCGCATGATATCGGAATTCAACCATCCGCTGCGCGCGACGGCCCACAACACTGTTTTGCCGCATGTGGCGACAAATCCGAACGGACTGCTGATTATAACCGATATTCCGGGCGCGGACGATGATATGGCGGGCAAAATCCTGACCGGTGGGGCGGGGGAACTGCTGGACAAAATGATTGGTGCAATCGGAATGTCGCGTGAAAACGTGTCCATTATGCCCGTGCTGTTCTGGCGCACGCCGGGCGGCCGCGCGCCGTCGCGGGGCGAATTGGACTTGTGCCGGCCGTTTGTCGACAACATGGTTAATTTATTGGCGCCGCGCGTCATTATCACGATGGGAACACTGGCCGCGACGGAAATCGCGCATGTGGATTTGGCCAAGAACCACGGCGTCGCCACGGAAATCGCGGGACGCACGGTTATGCCGATATTTCATCCGAATTACCTGCTGTTGAAACCGGCGGCAAAGCGCGACGCATGGAACGCGTTACAGGCCGTTCAAAATATGTTGAAAAACGCCTAAAAATAAATAATAATTTCAAACGTATCAATAAAAGGAGCATACCATTAGACCACCATTTAACCGTGACACGCGCCGCGACATGGGCCCGCGTATGAATAATCGGATTTTTGCAAAATCAGTTCAGGTAATCAGTGAAACAGGCCAAAACCTTGGCATTATGCCGACGGCCCAGGCACTGGCCATGGCGGGCGACGCCGGATTGGACCTGGTTGAAATCAATGCCGCGGGTACCCCGCCGATTGTAAAAATCATGGATTACGGCAAATTCAAATACGACCAGAAAAAGCGCGCGAACGAGGCACGCAAGAACCAGAAAACGGTTGAAATGAAGGAAGTATGGGTAAAGCCTTTTATTGAAGAAAACGATTTGAACATCAAAATGAAAAAGGTTTTCGAATTCCTGGACGGCGGAAACAAGGTAAAGATTGCGGTTATGACGCGCGGCTCGAAAAAAGTGCTGGCGCGCGGCAAGGACGCTGTACCGGAACTGTTTGCGCGAATCATGGAACTGATTGGCGAGCGCGGTACGCTGGAAAGCAAGTCAAAACCGGACGAACGCACAAAATCAATTATCGTCGCACCGGTAAAAGCAAAATAAAAAACGCCCATTTGGGCGTTTTTTTATCGCTGGTTAAAGCGCCAGCCCTCCAGCAGGCGGGCACGTGTTTCCTCGTGCCATGCGGCCTTGATCAAATCCGCACGGGTGTGCATCAGCGACTTTGGCCCCCGTGCGGTACGCCATTTTGTTGAAATCTTGCGGCCTGAATTTTCGCCCAATGTCACGCGACCCGCACTGTCAAACGCAATCAAGACCCCGCTTTTACATATAAATTTAAATTGTGGAAATTTCGTTTCCATTGCCCAATCCATATTCTGCGCACGACCGCCGTTAAACAGTGTGGCCTTTGACTGCGTCAATAACAACTTGCCGCCGACAAGAACCGCGGACTGCATGTTTTCAGGATTGCCAATCCATACTTCTTCCGCCGATATGTTTTTGGATTTTATGCACTCAATCAATGCCGGAAACATATCGACGTGATTTTTAAAACCGCTGATATTGACGGAAATCGGACGGTCCGCCATACCGGCTATAAGCCGCGCGTTATTTTCCAGCGCGTCTTTATGATATCGGTCCAACGACAGTGACATATGCAGCGCATATGGTTTATATTTGACCGAAATATTATTTAAATCAGCTAAAATTCTGGGAGCAAGTTCACCGCGAACCCATGCGGCATTGGTCTTTATATCGGTATCGATGCCCAAATCCAGACTGTGATTTAACAATGTCGGCACGTAATCGTCCGATACAAAGCGATACGCCGACATAATTTCCCCGCCTGTAAGCACAACATCATTTGAAAAGGACGGGTCGGTACGAGCCTGGTCCAAATAACTGCAAACTATATTGGCCGGAATAAAGGTTCGCGGATTATTCGGCCCCGAACATTCACAGCAGTGCGGACACTGCAAATCACAATAATTTGTTGTTTTAAATATCAACACATACTGCGTATGACGCAGTATGTTCCCCACGGGGAAATGGCGGTCGCGCCAGTTTAGGTATTTATGGATAATGCTTATCGGTATAAAATTCATGTGCCACCTTTTTTACAAAAAGTAGCACAAAAATATATTGTGTCAATTTATTTTATTCATAGCGCAGACTGTCAATCGGGTTTAATTTTGCCGCCTTTAACGCCGGCATAACACCGGACGCCAGTCCCACAATTACCGCAACGGATACCGACAACAGTACCGGCCATGCCGAAAACGGCACGTTATAGCCCAATATAAAGCGCCCGACACCCTGGGACAGGCCGACCCCCAGCAACAATCCCGCCATAGAGCCGATAAATGATATGAATATAGATTCGGAGAGGAACTGAATGATTATCTGACGCTCGCGCGCGCCGATGGCCTTGCGCACGCCGATTTCGCGCGTACGTTCCGCAACGGACACCAGCATCATGTTCATAATGCCGATGGAGCCCACCAGCAACGACACCGCCGCAATCGCAATCAACAGCATTTTCATGTAGCCGGTAACGGTGCTCATCGTCTCCATTACCTGTTTCATGTCCATGATTTGAAAGTCGTCGGCCGCGTCGTCCTTTAATTTATGACGGTCGCGCAGCAGGGCGGTTATCTGATTTGTGACAACGTTGTTGTCCGCATCAGGGTACAGTTTCAGGGCAATCATGCTGACCGCGTTGGGAAAGCGGCTGCCCTGGACGCGCTTTTTCAATGTTGTAATCGGTATAATCAGCATATCGTCCTGGGAACCCATGGCCGAATCACCCTTGGCCTTGGTAACGCCGATAATGACAAAAGGCGTGTTCTGGACGCGAATTACCTGGCCCACGGGGTCATCAGGCATTTCCAATTCTTTGGCCGTTGTGGGGCCGATTACCGCGTATGTGGACGCATTGCGGACCGCCGTCTGGTCAAAGAACGTGCCTTTTTCCATTTCAATGTTTTGAACAGTCGTATAATCGGGGTACGCGCCGACCAGTGACGAGGCCCAGTTTTTGTTTCCGTAAACCAGCTGCGCCGCGCTGTTCTGCACCGGCGTTACCGCCATAACGTCGGGCAGGCGGCCGATAAATTCCGCGTCGTCAATCGTTAAAGTCTGGCGGTTTCCGGTGCGGACACCGCCCGTTTGGGCAGCGCCGGCACGAATCATAATCGTATTGGTGCCCAATGCCGAAAACTGGTCCGTAATCTGGCGCTCGACCGTTTCGCCGACGGCAACCATTATAACCACCGCCATAACACCGATAACAATACCCAGAACCGTCAAAAACGAGCGCATTTTGTTCCCGGACACCGACAGCCAGGATTCCTTGAAAATATCGTTAAAGGTCATTTCTTGCGTCCTTTGGATTCAGATTTTATCAATACGGATTCATTCTTGGGGACCGGTCCGTCATACGTTATATGGCCGTCGTAAATATGGATAAGGCGGTTTGCATAACGCGCAATTTCAAACTCGTGGGTTATCATTACAATCGTGATACCCTGGGTCTGGTTCAGTTCTTTTAAGAACTTTAAAATTTCATTACCCATTTTGCTGTCCAGCGCGCCGGTCGGTTCGTCCGCCAGAATCAGTTTCGGGTCGCCCGCCAAGGCCCGCGCAATCGCCACACGCTGTTTCATACCGCCCGACAACTGCGTCGGCAGATAGCCTTCGAATTTTTCCAGCCCCACGCGGCGCAGCATTTCGCGCGCACGCTGTACGCGTTCGGACATAGGCAGACCGCGATACATCAGCGGCAGCATCACGTTGTCCAGCACCGTGCGCTTTGACAACAGATTAAACTGCTGAAAAACAAAGCCTATATATTCGTTTCGAATCACGGCCAGTTCGTCCGGCGACAGGCCGGTAATATTCCGCCCGTATAATTCATACGTGCCGCCCGACGGCGTGTCCAGCGCACCGACTATGTTCATGCATGTGGATTTTCCACTGCCCGACGGACCCATAATCGCCACAAATTCGCCGGCATGAACGTCAAATGTTATGTCGAACAGAACCTGCTGCTCGCCCCCCATCTCCAATGGGAACTTTTTCGTTATATCTTTGAGCGATATTATCGTCTCCGGCTTTTTGGCCGTCTGTGCCTTTTTCATGAGCCCCCCCATTACATTGGGCCGCCGGGACCGCGACGCTGCTGCTTGTTGGCGGACGTGTTGGTCGATGTCTGGCCGACCTTGCCGACGACGATACGGTCGCCCTCTACAATGCCGTCGGATATGATTTCCGTTTCCGTCGCGGTTACCAGACCCTTTTCATACGGAACCAGGTTAATTTCCTCGCCACGCTTTATCGCCAGATGGGTTTTCGGCGTCGCATCGCCCGCATTCTCGACAATTCCGTCGAATGAACGGACAAGCAGGGCGGCGTTTTGCACTTTCCATACGTCGTTCTTTTCAGAAACGATAATCGTCACAAACGCGGTCATTCCCGGCATCAAACGCAAATCCGTGTTGTCAACGTCGATTACAACCGTATAAACGACAACGTTTGACGTCGTTGTCGGCGACAGGCGAATCTGGCGCACGACGCCATCGAACGTCTGGGTCGGATACGCATCGACGGTAAACGTCACCGACTGGCCTTCCTTGATGACGCCAATATCGGCCTCGGACACGGACGTTTCAATCTGCATGCGCGTCAAATCTTCGGCTATTTCAAATAAATCCGGTGTCTGGAAAGATGCCGCGACCGTCTGGCCCTTGTCAACCTTGCGCGAGATAACGGTCCCGTCAACCGGGGACGTAATCGTGGCATAGCCCAAATTCGTCACCGCGCGGTCATATTGCGACTGCATACGGGCGACGGACTGCTCGGCCTGTTCGTACGCGGTCTGGGACTGTTCCATTTCCGCACGGGCGATATATCCGTCGTTATACAGCGTCTTGTTGCGCGTATATTCGTTTTTGGCATAGTTGCGCTGGGACTCGGCCGAGATAAGGGCGGCCTTGGCCTCGTCCACGGACGCCTGCAGGACCGACGGCTCTATCGTCAACAACAGGTCGCCTTTTTTTACCTTGGAATTATAATCGACGTACAGCGCGTCAATCGTTCCCGACACCTGGGAGCCGACACTGACCGTGTTTACCGGCTGAATTTCACCGGTGGCCGACACAACCTGGCGCAGGTTACCGCGCCCGATTTGCAATGTCACGTATTCGGATTTTTTGGATTTGCCGCCGCCGAATATCAGCATCGGGACAACAATTAAAACGGCTAAAATCAAAAACCACCATTTTTTACGCCAAATCCATTTGAAAACCGATTTAATTTTGTTCTTCATTGTTTTTCTCCCTCTCTTTATCCAGTTCGGCCTTTATATCACCGATGGCCAGCGCAACCGACGCACGCGACGTGAACAGGTCGTATTTGGCCGCATTGTGCTGCTTTTGCGCATCAACCAGTTCGGACTGCGCCGTCTGCCAGTCCAGCATGGTCGCACGCCCCACTTTGTACATGCCGGCGGTTACCTTTTCGCTTTCGGTTGCGGATTTCAACAGCGTTTCAGTCTGTGTTAATACCTTTTGCGCGGTTTTATAGTTCTGATACGCCGTAAATATGTCCAAAATAGCGTTGTCCGCGGCGGCGCGTTCCGATTCTTTTGCGCGGTCATAGTTCGCCTCGGCACTGCGGACGCCGTAATAATTGGCAAAGCCAGCAAATATCGGCATGGATGCGCGGATACCGACGCTGCCCGTCACCTTGTAGCTGTCGTTGGCGAACGAATTCCATTCCGTGTCGTTCCAGCCAATAGAGCCTGTGGCCGAAATACTCGGCAGATTTTTCAAGAACGCACTGTTGCGGCGATGCCATGCGGCGTCCTTGTTCGCGGTCGCACGCAGCAAATCCGGGCGGGACTTGCGCGCGGCCTCTATTAACTCGTCAACGCTCTTATTTTCAGTGCTGCGCCCAAAATTGGACGGCATGTCCATAATCTCTATGTTCTGGTCCGCCGGGAAAGACAATTTCGAGAGCAGGGTGCCCTTTGCAATCTCGCGGTTGTTTTTCGCACGCTCCAGCGCGACGTCACGACTGGCCAGGGTTGTGTCCGCCTTTAACACGTCGGCCTTGGCGACCGAGCCCGCCTTGTACTTCTTTTGCGCCATGTCGCGCGCGGACTGCGCCACCTCGCGCAGTTTTTCCGCCGACGTCACGTCCGCGTCCGCGTTCAACAGCGCGTAATATGCGCCGATTACGCCATAGACATAATTCTGAACGCTTTCGTCGTAATCAAAACCGGTTGCGCGCCACGTCGCCGCCAACGCATTCAAGTCGGCCAAACGCTTGCCAAAATCAAATATCAGATATGACGCCGACAACGACGCGCCGTAATTCCAGTCGCCCCATTCCTTGTTGCGGTAATCGATACCGGCACTGGCCCCGGCGTTAACGCTGGGCAAATAGTTCGCGTACCCGGCGTTTTTTGCAAATCGGGCGGATTCGGCCGCCAAATATGCGGATGTAGTCTGGGGATTGCGACACAGTCCCAATTCTATTACCTCTTGCAATGACAACGGGCCGTCCGGCACCGTCTGGCGGTTCAAACAATCGTTTGCAGCCCACGCCGAAAAAGGCATTATGCATGCCAATAAAGCTATTTTTTTCATGTAATCTACTCTCTTCCGGGGGTATTATATCATAAAATGAAAAAATCACGAAATTTTATGTTGAATTAGAATTATTTTTTGCCTAGTATTGTGGCACGTGGCCTGGTGGCAGAGTGGTTATGCAGAGGACTGCAAATCCTTGTATGCCGGTTCGATTCCGACCCAGGCCTCCAAAAATAAAACGCCCCCTTGTGGGGCTGTTTTGTTTTTGGTGATTTGTGATGATATCGAACCGGGCCGGTTCGCATACGAGCCGAATTTCACAAGCGGCATAATAAACCGCCGCGCAGTGAAATCGTGCGAGTGGTGAGCAAGTTGCGTTCAGCAACGGTCGCGCAATGCGCGATGCGAACATTCCGACCCAGGCCTCCAAAATAAAAAAAACACCGGCGATTGCCGGTGTTTTTTTTACTCTTCGTCCGATTTTACGTCGGCATCTTTTTTTGCGGCGTCCGATTTCAAATATTCTTCCAGCCAGTGGTTGTCAAATTTCAATTTCCGAACATCGCCGTTGTTAAGCAATCTGCGCTGCAGCGGTATGGTTGTTTTGACCCCCTCTATCACGAATTCGTCCAACGCACGCTGGGCGCGCATGATGCATGCCGGACGGGACTGTGCATGAACAATCAATTTCGCAATCATGGAATCATAGGTCGGCGGAATTGTGTATCCGGTATAAACCGCACTGTCCACACGCACCCCCAGGCCACCCGACGGCGCGTACAGCGTTATCTTGCCGGGATTGGGCGTAAAGTTGTCGGGGTCTTCGGCATTGATACGGAACTCTATCGCATGACCGTGCGGAACAACGTTCGACTGGGTATAGCCCAGTTTCTCGCCCGCGGCAACGCGAATCTGCTCGCGCACCAAGTCAACGCCGTAAACCATTTCGGTCACGGGGTGTTCCACCTGAAGACGCGTGTTCATTTCCAGGAAATAGAATTTTCCGTCCTCAAACATAAACTCAAACGTGCCGGCGTTGGTGTATCCCATCTTTTTCGCCGCCGTTTTGCAGACCTCTATCATGTCGTCGCGCTGTTTCTGGGTCAGCGCCGCGGCCGGACATTCCTCCATAACCTTTTGGTTTTTACGCTGCAAGCTGCAGTCGCGTTCACCAAAAATCACAACGTTGCCGTGTTTGTCACCCAGCACCTGGAATTCAATGTGGCGTGGATGCAACAGCAGCTTTTCCATATACAGCGTGTCGTCGCCAAAGCCGGATTTTGCCTCCTGCTTTGTAATCTGGAACGCCTCCGCCATTTCGTCCGCATTGTGAACAGGGCGCATACCGCGACCACCGCCGCCGGCAGACGCCTTCAGCATTACCGGATATCCGATTTTTTCACCCCACGCCAGTGCGGATTCCAAGGAATCGACCGCACCTTCGGAACCGGGGACCACCGGCAGACCGCATTCAATCGCCGTGCGCTTTGCATTAACCTTGTCGCCCATGCGTTCAATCATGTCGGCGTCGGGCCCAATCCAAATCAAGCCGTGGTTTGCAACCTTGCGCGCAAAGTCCGCGCGTTCCGACAAAAATCCGTATCCGGGATGAATCGCATCGGCGTTGGTTAACAATGCCGCCGTCAAAATGGCCGATTCATTCAAATAAGAATCGCGCGACGGGCCCGGCCCGATACACACGGATTCATCGGCCAACTGCACGTGCATTGCGTTTTTATCAACGGTCGAATACACCGCGACGGTTCGTATGCCCATGTCGCGGCATGCGCGAATTATGCGCAGGGCGATTTCCCCGCGGTTCGCGATTAAAACTTTCTTTATCTGTGACATGGCTTTTATTATTCGATTACAATCAGCGGCTGGTCAAATTCAACGGCCGCACCGTCCGTGACCAAGATTTCCTTAACAACACCGTCTTTATCGGACTTAATCGGGTTGAACGTCTTCATGGCCTCAACCAATGCGACTGTATCGCCCGCCTTGATATGCGCACCGACCGTTGTGAACGGCTTTGCCCCCGGCTCCGGCGCCAGGTATGCGACACCGACCATCGGCGATTTCAGCGCGTATCCGGTGACGGCGTTTTCCGCAGGCGCGCTGTTGGTCTGTTTTGCGTCCGCCGCAACCGGGAAATTCGGCATCGCGACCGTTGGCGCCGCCTGCTGCTTGGACAAATGAATGTGTTTGCGATAAACGCCAAACAGGAACTGACGTTCCAAATCCAGCTCCGTAATACCCATGTCGTCCATTATTTTAGACATGTTTTCTACGTTTGCACGAAAAGACATTTTAAAATCCTTATGGTTTTGGTTTTAATCTTGGTGGAATTTTACCACAAACGACAAACTTGTCAAGGCACTGGGTCGTATCCGCATCCACCGCCCGGTCGACAGCGCAAAATACGGCGCACACCCATCACGCAACCGCGAACGACGCCATGGCGCTCTATCGCGATGCGTGTGTATTCGCTGCACGACGGGGTAAAACGGCACGCCGCACGGCCGCCGATTACAGGCGATATGCATTTTTGATAAAATCGGATAAGGGCGATGGCGATTTTAGACATCAAGTTTGCTTAAATACCGCAGCGCTTTTTTCATCGCGACGCGGCCGTCTGTGCGCGTAGCCTTTAAAATATCGCGGCGGACAATGAATATATAGTCGCGGTCGGGACGCATCAGTTTCTCATTATACGCAATCCAGTCGCGCAACAGACGCTTTGCCCGGTTGCGGTCAACGGCATGTTTAAACATGCGCTTTGTCACGACCAGGCCGTACTGCGGGTCGTCCGGCAGACGCGCCGCGCGCATGCGGATAAGAAAAAAAGAACTGCGCGCCGTTTCATCGGTTTCGGCCATTAAAAAATGCTGATGCTGCTTTATGGTGTTTCTCATGGCGCCAATATTACCACAATATCCGAATAGTCAAATAAAAAAGCGCAAAATTTCCTTTGGCCCCGCTTGATTTTTTATCCGCCACGCTTTATAGTGCAAAAAAAATCATTATTTTGGGGGCAAATATGTACAACTGGCTGATGAAGTTCTTTTCTGCCGACATGGCGATAGATTTGGGCACGGCAAACACTCTTATATATGTCAAGGGACGCGGAATCGTGCTGAACGAGCCGTCCGTCGTGGCCGTGGCCGAGAACCGCCTGCTGGGGCGCAAGGAAATTCTGGCCGTGGGGACGGAGGCAAAACAGATGTTCGGCCGTACGCCGGGCTCCATCACCGCGGTGCGCCCGCTGCGCGACGGTGTTATCGCCGACTTTGAGGTGGCCGAGGAAATGATTAAATATTTCATCCGCAAGGTTCATCACCGCAGCCCCCTGGCCGCGCCGCTGATTATCATATGCGTGCCGTCGTGCGCAACCCAGGTGGAACGCCGCGCGATTCAAGAGGCCGCCGACGCCGCAGGCGCACGCAAGGTGTATATTGTCGAAGAATCAACCGCCGCCGCGATTGGCGCGGGACTGCCGGTTGACAAGCCCGTGGGCAGCATGGTTCTGGACATCGGCGGCGGCACGACAGAGGTTGCGGTCATGTCCCTGGGCGGAATCGTTTATTCGAATGCGGTCCGCACGGCCGGCGACCAGATGGATACGGACATCATTGACTTTGTGCGCAAGAATAAAAACCTGTTAATCGGCGAAAACACGGCCGAGGAAATAAAGAAAAAAATCGGAAACGCCATTTCGCCAAAAGACAAGGCGAATGAATTGACCATGAAGATAAAGGGTCGCGATTTGCTGTCGGGAACACCGCGCGAAACAGTTATTACCGAATCCCAGATTGCATCCGCACTGGCCCAGACGGTGACGAAAATCGTCGATACCGTACGCCAGGCACTGGAACTGACACCGCCGGAATTGTCGGCTGACATTGCCGATTTGGGTATCGCAATGACGGGCGGCGGTTCAATGCTGCGCGGCTTGGACGCGGCGATACGCGCCTCAACCGGCCTGCCGACGTTTTTGGTGGACAATCCGCTGGCATGTGTTGCATGCGGGTCGGGCAAAATGCTGTCCAGTTTGGACAAAAGCAAGCATATATTGCAGACAATGTATTAAAGACACGGGGCCGGAATTACCGGCCTTGTTTTTTTCAAAAAATATTTGTAATATCGGGCCGATGATAGAAAGGCTGACCTTAACCGATTTTAGAAATCATGCACTGGGACGAATAGAGACCGGTGGGCGGCGCAATATTATTATTACAGGCCCAAACGGCGCGGGAAAGACCGCAATTTTAGAGGCGGTGTCAATGCTGGCCGGCGACCGCGGAATGCGCGGCGCGGCAATGTCTGATATCGCGCGGTTTGGAACAAACGGATTTTCCGCGCATGCGGTATTGAACGACGATACGGAAATCGCCGTAACATATGCGGCGGGCGACGCCAACAGACGCGCGCGTATCGATGGCGATGCGGCGCGCCTGCCGGATTTGGCGGCGCGGCTGCGCGTGGTGTGGATTACCCCGCGCGAGGACCGCCTGTTTGTCGATGCGGCCGCCGAACGGCGCGCGTTTTTCGACAGGCTCGCCGCTGCGTTTGACGGACACCATTCCGGACGCGTGGCACGCTTTTCCAAACTGATGTCGGAACGGGCGGCGGCACTGAAAAACGGCGGCGACGCACGCTGGATTGATGCGCTGGACACCCAGATTGCCGCCGTGGCCGTTGCAATCGCCGCCGCACGCATTCAGTACGCGGGCGAGGTTAATTATTTTTTACAATCCGCCGCCGTGTCCGTGTCAGGCTTGGTTGAAAACATGGTTCTGGCCGACGGTCCGGGGGCCGAGGGGAAGTATCTGGCATACCTGCACGAGAACAGAATGTTACAGGGCGACAAAATGGTCCTTGACGGACCGCACAAATCGGACTTTGGCGTGTTCAATAACGCATTGGGCCTGCCGGCGCATTTGACCAGTACGGGCCAGCAAAAATCCGTTTTACTGGATTTGATTTTGGCGCATGCGCGTCTGATGCACGCAAAGACATCCATGCGGCCGATAATACTGCTGGACGAGGCGGCCGCCCATCTGGACGCCGCGGCGCGCACGCGCCTGTTTGCGGCGTTGTCCGCGGCCGACGCCCAGGTTTGGGCGACCGGTCTGGACCCGGATGTGTTTGCGGATATCGGCGACGCGGCATTTGTTGCTTGCGCGGATGGCGAAATAAATAATATACTGGTGCAATAGGATTTATGGAACATGAGCAAGATAGACTATCAAACATTGTTGGACAACGCGCTGAAAACCGTTGTCAAAGACGCCTTGGTTCATGCCCAGATTAACGGCCTGGGCGACGGGACGCATTTTTTCATCACGTTCAAGACACGCGATGCGGGCGTGGTTCTGCCGGATTTCCTGCGCATACGCTATCCGGACATAATGACGATTGTGTTGCAGTATTCCTATAACAACCTGCACGTGTCGGACAAGGAGTTCGGTGTTCAATTAACATTTGACGGACGGCCGTTCTTCATACGCGTGCCGTTTTCCGCACTAGTCGAATTCAAAGACCCGTCCGTTGACTTTATGCTGTCGTTCCACCCAAAGGCGACGCCCGCCGCCGACAACGACATGGAACTGCCGCTGGATGAAAAACCCGGAACCGTCGCAGACCCGGGCCGCGTCGTGTCTTTGGATGAATTTCGCAAAAACAGGAACAAATAATGGGCATAAAACAAACGGCGGCAAACATTGTCTGCGGATTTATACCGGATAAAAAAATACGCCACCGCGTGCGTACACGCCTGAATTACAACATCAATCAATACATCGATTACGCGCGGCGTGACGCCGGGCGTCCGAACGCACGCGTTCGGACTTATTCGGGCCATGGGGGAATGAAAAAGATTATTGTCGTTCTGGACGATGAAATCGGATACAAATTCCCGCTGGTCGCGGCCAAAGCCGACACACCACGGCGCGAAAAAATGTTTGCTGACGCGTTTCGTGAAATATCACCCGTTCGCATCCCCAAAATGGAACTGCGCCGGTTTAACGGAATGGACGCGCTGAAATACGAATTCTTTCCGGGGAAAACACTGGCCGATTTGGATACGGAAACAATCCTGCGGCACGAGGATAAGATTGCCGCCCAGCTGGCCGCGTTTTTGTTTGAAATAGGGCGCTCTGACCCCGAATCCATACGACATTTAAAACCGGCCGGCGCAAAACCCGGAATGTTCTATGGATGGTGCCACAACGATATCGGCGGAAACTTTGCCATAAACCCCGACACAGGCGACATTGTGACGTTTATCGACTGGGAAAGTGCGGCGTTTTGCGACATGCACACAGATTTGATGGCCGCACTGAAATTTTTAAACAAGCGCGGCGCCGGCAGTTTAATTATGAAAACGGTATTTGAATATATTCGTCTGTACCAGGCGGCGAATGAATAAGCGGCGGCAACGGCCGCTTATTTTATTTGCATTGGTCCAAATATAATCTATAATCAAATGGTGCGGGGCTGAAAATTATTCTTTTGTGCGTTTAAATCGACACGAACGCAGAAACGAATGATTTTTCTCCGCACAAAAATCAACAATAACATGGAGAAAAAATATGTTGTTTGGAATGTTTAACAAAGACGAAAAGGGTCAGCAGACCCAGAAATTAAACAACCCGGTCGTGGTTGAAATCCCGTATGGGGATGAAACACTGCGTCTGGAGACGGGCCGCCTGGCGAAACAGGCGAACGGCGCCGTTCTGGCGACGATGGGCGGAACAATGGTGTTGGCGACCGTATGCGCGGAAAAATCCGCGGTAGAGGGCCAGGATTTCTTTCCGCTGACCGTTGACTATCAGGAAAAGTATGCGTCGGCCGGCCGCATTCCGGGTTCCCGCGACCGCCGCGAGGGCAAGGCATCGACCGCCGAAACATTGACGGCTCGTTTGATTGACCGCCCGATTCGCCCGCTGTTCCCGGAAACGTTTAAGAACAAGGTTCAGATTATCGCACAGGTATTTTCATACGATAAAAAGAACCAGCCGGATATTCTGGCGATGATTGCGTCCAGCGCGGCGCTGGCGTTGTCGGGTGTTCCGTTCCAGGGTCCGATTGGCGCGGCGCGCGTCGGCTATGCGGATGGTGCGTACGTATTGAACCCGTCACGCAAATTCACGGAAGATTCCGAAATGGATTTGGTTGTCGCGGCGACCAAGGACGGCGTTCTGATGGTTGAATCTGAAATCGGCGAACTGGACGAGGCAACGACACTGGGCGCGGTAAAGTTCGGATTCGACGCACAGCAGGCGGTTATTGGCGCAATCAACGAACTGGCCGAGAAGGCGGGCAAGGAACGCTGGGCGACACCGGAAAAGTCTGCGGAATACATTGAAATGGAATCCGCGTTTGAAAAATTCGCCGGCGATATCGAGGCGGCGCTGGCGATAAAGGAAAAACTGGTCCGTCTGGATACACTGGCCGAAATCCACACCGCGGCCAAGGCGATGATACCGGAACTGTTCCCGGATACGACCGTCGCCGCGTCCACACTGGAATCGTTTGCGGACGAAATTGTTGAAAACATCACCGCACGCATCATGCGCGGCAATATTCTGGCGGGCAAGCCACGTATCGACGGCCGCGACACAAAAACGGTTCGTCCGATTGAAATTGAACTGGGCGTTCTGCCGCGCGCACACGGGTCGGCACTGTTCACACGTGGCGAAACGCAGGCGCTGGTGTCGTTGACACTGGGCGGCGGCAAGGATGCGCTGCCGATTGAAACACTGGACGGGGCAGAGGAAAAAGACTTCTTCCTGAACTATAACTTCCCGGGTTATTCCGTCGGCGAATGCAAGGGTCTGAAATCCCCGTCGCGCCGCGAACTGGGTCACGGAAACCTGGCATGGCGCGCACTGCACCCGATGGTGCCGACACGTGCACAGTTTGACTATGTAATCCGCGTTGTATCGGACATTCTGGAATCCAACGGTTCTTCGTCCATGGCGACGACATGCGGCGCGACACTGGCCATGATGGACGGCGGCGTTCCGTTGACGCGTCCGGTTGCAGGTATCGCGATGGGCCTGATTAAAGAAGGCGATGATTACGCGGTATTGACCGACATTCTGGGCGACGAAGACCACCTGGGCGACATGGACTTTAAGGTAACCGGTACCGACCGCGGTATCACGGCCCTGCAGATGGACATCAAAATCACGTCCATCACGTTCGAAATCATGGAAAAGGCGTTGGAACAGGCAAAGGCCGGCCGTATGCACATTCTGGGCAAAATCAATGCGGCTATTTCCACCCCGCGCGAGAAAGTGTCCGAATACGCACCCCAGATGTACATGATGAAAATCAATCCGGACAAGGTCCGCGAGGTTATCGGCAAAGGCGGCAGCGTGATTCAGGCATTGACACGTGAAACGAACACAAACATTGACCTGGAAGACGACGGCACCGTCAAGATTATGGCGGTTGCAAAAGAAGATGCGGACGAGGCCATCCGCCGCATCAAGGAAATCGTCGCCGAGCCAGAAGTCGGCCAGATTTACGCCGGCACGGTGTCGGGGGTCAAGGATTTCGGTCTGTTCGTAAAAATCATGAACGGATTTGAATCGATGGTTCACATTTCCGAAATTACCGGCAAGCGTCTGGAAAAGATAGAAGACGCCGGCTACAAGGAAGGCGACAAGGTGTTTGTAAAATACCTGGGCGCGGACAAGCGCGGCAAGACCCGTATGTCCATGGTCGGCATTGACCAGAAAACGGGCGCCGAGGCGGCCAAGGCCGAATAAGTGACACATGCCGCCGGCGTGTCCGGCGGCAAAAAAAATGCGAGGGGAATAAAATGGATATGGAATCATTTATGGCACAGGCGCGCGAACTGCAGGACAGGGTATCCGCCGCGCAGGATTTGCTGGACAAGACAACGGTTCGCGGAATCTCGAACGACGGCGCATGCATCGTGACGATGACCGGCAAATATGATTTAAAGGATTTCAAAATCAGCGATGCGCTGGCGGCCGCCGGGGCAGAGGCAATCGCCGACGCCGTTACCGCCGCCTTTCGTGACGCAAAAGCCAAAGCCGACGCCACAATCGACAAGATTATGGGCGATGCAACGGCCGGCATGCCGATGCCGGAATAGGGCGTAAAAAACACATAAAAACACCGGCAAATGCCGGTGTTTTTATGCCAAAATCTTAACCTCGTGCGTTTGGGGATTATATATGCGCGGCGCGCCGCCATACCCCATGGCTGCATGATGCGACGGTATCAAAAATTCCGGCAGCGGCGACGTTTCCCCCATTTCAACTTTGGCATGCAGCCGCTTCTCTATTTCCGTCTTGTTTTCAAAATGTCTTTCCTGTTCCGCCTCAATCGGACGATTATAATGCCCCTGAATCAAAATCAGCTGCTTTCCTTCTGGTAGTTTCATTATATCCATCGGCGTGTACAGCAATTCCTCGCTGGTGGATTCCTTACCGTCTTTATCAGTTTTTACCTTCATTTTATATCCCATCATTTCGGAAAAACGTTTCGCGCTGTCCGGATCATTCTGACGCAATATAATTTTTGCCGCGGTTGTGGATATAATCGTAGCCGCCGCGTCGTTGCCATACTTTTCCGCAATCTGGTGCAAGTCTTGACCGATTATCAGATATGATATCTTTTGACCACGGCCAAGGTCGGGTCCCTGAATTACCGCCTGCATCTTTTGCATTTTTGGCATTTCGTCCAATACAAACAATACAGGATATGGCCCCAAACGTTGTCCGTCACGTATGACCTCGGGCGCGTTTGCCAACAGATATGACGACATCAGTTCTATAAATATAGCAGTGATTGGATTCAAGGCCTCTGCATCAACCATGTTAATTGACAGATACACGGTAACCGGCTTAATCTTTCCGTCACGCGGGTCGCGCAGGCCGCGCATGTCAGAGAAATGAAAGTCAGAATGACTGGTGCGGTTTCGAACAGCCGCATTTCGGAATATTGATATTCCGGCCAGCGCCGTTGACAGAATACTGCCGCGTTCCTTGTCCGGGGTGTTGGCCAGCTGGGTTAATTCCAGAATCGCACGATGCGCATATGCATAACGGCGCGCCTCGTCCACGGCGGCCTGCAACAAATCCTTCATCGGGTCCGCCATCATCACCATCTGGTCGCCCTGGCGGCGGCGGTTTTCAAGGTCCTGGGCAATCGCAATCTGGGACGCGTTCAGCCAGTCCAGAATCATCGCAAAAGACGCCTCTTTTCCCTTCCACGCGTCGGGGATTTTGTCCCATGTGCCGACATGCACGTAATTCATGGCGTTTAATTCGCCGCGCTGTAACAATGCATGCGCCGCGTACGCATTCGGGTCGTTTATCATGGACAGGTAATAGTCGGACAGAACCGCCGCGTCTTCGGCGTCAAACGTGCCGCTGGCAATGCGCGAATAAAAATAATCGTCGGCCTTTGCCTTTTCAACCTTGGACACTATATATTGAACCATTCCCGACAATGCCGCGCGACCGGATATTGTCCAGTGCGGGTCCGCGGACGAAGACGCCTTTTCCGCAACCAAAACATTACAGATGGAATCGATGTACAAATCGCGCTGCTCGGTGTTAAATGGTACGTGCTCGGGCGACAGCGGATTCCAAGACGGATAATATATTCCGCGCTCCGGGTCGTCCTGGCCCGCCCAGTTCATAATAAATACCGGTCCAACCGTTGCACGGTATGCAGATGTACTTTGTTTTAATTCCGGTTTTGGGTCATTAATAATCATTGATACATTATCACAATCCAGAATAGTAGGAATAACAACACCTGCTGTCTTACCAGTCCCGGGGGGCGCCACCAGCAGCGCAGACAAGCTTTCGTCAAACATAAGCGGTACGGTCTTGCCCTTGTTTTTAAAATAACCCAAGACCATCATAAATCCCTTGAACAAACCTTCTTTGTTTTTCCAGTCTGTACCCATTTTCTTTATATCTTCGGCAGTTGCCTTGTTGGATGACTTTTCCGAAAATTTATCGTTGCCGTACGGATTAAATTCTTTGACCAATGTCGCATCGGCCAGGAAAAAATACGCAATCACCGGCAACAGCGGCGCAATGCACGGCAAATCCGGACGCGCAACGCAACGCGTAATCCATGCAGGAATTTCCGCCACCACCGATAGCCCCAGTGTTGACGCCGCATTGCCCAGATATATCCACATCCACCGCCAAGAGGCCGGCGAAAAACCATAGCGCCAGAAATGCTCGGCAATAAACGACAATCCGAACGCCAGCGCACACGCCAGCCATATTCCAATCGCCCAGCGCAACGACCAGAACAGGGACGCGAACGGTTTGCGCTCGTGCTCTTTATAGGCGCTGGACTTGAAAATATTCAGGCCCTTGGACGAACCGCCGGCCGATAAAATCTTGAACTTCTCTGCCATTGTGTTATGATTATATCAGAAAAAAACATAAAATGAAAAACATTCCACGCATTTTTATCGACACCCCGATAAAAGCCGGCGATATTATTCCGGCACCGCGCGACACGGCGCATTATTTGATGCGTGTCATGCGTACGAACGATTTTCTGGCCTTTAACGGCGGGGTGGAATTTGCGGCGCGTCTGGCCCCCGACGGGAAAAGCATTACAATCGGGGCACAGACCGCGCATGCCGACCCGGCGGGCGACATAACACTGATGTTTGCGCCGATAAAGCGCACGGACGATTTAATCAACATGGCGACCCAGATGGGCGTGGCACGTTTCCAGCCGGTAATCACCGCACGCACATACGCGGCGCACATAAACTGGGACCGCATGCATAAAATCGCGGCTGAGGCGGCCGAGCAGTCCAACCGCAACAGCGTGCCGGAAATAATGCCCGTGACAAAGTTTTCTGATTTGGATTTGTCAGACGTTGTATTTGCAGACGAGCGCGCCGCACACGGCGGCCAGGTTAGCGACGCAGCACCGGCAAAATCCGTCTTAATCGGGCCAGAGGGCGGATTTTCAGACGACGAATTCGCCGCACTGGACGCAGCCGGGGCGCGCGGAATATCACTGGGGGCGACAATCCTGCGGGCCGAGGTTGCCGCCGTCGTCGCAATTTCAAGGATTGGCATGAAATGACACTGCGCATCGCAAAATTTATCGCAGACGCAGGCGTCGCATCGCGACGCGAGGCAGAGGCCATGATTTTATCCGGGCGCGTGACAATAAACGGCGATGTTGTGCAAACACCCGTATGCTTTGTTAATCCCGATACAGACACCGTTTCCATTGACGGAAAAATCGTAAAGCCGCGCAGTGCGTCACACCTGTACGCGTTTCACAAACCCATCAACACAATGACAACCGTACGCGACCCGGCGGGGCGTAAAACGGTGTACGACTGTCTGGCGCCGGAATACAGGGGGCTGAAATATGTCGGCCGCCTGGATTACAAGACGACGGGGTTGCTGCTGCTGACCGATGACGGGGATTTGGCGCGGAAATTAACACTGCCGTCGTCGCACATTCCGCGCACATATATCGCAACCGTCAACGGGAACGACTTTTCCCATCTGGATGCGGCGCGGCGCGGGATTACGGTTGACGGAATAAAATACCGCCCGATGCAGATTGACGTTTTGGACGACAATAATCTGCGTGTCGTCGTGACCGAAGGGAAAAAGAACGAGGTGCGAATTGTACTGCGTGCATGCCGCGCGCCGGTACGCCACTTGCGGCGGATTTCTTTCGGACCGATAACGCTTGGAAATCTGGCGCCCGGACAAATAAGACAGGTGCCGCAGAAAACCATTGACGAAATGTTAAAATCTCTCTAATATTCAATACAAGGAAGGGAGATTTATACATGAAAAAAACACCTGCAAAGAAAACTGCACCCGCTAAAAAGGCTGCAAATCCGGCAAAAGCGCAGGTTCGCGCAACGCCCGTTGTAAAAAAATCCGGCTCGGCGTGGTCGCTGTCGATTTATATTTACTGGTTCATTATCCTGTTTTTCATCGCGGCAACGTTCTATATTCTGGGACGCAGCCACGGCGGCATTACACCGTCTGAAAACAACAATGTCGAAATCACAGAAGAGGCTTTGTTGCAATCCGGTGATTATTATGAAAGCGGAAAAACAAAATTGCTGTCCGGCGATATCGACGCCGCGGTTGCAGATTTGACCGCCGCCGTAGAGGCCGCCGACAATAACATCGACGCATTGGTTCTGCGTGGCGAGGCATATATGCAGGCCGGCAACTATGCCGCGGCAATGGACGATTTCAACGCCGCACTGGAAAAAGACAGCCAGAACTCCATCGCATATTACGACCGTGCGCTGGTAAACACGCGCATGGAAAATTACACGGCCGCATTGAACGACATCAACAGCGCATTGGCCGCACGCACCGCGCGTCCGAACAATGTTCTGCAGATGCGTGACTTGTATGCGCGCCGCGGCCAGTTGAACCTGTGGTTGAAAAACTGGGAAGGGGCGATTGCCGATTATACAAACTCGCTGGCACTGCCGGACGGCGTGGTATCCCCGAACGTTTATGCGGAACGCGCCGAGGCGTTGACCGCACTGGGCAGCTATGCCGCCGCAATCAATGATTACAGCAGCGCCGTTCGCGTAATATCCGAACAGATTCAGGGTGCTACGTCCGCGGACGAACGCGAATCCCTGTCGTCACGTGCGATGAGCTATTTTGAAAAGTCCGCCGCGCTGAATCTGAAGATTGGCAACATGGACGCCGCGCGCAGCGATTTGGAATCGTCGATGACAATCGCGGCCGCACTGAACGACACGGAAAGTGTTGAACGTCTGCAGGGTCTGATTCGCGACCTGGACAATGTGACGGCGCCCGCCCCGGTCGAGGTGACCGAGGTTACGGAAACCCAAACCATTATGGAATAAAAAAAGTCCCCCGTTCGGGGGATTTTTTTTAACAATTTTTCATACGTTTAAATGCACGGGCATTATGCGCATCTATCATCGGGTCGGCATAATGCGACATAAGCATCTTTAGATGCTGTAATTCCAAATACAAATCAATCAATGCCGCAGCCAGTTCTTCACGCGTCGGTTGTCGTGCCATTTTTTACCCCCATAATAAAAAAACCGCCAAACAAGTTTTTGAGCGGTTGGAGCTTTCTAACAATCAAGAGAATTGCATGCCTTATTTATGTATATCGGCATACTCCAACCGATGGGTTGGATTTCATCTGATAAACAGATGCTCTTGAACGGATTAGAAAGGTCCGGTGACCGAATACCGGTCACATGTGCATTATGACATGAATAATTGCATTTCGCAATTGTTTGTTTTATAATTACCACGTCGCCGGGTGTTCCGGCGGCGGGGTGTAAGAACCCCAACAACCTGTTAAACATAACAGAAACTCCGCCCATATGGGCTGGAGGGTCGTGAATATATTGAATAAGCGACACTATAGTTGTTGTAGTTCTTAACCTCCAGCCATCTGAATTTTTCCGATGGTTGTTTTTTTATGGGGATAAAAATGGGCAGCATACCGACAAAACAAGAATTATCCGACGCATATATCGGTGCATATCTGCACGTCTGTCGCGTGGAGGAGAAATTCAAACCAATCGCAATGGCCGAAATACAGCGTCGGCAAAAACATATGAAAAAAAGCATATAAAAAACACCGGTGTTTACCGGTGTTTTTTACATTTTTAATTGTTGAACAAAAAGTGGCATATGTCGCCTTCGTTCATTACGTAATCACGCCCGACCAGACGCATGCGGCCGGCTTCTTTGACCGCAACCTCGCCCCCCAGTTCAATGTAATCGGCCGGGGATATTATTTCGGCGCGGATAAATCCCTTTTCAAAATCGGTGTGGATTTTACCCGCCGCCTGGGGCGCGGTCATGCCGCGTGTTATTGTCCAGGCATGCGCCTCTTTCGGGCCGATGGTGTAAAACGTCTGCAGGCCCAGTGTCGCATATCCGGTCTTTATAACCTGGTCCAGGCCGGATTCCGACAGGCCCAAATCGTCCAAAAACATTTTGCGTTCCGCCGGGTCCACGATTTGTGAAATTTCCATTTCTATCTTTGAAGATATGACCAGCACCGGATTTGTCGCACCGAACTTTTCACGCACGGCGTTTGAAAACGCGTTTCCGGTTGCGGCCGACGCCTCGTCCACGTTGCATACGTAAATCACGGGCTTTGCCGTCAACAGATTAAACGGCGACGCGTCTATGCCGGACAAGCGCGCCGGTGTGCCGGATGCCAGCTTGTCACGCAACGCGTTCGCATCGGAAAGCATCTTTGCCGCGTCCTTGTCCAGACCGCGGGCCTTTTTCTCCAGATTCTTTATCTGCTTGTCCAGGCTTTCCATATCGGCCAGCATCAATTCCGTTTCAATCGTATCAATGTCGCCCAGCGGGTCTATGCGCCCGTTAACGTGCACAATGTCGTCATTTTCAAAGCAGCGCACCACATGAATTATCGCGTCGGTTGACAATATGTTGCCAAGGAATTTATTTCCCAACCCCTCGCCCGCCGAGGCGCCCTTTACCAACCCGGCGATATCCACAATTTCCAGCTGCGTCGGTATAATGCGCGACGCCCCCGATACCCCCGCCAGATTATGCAGCGTCGCGTCGGGCACAACCACGCGGCCGGTGTTCGGCTCAATCGTACAGAACGGATAATTCTGTGCGTCGGCCGCCGCCGATTGCGTCAATGCGTTAAACAATGTTGATTTGCCCACGTTCGGCAGGCCCACAATTCCACAATTGAATCCCATTTATAAATCCTTTATAATGGTGACAATATGTCATACATGTGGGACGAATTCAATATAAAAACCTTTGCCGCGGAGACGATTGTCTATCGCGACGGAGTATATTGCGCGGATTTATCGACACTGCCGTGCGCCCCGATTGACACACGACACGACCTGCCGGTGCATATCATATATATTGGCGAAATCGCCGGCAAAAATGGGTTGAATATTGAAATCAACGCTGAAAATCAGCCGGTGTTTTTGGATGTTAACGTAAAAAACAAAAAGCCGGCCTTTTTGAACATTTTTATCAAAAACACCGGGAAAAATTCTGAAATTCGCGGACATGTTTTGCTGGAAAACCACAACGAATTGGAATTTGATTGCCGCGGTGTTCACGGGGCCGAAAACACCGGCATTTTGGTTCAAACAAACATTATCGCTGGCAAGAAAAGCAAATCAAAACTGTCGGGTGCCGCGATTATTGAGCGCGCCGCCGCCGATTGCATATCCGACATAACATTCTGTGCAATGTGCGATGCGGGCGCGCGCGTTGAATTTATGCCGGCCCAGTACATATCGGCAGTGCCGATATCCGCGGGACACAGTGCGTCGCTGTATTCGCCGACCTCACCGCAGATTCAATATCTGCACGAAAGCGGCATGAGCCGCCAGGAAACCATTGAGGCCCTGCGCGAAGCGTTCCGTAATAAATTTACTTTGTTTTAGAAATCCGGCCGCGGTGCATCAACAGCACGCCGCCAATCACCGCCGCAATCAACAGTATCGTGCCAATTGCCGTGACAATGCCGACACATATTATGTGCCGACGCGTGTATGCCAATTTGTTGTAATCGTCGTCCATTCGCGTTATGCGCGAAATGCCGTGAAATGAACCGCGCACCCGAATGTTGTCGGAGGGCCGCTGGTGCACGACCTTTAACACAATCTTGTCGCCGGGATTTATCCATTTGAAATTAACGCGCATGCCGCCGCGGCGCTTTACCAGTGCGATACGCGAATTTGCGGTTGTGTTTATCTTGTCCACGAAAACGCTTTCCATGTGCTTGCCCTCTATGCGCAGGGGGTCTGTCTCGGCCTTGAAATCGGGGCGGGACAATGTTGCGTTTCCGTTGTTGACCAAAGTCACGGTTGTAATATAGAGCTCGTTCACATTTTTGCCGTTGATTGTGATTTTAAGATTTTTGCGCATCTGGCTGTCTTTATAGGCCATGCGGAAAGTCTCGCTGGCGTATGCCAGATTTGTCTTTTCAAAATATTCGTAATACACGCGGTTGCCCAGTATGCCGACCAAAATTCCGCATATTATGACCGAGAAAAACCACAATAAAACTTTCTTCAATATGTCTTTCATGCGCAAAAATTACATGCACTGTTTTAACCGCGTGCCGTCGTCGTTTTCATCCACGCGCTTGTTCCTTATTTCCTCGGCCGCGCGAATCTTTTGCTTTACCAAAATCACGTCTGGGTGCGACTGCAGATTTTTATTCAATGTGTCCAGGGCGGTGTCTATGTCCTCTTCATTGCGGACAAAGACGGGCATTACCGAATCCGCCGCCGCATAAATCGCATCGTGCAGTTCGGTCTGAAAATCATTGATGATGGACATGTATGCGCGGATATGCTCGTCCTCGTGCGATAAAACCGCATTGTATGTGCATGTGCCGGGTATGTGGCGCATGTCAATCTGAACCAGGAAATCACTGTATCCGACGGTTGCGGCCACAGATTTCAAAGACACGCAGAATCCGTCCTCTATCCCCGTGACGTCGCCCGTTATGTCGTAATTGTCCACCAGCGTCGCAATCACGTCACCGTGCAGCAGGTCCATTTCTTTTAATGGCTGCACCACCTGCTTGGTCCATTCCGGGGCGGACACCGTTATTCGCGGCCGGATTTTATATGCCATGCAGTCGTCTTCGCCGCGCGCCGCGTTCGGCAGCACCATGCACAGAAAACAAAGAAACAGAGCCTTATACATCGCCGCCTTGACGTTTTAGATATTCCGATACGAAATTTGTACCATACATTTTATACAGCTCTTCGGCCAGCAACACCGACGAGCGTCCGGATTCAAACAGACGCAGCAGATTGCCCAGGCCACCCAGTTCCGTATTCAAAATAACGGATTCACCCGTCACGGGCCGCGACAGCAACACAGCGCGCTTTAAATTCGGATACGCCTTGCCCTGAATAAACGCCATTTCCAGCGGATTCAAATTCCAGTGCGCATAATCATTTGCATCCGCCGCCGGATTGCGGAAGAACAGAACCGTCTGGGCCTGGCCGCGGACAACGTCGCCGATGCCCAATTTATCCAGAACGTTCGCACGCTGGAACGCGGCCATGTATGCCTGGCGGTTTTTGCGTCCCTCTTGCAGGCCCGCGATAAAGTTGTCGCGGAACATTTTGTTTTCCAGCATCGGCGCCGTTTCGTCAATCATAATCAGCGACGGATTTCCGCCCGCAACCGTCGTGGTGTTTATTCTGTGCAGAATATACGATATGACCGCGGGGGCCAAAACCTCGTCCTGCAGAATTTCCGTGAAATCGAACGTGGTCAAGCGCGACTGCAAATCCAAAGTATCCGATTCCTCGTTAAACATATGGCCGTACTGCAATGGGTCCACCCATTTTTTCAATGCCGGACGCATGTTGCCCGCCGATGAAAAACAGCTTTCCCACAGGTTTTTCAACAACCGGTCGCGCGGCGCCAGATAGTCAAAATTTACCGATACCGCGCGTGCGATTTCATCAGCCGCCGCCGCGTCGTTCTGGTTCGTGATAATGGAGAACCAGCGGCGCAAAAACGCACGGTTTGCCGCCGAATCCGGCATTTTCAACGGATTCAAATGTGTCTGGAACGTCTGTTCCATCGGGTCCGACGTTTTTTCCTTGCCCTGCATGGTGATATATTTTCCGCCAACGGCCAGGGTAAATATCTCGGCCCCTTTGTTGCGGTCGAAAAAGAACGCCTTTAATTTCGGATAACGCAAAGACTGGGCGATTAGAAACGAGAACAATGTCGTCTTACCGCCGCCGGTGGGGCCGATTGTCAATGTATGCGCAACCGCGGCCGGCTTGTCGGAAACATGAAACTGGAACATATACGGCGTGCCCTGGGCCGTCGGGAACACGACCAGCGGGCCCGGACCCCAATCGGAATTGGCGACACCGCGCGGTGTTGACGACATCGGAACGCTTATCGCCGCCGTTTTCGACAGCATCTTGAAACTGCGCGGGAAAACATCAAAGCCCGGAATCTGGGCAAACCAAGAAACCTTGGCCGCGAAATCTTCGACCACCGGCGATATTCCGAACTGGGCTGATATTTTTTTGAACTCGTCCACATGCGCCATGACGTCTTTTTCCGTCGCGCCGAACAAAATAAACAACGGATAATAATTCACCAGACTTTGGTTGCCGGATATGTTTTCATCCATGGCATCGACCGCCTCGGCAATCTGCTGATGTGCGGAGCCTTCGTCGTCGGATGCGGTGTTGCGGCGCTGGCGCATTACGATTTCAACGTCGGCCGCCCCCATTATCGTGACCGCGTTCATGCATATCATCTCGGTCTGGATGGTGGATACCGTGTCATAAAATTCTTCGTCCAGATAATCCGGCGACGCCTTGAACGACAACAGGGCGCCGAACATTTGGGCATCGCCACTGGTGTACTTTACCAGGCCGCCCGGCAAAAATTCCACATCGTCAACCGTCGCAACAGACGCAATGTCCGCGCCGCAGGTCAGGGGCTCTGGCTTGGTAATCGGCGACAAAATACGGCCGAAAAATTTCGCCATGTTCTCGCGGCTTTCGTTGCGCATGACAACCGGCCGGTACGGCGCCAGAATGGATTCCAGCAGATTGCCGTACTGGTTCAACTTGTCCCGCGCGCCAGCGCCACGCACCGTCATGACAATGTAATAATTATTCTCGTATATGCGCAGACCCTGGCCGCGCCATTTGTCATAAATCTTTTGCAATACAGGCTGGGAAAATTCGTAATTGGTGCGTTCCGGATTCGCATCGCGAACGGTGAAAAAGCGCAAAACAACGCCCGGGTCGCGTATCTGGTTGAACAGGCCCGCGCGCAAATCCAAAAACTTTTCACGCGTCGCATTATCCTGAATACCCGTCTGAACACCGGCCACGCGCCAAACACGGGTCAGCGCGCCGTCCGTCAATTCCAAGGAATCATCACTGAATACCGTCTTGAACGGCAGATACTGGGCGTAATGGGTATATCCAAACTGAGGGAATACGCGCCGCGCCAGCGCCGGTACGTACATCAGCAGCATTATGAACACAAAAATCACAGCCATAATCAAGACAATCATGGTCAACGGGAACTGGCCGCCGGCAAAATATTGAAAAAAGTTATTCATTTACGATACCAGCCTCCGTGGGATTTTTTCTTTTATTAACCTTATTTTCGCGGATATGATTTGGGCCAGTTGCGGCTCGCGCTTGGAAAAAACGGCCAGAATCATATGAACGCCAATCAAAGACAACAGAAAAAACATAGGGTTTATCGCAACCTTGCCGCGGCTGGCGGCAAGAACCACGACAAATATCACGACAAATATTAAAAACTGTATGGAAAAGTTCATTACAGCCAGCGAATACGGCACATAAAATATGCGCGCCGGGTTTGCCAAAGCCTTTAAAACCTGCTGTTTCATTGCCTACATTCTCTTTTAACGGAATTATAACAATTTCGACAATTTTCAACAAGTATAAAAACGTTGCCGGATTTTTTGTTAAAAACGTTAATAACCCAATATTTATTAACAGTTAATTTAACACGGCCATTTTTCAACAACAATTCAAAAACACCGGAAAAAACCGGGATTTTTTTGTTGAAAACCTGTTGATAAAAAATTAAGAACCGTTTTTAACAAAACTAACAGCACCAATAAAAACAACAAAAAATATAATAATCATTTGATTTTTTACAAAAAGCGTTTATAATCGGGTCACAAAAAGGATTAGATATGAAATTTTTAAGCTCTTTAAAGGCTTGGAAAAAACGCGGTAACATTAAACAGATTCGCCGTGGTAAGCAAGTCATCTTGATTGACCCTGACAATCCTAAGTTCAAGGCAAAGCAGGGCTTTAAGAAAAAATAAGTCAGCGATTCTGACGAGGTTTCTTGGCATTCGACGTAACTGCGTCGGATGCTTTTTTTATTCTTTATTATTTACCGAATAATAATATTCCAATTTTTCATGGTCGTAATCTTCTATCCGGCCCGACGGCAGGACCAGCATGCGCGTAATCCCAATCTGTTCAACAAAGGACGGATTATGGCTGACTACTATTATTGTGCCGGCAAAATCACGAAAATTGTCGCCGATAATCGCCTGGGTGTCGGGGTCAAGATGATTTGTTGGTTCGTCCAATATCAGCATGTTGCCGCGCTGTAACAATATCTTGCATAACGCCACGCGTGCGCGTTCGCCCGGCGACAGGACGGATATTTTTTTGAATATGTCCGTGCCGGAAAAAAGAAAATTCCCCAGTGCGGCGCGCAGTTGAACATCTGTATAGTCATCAGATGCGACCGCGTCCAATACACTGTCGTCGGGGTTTAACTGTTCCAGCTCCTGGGCATAGTATGCAATGTCCGTTTTCGGATTTATTTCAATTTTTCCGCGTTCCGGTGTCAATTTTCCCATGATAAGTTTTAACAGGGTCGATTTTCCGGCACCGTTTTCGCCCACGATTAAAAATCTTTCGCCGCCTTCTATTATCACGGACAATTTTCTGTACAGCAGGCGCGCGCCCGGATACCGGAACCACAAATCGTCTATGTGTATCGGGTGACGGGCGCCGGCGCGCAGGGGCGACAAATCCATTTTCACTTTTTTGTAAATCTGTTCGCGCAGCGTTCTGTTTTCCAATATTTTTTGCAGCTGGGCCGCGCGCACGTGGCCCGCACGTTTCATTGCGTGGCGCGTGGGACTGGCCGCGGCCGCGCGCGCAACAAAATCGGACAGGTGCTCAATGCGGCGTTCTTCTTCGGCGATTTTGACATCGCGGGCGTGCTTTAATGCCGCCGATTTTCTTTTATACGCATCATAGTTTCCGTCAAATATGGATATTTTATGCGTTTGCTTGTCTATATGCATTATTTTGGTTGCAATCGAATTTAGAAAATCGTTGTCATGACTGATAACCAAAATACAGCCGCGATATTTTTGCAGAAACTTTGTGACAAAATCACGGGTTGTTGCGTCCAGATGATTGGTCGGCTCGTCCAGCAGCATTATATCCGGCATGGAATACAGCAGTCGTGCAAACGCGACCTTTGATTTCTGGCCGCCGGATAATTCCGATATTTTCTTATCCAGCCAAGATGCGTCAATCCCCATGTTCTCAATCATGGCCAGCAGGGCGTCTTCGGCACCGTATGCATCGTAATATTCCAATTCATGCTGGGTGTTGCCAATATCGTCCGCGATTTTTTCATCATCCGGATTTTCGGCCAGCGCAATGTATAATTCGGCCATCCGGGCGTTTAATTCCGCAATCGGCCGGCCGGACATTAAAAAATCAAAAACACTTATTTCCTGGTTTGGGATATCTATGGTCTGGGCCAGGTACCCGATGCGCGCACCATCGGTATCGATATGGCCGGCGTCGGGCGTAATGCGGCCGGTTATTATATTAAAAAGCGTTGATTTTCCCGCACCGTTAACCCCGATAATACCGACATGGTCGCGTGGCCCGATATTAAATTCCGCCGCATCATATACGGTTTGCGTTCCAAATGACAAAGATAAATTCCGTGCAAGCATGACGCGTTATTATATTATTAAGGAGAATCAATTTGCAATTGATAATGAAAAAAGCCCCGATATGGGGGCGAAACTGGTTGCGGAGTGTGGATTTGAACCACAGACCTTCAGTTAATGGGTCAGGCGATAAATTACGATAAATAATTCTAAATTTTCCTTGATTTTCCGCAGGTTGTGTCTTATGTTGAATTTAACATAAATCAACCAAAAATGGTAGCAAAAAATGCTTGCGGTAGCAAATAGGTAGCAAAAGAGGTTGGGTAATGGGTCGAATTCAGTTGTCTGAAAATATCGGATAACTGAACCTTGGCAACCGGTTACAATTTGTAACCGACTGAAGGATAAGGCGGTTTTCTGGCTTTTTTCTAAAATGGAAATAGTCGAATTCTGGTGACTTATTCCATTTTTGCATAAGTCTTGACAAATTGTTGTGGGTTTGGGTGTTCCAAAACGGAACTTTCCCATATTTATGCAAATTTCAGTGATGGTGGCAAAAAATGCCACTGTCGCAGAAAAGTACGTTTTTATCGTACAGTTCAATATGTGCAAAAAATGCACATTCCCAGAAATCTGGGGATTATAAAGGAATAAAACATGGCAAAGAATGCTTTTAATTTTACTGAACGTGGATTGGAGGCTTTACCGATTCCGGCATCTGGCCAGGTGGCGTATTATGATTCCGGAACCAAGGATGGCTTGTGTGTCATTGTGACCTATGGTGGGACCAAGACTTATTATTCTTATTTGAAGTTCCAAGGTACGGCCCTGCGTACTAAAATAGGGCGCGTTGGTGATATTAAGCTGATTGATGCCAGGGCAGAGGCGCATACCATGCGTGAAATGGCGACCAAAGGCAAAGACCCAAGCCAAAAGCGTCGTGAGGCTTTGCATGATATCTCTTTCAAAGACTTTTATGAAAAGGTGTATAAGCCGGAATATTCGTTTGTACATAAAAAGCCCCGTTCGGTTGCCAATGACGACAGTATCTTTACACATCGACTGGGGGATTTTCATCATCGTAAATTATTAAGCATTAAATCTACTGAGATTGAAAAATTACATAACAAGACTAAACAGACACATAGTTCTTATACGGCGAACCGGGTCTTGTCATTGATTAAGCACATGTATGTTATCGCGGCAAAATATGGTTATATGAATGGACATGAGAATCCGGCGGTTGGTATTCGAAAGTTTCCTGAAAAAAGCCGTGATAGATTCTTGCAATCGGACGAGTTCCCAAAGTTCTTTGCTGCATTGAATAACGAACAGAACGATGTTTTTAAGGCTTATGTTTGGATTTCTCTGTTTTCTGGCCAGCGTCGCAGTAATGTTTTGACTATGCGCTGGTCCCAGGTAGACTTTGAGAACAATTATATGTATTTCCCGGATACCAAGAATGATGAACCGCACCGGGTGCCGATGGTGAAGCAATTAAGGGAACTTTTGTTAAAAATCAACCAAAATACGAATTTTGAGTGGGTTTTGCCTAGTAATAAGAGTAAAAGCGGCCACTTAGAAGACCCTAAAAAGCCATGGCGAGAACTGTTAGCGCGTGCCGGCATAGCAGATTTTCGCTTGCATGATATGCGCCGTACAAACGGCAGTATGCAGGCTATTACAGGTGCTAGCCTGCCGATCATAGGTAAATCACTGGGGCATAAGTCCACCAGCGCAACGATGGTTTATGCCAGAGTATCATTAGATCCTGTATTAGAGGCAATGCAAAAAGCCGCCGACCGCATGGTCGAGTTGGGAGAAAAGAGCGTTAAATAAGGAATGTTAGAAAAAAGTTACAATTTTGTAAAAATGTGGCATGTATTTAGTAAAAATGACGATTAAATGTGAAAAAATCACATTTATATTGACTTTTTGGTAAAATATGTTACTTTTTTATCAAAAGAGGTGTAAAAATGCTCATAAACTTTTCAGTTTCTAATTTTTCTTCTTTTAAAGATAAAGTTACTTTATCTATGGCAAGAACAAGCATTCAAAAGCATAAAGAACATCTTATTGGTAACAAATGGCTTTCTGGTGTTGCTATATATGGGGCCAACGCTTCAGGAAAAACGAACTTGCTACGTGCTATAGGTTTTTTGCATAGATTTGTTTCTCTTCAGTCAATTTTACCGTTGAATACTCTGTATTCTTTTATGCAAAAGTCTGATGTGCCAACAGAATTTGAGGTTGGGTTTGAATCTAATGGAATTAAATATTTTTATAGAATAGTGTTTGATTCTAAAGAGATTCTTAGTGAAGAAATGAATTTTGTTGAAAAAAGCAAAGTTAACTTGTTGTTTAATCGCGATAAACTTTCTGTAGAATATGGAAAACATTTTCAGAATGATTGGTATAAAAATAGAAGTTTTCCTAAAGATGTGGCTCTTATTGCAAAAATCATTAGTGATGGAGTAGTTGATAATAAGATAAAAGGTTATGAACATTTTATAAATATAGATGAATTTTTTAGGGGGATAGCTTTTTTTGATCCGAAAACAGAAGTGCCAGCTGGAAATATTTATTATGGGTTTCAAGAACCACAGTTTAAGCAATTTTTAACAAATTTGTTAAAACAAGCTGATACGGGGATAACAAGTATTGAGTTTAAAAACTTACCGTCCGCTACTCCAGAGCAAGTGGCGAAGGATCCGGATTTGTCTAAATTGCTTCCTGGACATGCTCTTATCCGACAGATTGGGGATGATTATTATATCTTTAAATCTGAAGATGGGCAGGTCAAGGTTCAGAATCTTATTATGAAGCATGGAGAAGTTCCTTTTCCTTTATCAAAGGAATCTGCTGGAACTATTAAGTTGTTTAAACTCGGTTTTTTGTTATATTCATACAAAAATATGCCAGGGGCTAAATTAATGCTTTTGGATGAATTTGATAGTTTATTTCATCCTTTTTTAAGCAAGATACTGTTGAAGAGTTTATTAAATGACTCTATGGGAGGACAGATAATAGTTGCATTGCATAATACAATGTTATTAACGCATGAAATATGGCGTGTAGATGAAATATGGTTTACAGAAAAAGATGAAGAAGGAGCCAGCAAATTATATCCATTAACCGATATTAATCCGCGATTTGATAAGGATTTAGAAAAAGACTATATCAATGGACGTTACGGGGCTGTCCCTTTCTTGGGAGGAGAAGAAGCATGGCGAGAAATTATAAAATAAATTTTAGCCAAAGAAAAGCTCCTAAGAAGGTCATATACCTTGCTTGTGAGGGTGGTTCGACAGGAACAGAAGGTAGTTATATAAGGGATTTGTGTGCCAAGTATAATTGTACACTTGTTCCGAATACTATATACAAGGGTTCTGCGGATCCTGTTACTTTAGCAAATGCGGCTGTGGATTTTTCTTCGAAAAATCAGAAGCGTCCGGGTGATAATTTTGAAATATGGATTGTTTTTGATAATGATGATCAAAAGGCAGCGAAAGCAGCATTTGCGAGAGTGGATGGTTATAATAGAAATTTGAAGAAAAATTGTGTTCCTGTAAATATTGCATTTAATGCTCCTTGTATAGAAGTTTGGGGATTGTTGTGTTGTGGTAAAAGACCTAAATCTAGTACAGCGGCAGTAATGCAAGGTTTATTAAAAAACGAAATGCCAGCGTATCATCATGAAAAATCGCCAAGATTTGATTTTGAAAAAATGGAAGCAGGTGTAGATATGGCATTAAAAATAGCTGGTGCATGGCAAATTTCTCTAGCTGGCTCTCCAGAACATTCTGCTTCGTTATATGCCGGAATTTATAAATTGGTTGAAAGTATAAGAAAATAAAAAGATGTGTATAAATGGTAACGCCAGATGATATTAAAAATTATTTGAATGCATTAAATAGCACTGTACGAGGAGAAATGAAGGAGCAAAGTGTTTTACGTGTGATGTCTTCTATGTCAGATATATATGATAAATGTGGAATCCAAAATAAACCAATTATATTACCTTGCGGAATTGTAAAAAAAGTAAATATAAAAAAACATGAAGTTCCTTTGCTGGTATTGGAAGATTTACCGTTATTATTAGATAAGCCGATAATGGTTCTAAAGTCAAAAACAGAAAAAGCAAGTTATGTTGTAGTATTAGATGCTTTAGACAATAATGATAATCGTATAATTTCTATTGTTAGAGATAATTGTGGTAAATGTAATAGAATTCCAAGTATTTATGGAAAAAATCACTTTGAAGAGTTCGTTTATGATAATATTCGTAGTCAAAATGTTCTTTATTATGATAAAGAAAAGGTTGTTAACATCATAAGACCTTCCTCGCTCCAATTGCTCGGGGTGTATGATCAACAACCTTAACTTGTTTGGCAGTATAACATATTAATAAGAAAAAGTCAAGTTATTTTATATATTCTTTGTTCGTCTATATTTTTGGTATTTGTTATAATAAAACATATTTTGTTGAATTTACGTTGTTTATATTGAATGTATTGTTGTTTTCAATAGGAATCCGAATATTTTGTATATGGTTGTTTTTATACTTACTTTCGGAGTTTTTTCACGATATTGCTTATTTCATCATCACTCAGGTATGGAATGGTGATTTTGGTCGGGGTGGTGTTTTTGTGGCGAAAAAGGATTTCTCCACCTGGTTTCAAGTTTTCGGCCCCTGGCAAGCCTAGCATTCGTATTGAAGCGCTTTTATCACGTGCTTGGAATGATATTTTCGTGTCAAATAGATGTAGCTCTTTGGTTGTGATGTCGGGGCTTTGGGTTGCCATAATTAAATAGACGCCAACTGTTGGTCCAAGTTTTACAATCGTTTGTATGTCGTTTGTAATAATATTACTCCAGTGTGGTGTTGTGGCATGTAGATAAAAAAAGTTACAATATTCATCAATAATAATTGTACGTAAAGGCATTTTATCTTTTGCGAGAGAGTTATAATGGTCGATATTAAACCGCTCAGATTCAATCAAAGCATCATATCGGTGTAAGATTTCCTGTATTTGTAATTTAAGTTCGTTGATGGCTGCTTCTATATCGAGTCTGATAACTGGTTTAATTAAATGAGGAATTCCGTTCCAAACATGTTGATCAACCCCCATCGGGCTTATTAACACAATCTGGCATTCGTTGGATGAAAAATTTTGTGCTATGTTAGCAACGATTTCACTTATAAGTATGCTTTTGCCGTTTCCTATGCGACCCGAAATCAGTAATCCGTTTGTATTACGAATGTCATATATAAAATCTGTATTATCAGATGTTGTGCCAAGTTTAATTGGTAGGGGCTGATGATTTATATAATGGTTAATTATTCTGTTGGTTATTTCGTGTTCTTTTTTCTCGGATAAATAATAGATTTTGAATTTTGATATTAGATTATTATTTACATAAAACAGTACGTTACCGTGTGCAGTAGTGGATTGTGGGCGTGTTAATAATGCTTCTATCTTTGTTTCTTTTGTGATTGCTATGAAATCTTGTTCGGACACTTGTGGGAATACTAATTTACTATGAAATGCATCCATAATTTCTTGTGGTATATCATATGCTTGACGGGCTATTAAGAATACGCCAACATGTGGTCCGTATTTACATATTAAATCTAAGCAGTGTAAGGTTAATTTTTTATCCAGACTTAGTAATGCTTGTAAATTTCCGATAGTGATTAATCTGTATGGCAGTGTATGTTCAGCATGTTGATTATATTCTGCCATATCAGAACATTTTGCTTTTAGTAATAATTCGGATCTGCGTTGTATTTCTGCTGCATTATCTGTAAGGCAGGAAAAGAACTGAGTCTTATCGGTGATTTTTGTTATGTGTGGGAAACCCTTCCAGGGTATATTGCAATTGGCAATAGAGCCTAGCATTATGATTTCAAGTTGCTCTGGGGTAGTATTTCCCAATAAAGACAATAGGACATAAGTCAATAATCTGGTTACGCCGCCGTCGCCTGCGATAAGAACATTCTGAGCATCGCGTAAATCATAAATAAACGGTGTATCGTTTTCTTGTGTGCCAAAATTGATGGATAGTGAAGATGTCATTGTTTTATCTGGTTGTTTTATGTTTTTTATAAATTCGTCGAATTCTTCTTTGTCTTTGTATCCTAGATGGTAAAAAGACGTGGACATTATGGCCAATGACTTAACCTTACCGTTGTCGTCCATATCCACCGTAAAACAAGCATATCCGTCTTGCGGAGTTTTTTCGTTGCACAGCAAGAACGGCTTACCCGTTCCTTGCTCGTACATCATTAAGAATTTATTGATTTTACCGGTTCTTTTCATCGTGGCCAGTTTGCCGATAATATACTTGCTATATTCTTCTTTTGTTAAATCAGGGGCGGTTACCCAGAAAGAGCAATAGGCAAAATCATCGGCCAACCACGGCAAGATATAATCCGCATTGTATTCTGTATAAGCCTTGGCAAGGTCGTTTAGGAAAGATTCATGTTTTTCGTAGTTCATATATTTTGCTCTTTTTGTTCAAATAACTTGTCCAATTTTTCGGATAATGTGCCGGATTGGGCCGCTGGCAGGGAATCAAAGAGTTTAAAATTATTATGTTTGATATGGATATTTTCATCAAATCCCAATATATACGCGGTTGCGATACGATATATAATCTCGGTCGGGGCAAGACCATATACCTGGTTCGCAAAGATGTGGTTCAATCGTGCCGATGGGTCTGGATAGAGCTTTTTCATCTTTTCACTGCGGTACAAGCGCTTTACGATTTCTGTGATATACAAGCCAGATTTCATATACAGGTCGATGAAAGTCTTGGTTGGATCATCAAAGCAACCAGGGGCTTCAGTGGCCAGGTTATCGACCATTTCTGTCACGACTTTTTTCGGTGTAAATATCTGATTGGTCTTTTGTGGTGGGATATAGTCAAAAATATCTTCAGAACTGTTTTCATCAAAATAGTTGGCGAGTTTCTTTTTCAATGCCAAGAACTCTTTGACAGAATCATTAAAAACGATCGGATCAAACAGGTGTCCATCAAAATGTTTTGTTTGGCCTGTTTCTGGATCTGTATAGTCCCCGCCATCACGCAGGAATCTGAATTGATCCAATGAGATACTGGTTACGTTTTGGAACACATCATCTGGTATAATCTGGTCAAAGTTTTCCAGTGTTGTGTCACCTGTTCCATATGCCATCAAGAATGACGGTATTGTTCTGGAAAATCCGCGCAGATGATCACGAACAGATGATTCCAATTGGTTCTTTTCCTTTTGCTTTTTATCTGTTTCGACAACTTTGATAATGGTTTGTGCGCTGGCGTCTACAATTTCAGAAACTTTATCCTGCATCTGGGTTATAAAGTCATTGTGTGCGCTGGTCTGCTTTTCGTCGAATTCTTTGTTTATTTGTTTGATTTCGGACGGGGCGGCCGCCTGTAAAGCCTTTTGACGATCCAATTCAATCGTTTTTGTCTTTATCTGATAATCACCATAATGTTTGGTTATTATGGCGTCTGTATCTGTATTGATTTGTTTGATAAGGCTTTGTTGTGATGACTTGCTTAAATCCTTGCCGTATTGATCCTTGGCTTGCTCAATAAGCGGCGTAGCAACCTCTGTATGGAATTTGTCTTTAAGTGTATCAAGAACAGATACTTCTTTATCTGTTGGCTTGGTTATGATGTCGGTGATGTCTTTGTTAACAGTCTCTTTTATGGTATATATTTTTTCGCCAAAGACATCGTTTGATTGGCCGATTATTACGCTTGGTGCGATTTCAACGTCATCATCGTCATTGATGGACAGGTCATCCTTGGTTTTCGGGGTTATTGGCAACGGTTCTTTGACTGGTTCAAATTGTGCAATAATGTCCACGATTGCCTGTGGGGCGTTAAATATATTGCTGATGTTCTGGAACAGGAAATTGCTCATAAATCCACGGCGAACAACCTCGGTCGCGTGGATTTTGCGGGGTATTGATAATACCTGTTCTGCATCCAGGGTAATCATTTCCCCGTCATTGTCTTCACCGTATACCGGGAAAAAGTTTAATAATTCACGAACGTTTTGTTTGCGCGTGTCCATGTCGCCACGACCGCTGGCGGTATTTATAGACAGATCGTTGGCGAATTCTTCGAATATTTCCAAGGTTCGTGCCGGGTCAAAGTCAAATACGTATGCGTTTTCTTTGCGGTAAAATTCGCCGTTTTTGTGGAATAAACACGGATTTTGTGCGCGAAATGCCGCCTGCATATAAAGGGATGGACTTTTAACATTGCTGAGCATTAATACAGCCGTCCATTCTGGGACAGTGATACCGGTTGTTAATTGTCCAACAGACAAGGTTATTGTTTTATCATGTGTTTTTATGGCTTGCACCACCTTGTCATATGATTTTTTGTTTTCGGAATCGAAATCAAGTTTTCCATCGCCGGCGGCCAAGATGACTTCATATTCTTTGAATACCGGATGCGATTGCAGTTTTTTAGCCAAGGCACGGGCACTGTCCACACGGTTAAGCAGCCAGAATGTATGCTTTAATTCATCACGTAATTGGGGGGTAGAGAATGGAAATTTGCTCTGTGTGACCAATGCGTCTAAGAACTTATCGACATCGGAATCGTATTTAAATGTACCGTTTGCGTTTGTTGCAAAGAATTCATTTAAATCAAATGCGTATTCTTCCGTTTCGCCATCGTCATTAAAGTCTGCGCCGGCTTGCAATTTATCGCGGATAATTTCCGACATTTGATATGTATAAAGATTTAGACCCGGTAATGTGGCATATGGGTTTTCTTCTTCGCTGTCTGGGTTCCAGTTGCGCTTGGCCTGTTGTTCATCTGCATAGGTCCAGTTGAATATAGCCTGTTCTTCGAATTTGCTGTTGGCCAGGGCTTTAAACGGTGTCCCAGATAGATGCAGGGTATATTTTCGATGTATCTGGTCAAATGCTATGTCTGTCTTAAAGGTGTCAACGCCTTCATGTGCCTCGTCAATAACCAGGATATCCCATTCAAGGTCGTGTACCTCGCGCAGTTTATCGTATTGCCCACCGAAATAGATTGAGCCTTTCATATCTTGCAGGGATACAAATTCGATACACCCCTTGTGATTGGGATTGCTGATATGGGCGGTATATTGATCGCGGCTAAGGACATATGGTTTGTTTTTTAAGCTGTCAACCTGGCTAACGAAATAATAACCTGATTCAGTGCCCAGGAACTTTACATAATCATCATACCAAGAATTGGCGATTGCCGGGCGGTTCGTCACAATCAGAACCTTTTGTGCATTCATCCGTGTGCATAATGCATATGTGGATAGTGTTTTGCCAAAACGTGGCTTTGCATTCCACAGAAATTCAGGATTGTCATCGGAATTCATGGTGAAATAATCGGTTGTATCTGTGACGGCTTTCGCCTGTTCGTTGCGTAATTTGTATGGAATTGCGCTGGCCGACTCTAAGATTCCACGATTGTCACGGAACTTGAAAAACATTTCATGTGATGCATCGGGTGACACCTTGAACCATTCTGTGTTCGGTATGCGTTGAATATCATTTTTAATCAAATATGTATGAAAATCTGTATCCCGGAAAGAATCACCGGTGCCGTCGTTATAGATTGCGGCCTCGTGCCAATGAAGTATCGCCGAAACATTGGCCGTGTGGGTCTGTTGATAAATGCGGTTTTTTACATCTTGCTCGGTAAAGCCGATTTTTGTGTATCCATCATTCGATTTGACATCAGGCGTCGTATAAGCGTAACACCGCGGTTCAACATGTTTGGTCGTTTTAATGTTAAGTTTTGCCATTATGCAACCTCTTGTGCGCCGGATTCAAGAAATTCTATTTCTGATTTATCTAGTTGATATTTCTTGTATAATTGCTTGTTTATATCTTCGACAGGTTTCGACCAATCAATATCAGAATTATCTGAGAAATCTTGGTCTGGTATAACATATCCAAATGAAGAGCTTCGATTTGGTTCTTGTAATACCAGGCCAGCAAAAAAGTCCGTCTTTGTGTATTTTATAAAGTTTTCACATTCTGTTTGTTTTTTTGACATAAACAGAGCTAAACGACTTCTACCAAATGCAGAATTAGGCGGCAGCACCTCAACCAATTCCTCTATACGCTTTTTTACGTTTTCTAGAGTATAAACCCCAGAAACCAATTTTTGTTTTGGGTATGCTGATGTCATGATGACTTTGTACATATCGAAGTATTCTCTACCTTTTGGAATATGTTTTACATCCGTCCAATATAACTTTGCTCTACCCGATGAACCAGATTTATCATTTGTCAGAAGCTGTACCGGGGTATCCCAATCATCTTTATTAAAAGATACTTTGTTTGGATTCTTTTCAACAAAGTCTGATTCTATATCAAAAATCCCTTTCTTGATTCTGGTGTTTAGTTTATTACCAACCAGTTTATTGTTTATGCCGATGAATACTGGGTTTGGTGTTATATCTTCTATTCGGTCGAAAGGAACGGTAACTTCAGTATCAGAATAAATGCGATTGGAGTATACAAAACTATCATTTTCTTTATTGTTTCGAAGAACGATCGATACCCCGGCGGATAAATTTACATTTGAACCAAATACAGGATTTGGTTGCTTATCCTGTCTGTACCAAGCTCTTTTATCTGTTGTGCCCTCATAAGCACGTATAAGGACAGTCTTTCTATCTGTAAGTAATTTGTTCCCAAGGCCATTTAGTCTGGATGGGGCATCAAACCATCCGCCAAACGGATAAATTAAACAGGAACAATTTGCTATCTTATCAGCTTCGAACTGAAAGAATTGATATATCCAGTTGGAATTTGCCTGTGTTTGAGTTTCTGTTTTGTTTTTTGTTTCTTGATATGGTGGATTCCCAATACAGAAATCAAATTTCATTGATTTTGCTCCTTTTAAATCTTGGAAGTTATGGATTGTTTTACTGCGCCAATTCTTTATCTGGCACAGTTGTGGTTGTCCCTCGTCCGGGATCAGGCCACCAAAAAGGGATAATTGAATGCGACATCTTTCGTCGCCAAAACAGGGGACACATGTGGTCAGACCATCCATCTGCCAAATGTTCCATGAGATAATTCTGGCAATGTTTTTTATCGTGTCCAGGTCAGGGTCTTTATTAAAACGGCATTTATAATTATCAATAAAAGTCCAAATCAGGTTTTCGCGTGCCAACAACAGGTTGTCACCCTGATATTCATATCCATATGTGGCGCAATATGCACGAATAACCCATTTCAGCCATTCGGATTCATTGGTTGTGTTTTCGTCTACAACGCGCAGTTTCCGGTCTAGAATGCCAATTCGCCGTTCCACCGGGATATAATCACCAGTGGTTGTGTCATAGCGGGATGTCAAATATGGCCCTTCGCCACAGGTTATTTCCAGCCGGCGTGAATCTACATAGCGTTGCCAGTCGGATGTGTTTTTAAATGGGATTTTGTTTGGATTAGCAGTCCAGTCTTTGTCTTTTAAAGTGTTGAAAGTGTCGGCGACCCCAAACCATTGTTCGTCGCAATAATTAAGCATTTCCGCAATGATAAACGCTGGTGTAAATACCTCGGCGGATTTGCGGGTACGCGTGCGACATTCTTCGCGGCTTTTTGCAATGCGCGGTCGTATTAGTCTAGTGTTTTTTCCAGTGATTTGTTTGATTGTTATTTCATGGTCGGCGGTATATTGTTCGCCATGCTTTCTGTATTCGTCGCATGCCCATATGATATTACGACCGGTTGTTCTGTCGCGGAGTAAAATGCGCAAAAGCCCCGGATATTTTGATTCAATATCCGTTTCAATAATGTCAATGTAGCAATCTTCATTGCATTTTGATGATGGGCCCATTTGTCCAA